>CAYRYD010000027.1:0-4227 GCA_964428345.1 uncultured Saprospiraceae bacterium | reverse complement strand
AAAGCCGCTGCCACGGAAACAGCAGCCACCAAACCCGCTGCCAAAAAAAGAGGCCGTCCCAGAAAAGGCGAGACGGTTGCTAATCCTGACACAACGGCAAGTAGTTAAAACGTAGTGCAAATAGATTTAAAAAAGGACATCCTGCAAGGTGTCCTTTTTTTGTTTCGTTAGGTCTCTTTCCTCCTTTTTTCTACATTGCATCAAACTCATCAAAATATTTGAAATGCAGCAACAACAGAGACTGCTCTCTATTGATGTACTTAGGGGGATGACCATTTTCTTTATGATTGTTGTCAACACGCCCGGTAGCTGGCAGTATGTCTATGCACCACTGCGGCATGCCACCTGGGATGGTTGGACCCCGACCGATCTGGTATTCCCCTTTTTCGTGTTTATCGTCGGTTTATCGATGGCGTACTCTTTCCAGAAATATCAAACTGAGCAAAGTGCCCTGATCAGGAAGATCCTGACCCGGACCGCTTTAATTTTTCTGGTAGGTATCTTATTAAACTGGTATCCATTTTTCAATAAATCACTTTCGGAATTACGAATATTTGGCGTACTCCAGCGCATTGCCCTGGCTTATGGTTTCGGAGCTTTGATGTGTGCATTCCTGAGTATCCGCTACCTTTATCTTTCCCTGGGTATTATACTCGTGGGCTACTGGGGATTATTACTTTCAGTTGGTGGTCCGGACCCACTTTCCCTGGAAAATAATCTGGTACGTTTGATTGATTTAAAACTGCTGGGCGAAAATCACGTCTACCACGGATACGGAATTCCATTTGATCCCGAAGGTATTTTATCGACGTTGCCAACGGTAGGAACAGTAATCCTTGGTTTCCTGACCGGAAAAATGATGCAGTTACAACCTGACAATCAGAGTAAGATCCGCAATATGGTGATCAGTGGAGGCGTCTTGATTGCGCTGGCTTATGCATGGCAAAGTCTGGGTTTTCCTATTAATAAACCCATCTGGTCCAGTTCCTATGTTTTACTCACCGCCGGTCTGGCGATGTTGCTTCTTGCCCTTTTGCTTTGGCTCATTGACGTCAGGGGATGGAAAAAGTGGACCTATATTTTTCGGGTTTTTGGACTGAATCCGCTTGCATCCTATGCCTTGTCGGGTCTCCTTATTAAGACGTTTGCCCTGATCCAAATCGGTGATCAAAGAATTTATGGCTGGCTTTATGCCCAATTTTTTCAGCCGGTGTTTGGAAATTACCTGGGTTCCTTTATCCAGGCACTCGCCTATACCATGCTGATTTGGCTGTTTGCATGGGAATTATACAAAAGAAACAAAGTCATCAAGCTTTGATACCAATGGGAACATGATTCCCGGGCTATCTGATGATGATCAACAAAAATTCCTTCTGTGAAAATGGTATCTGATCCGGACCATCGGCCGGAATGATAATCCATTACCATAATTAGAAATATTTTCGCAGGTTTGCAGACTTGAAAGAAATGGTCTCCCGATTAATAGCCAGATGAATTTTGAGGTGATTTTCTGCCGCTCCAAAGTGACCAAATGCAATCAATATCGTCAACTGATTATAAAAGTATGAAAACAAACGATCTGACCAGGCTCGCGATTGACACAATCCGCACCTTATCGATGGATGGAGTGCAGAAAGCCAATAGTGGCCATCCCGGAGCACCGATGGCTTTGGCTCCGGCTGCCTATGTATTGTACCGGCAAATGATGAAGCATCATCCGCAAAAACCGGATTGGATTAATCGCGACCGGTTTGTTTTATCCAACGGTCATGCCTCGATGTTGCAATACAGCGTACTGCATCTTTGTGGTTACGATGTCAGTCTGGACGATTTGAAAAATTTCCGTCAGTGGCAGAGTAAAACGCCGGGGCATCCCGAATATGGAATAACTCCGGGAGTGGAAGTTACCACCGGCCCCCTGGGACAGGGATTTATGACGGCGGTTGGAATGGCGATGGCCGAAGCTCATCTGGCTGCCCGTTTCAACCAACCAGGATTTAACATCATAGACCATTATACGTATGTTTTTTGCAGCGATGGAGATTTGATGGAGGGTGCATCCCATGAAGCAGCATCCCTGGCCGGACACCTGAAGCTCGGTAAATTAATTTACCTCTATGATGACAACCATATCACGATCGAGGGCAGCACCGGTCTGACTTTTTCCGATGACGTACAAAAACGTTTCGAGGCCTATGGATGGCAGGTTATCAATCTGGGAGAAACCGCTAACGATGTTGATAAAATAGCGCATGCATTCCGGAAGGCAGGAGAGGAGCTTGACAAACCTTCGCTCATCATCCTACGGACGCATATCGGCTATGGATCACCCAATTTTCAGGACACCGCCGAAGCCCATGGTTCACCGTTGGGTATCGAAGAAGTGAAACGAACCAAAGAAGTCTATGGCTGGCCGACCGATGATCCTTTTCACGTTCCACAGGAAGTCAGAGAACATATGGATCTCATCTCCAGTGGCGAGCAACACTATCAGGAGTGGTACGCGAAATATGACGCCTACCGGATGAAATTTCCGGAATTAACGCAGGAACTTGAAAATGCACTTAATCAGGAGCTACCCACCGGTTGGGCTTCCAAACTGCCGGTTTACTCCCCAGAAGATGGGGCAGTCGCCACCCGTGCCGTTAATAGTAAAGTACTCAATGCCATCGCCGACACCATACCCTGGCTCATGGGAGGCAGCGCCGATCTGGAGCCTTCCACTAAAACCGCGATCAAAGGGAAACCTCACTTTTCAAAACATGACTATACCGGCCGAAATATCGCCTGGGGCATCCGCGAGATGGTAATGTGTGCTGCCAGCAGCGGTATGGCCTTGCACGGTGGTGTACGTCCCTATGCCGCCACTTTTTTTGTGTTTACCGATTATGCCAGGGCTGCTATCCGGCTTTCCGCCCTGATGGAACTACCGGTAATCTACGTCATGACCCACGATAGTATCGGCCTGGGTGAAGATGGGCCGACCCATCAGCCGGTCGAGCATCTGGCCTCTCTGCGGGCTATGCCCCATCTGACCGTAATTCGTCCGGCCGACGCCAACGAAACGGTGGTGGCCTGGAAGGTTGCACTTGAGCGAAGAGAAGGACCGACGATGTTGGTTTTGAGCCGGCAGAATCTGCCGATTCTTGACCGTTCCAGGTTTGCACCGGCCGCCGGCCTGGAACAGGGTGCTTACATTCTTGCCAAAGAGCAGGGAGATAAACCGGAGGTCATTCTGATCGCTACCGGCAGTGAGGTTCAGTTGGCCCTGGATGCAAAAAAACAACTGGCAGATCAGCAGATCGACAGCCGGGTCGTCAGTATGCCTTCCTGGGAGCTCTTCGAAGAGCAGTCTGCAGAGTATCAGCAATCCGTCTTGCCGGCTGAGGTCACGGCCCGGATATCGGTCGAAGCTGGCACCACGATGGGATGGCATAAATGGGTCGGCACCCGTGGCGCGGTCATCGGCCTAGATCGATTTGGAGCCAGCGCCCCATACAAAGACCTGTACCAGCATTTCGGCCTGACGGTGGATGCTATTGTCCGGAAGGCAAGGGAGATCATCTCGTAAGCGTCAGCATTTAAATACCTGCTCTTTGTTGATTTTATGGAGCATCAAATGAAGAACCTGCGAGGGAAGCTGTCATCTCCGGTCAGAGACCGGAGGTACTGGGAATTCTGCTTCCAACATCCTTGGATTGATAAATTCGCCCCTCCAGCTGGTTCTCTAATCGCCAGAGCAATTCTATCTCTATTCTAATAATAAACCTCAGCGATCTTCGCGACCTCTGCGCGAGGCAAAAATCATTGGTCTTGTGGTCTTGTGGTTTTTTGGTTAAGGGCTGCCAATGTGTACACCTGGTGCGGCGATTTCAATCAGCGTAGTAGTAGTCTTTTTAGTACACGGGCGAATAAATTTCTAGCTCCTTTGGAGCGGCGATTTCAATCGCCGTAGTACCTGCGTGTTGAACACAAACACCTCAGCGATCTTCGCGACCTCTGCGAGAGGCAAAACTCCTTGGTCATATGGTCTTTTGGTATTCTGGTCTTTTGGTTAAGGGCTGCCAATGTGTACACCTGGTGCGGCGATTTGTTTCACTCTATCTAGATTCTACTAAATAAACCTCAGCGATCTTCGCGACCTCTGCGAGAGGCAAAACTCCTTGGTCTTGTGGTTTTTTGGTTAAGGGCTGCCAATGTGTACACCTGGTGCGGCGATTTCAATCA
>CAYRYD010000026.1:75002-76543 GCA_964428345.1 uncultured Saprospiraceae bacterium | reverse complement strand
TGAGTATGATGAAAGCGGCCAGATCGTTATCGACAAGGATCTGACGATTCAGGGTGCGGGTAGCGGATGTGATGATGTGATTATCCGACCTACCGCCAACACGGGGACGTTGGATGATGCCAGAGGCTGGTTTCTTGTTGGGGATGCCATCGAATTTAACCTGAGCAATGTGACCCTTGACGGTGATGGATTCCTGATTTTCCAGGCGGTCAGGCACAAAGGCCTTGGTGCATTTGATCAGGTATGCTTCAAGAACATTGCCTATCAGACAATGGGCTCACCCTATGCAGGCACTGCGGTAGCTGCATTTGGTATATCTCAAGGTAGCAATGTGGATATTACCAATTCCAGTTTTGAAAATATCGGCCGTATCGGAGTCCATTACTTTGGTACCGGCATCACCGGTTCCAATTTCAGCATGAACACCTATACCGGAAAGGGTCCCGGCAACTGGCTCGACTATGCGCTGGATATTTCAGCCGGTGCCGTTGTACAGGTCGAAGGAAACACCATTTCCAATAATCAGGGAGTGGCCATGAGCGATGGCTCTACCTCTGCTGGTATTCTGGTAAATACCTACTTTGGTGCTGGCACCACGGCTACTATTACAGAAAACGATATTTCTGATAATACGACCGGCATCTTTGTCGGTTATGACGAATCGGATGCCAGTATGGTCATCGCCAACTACAATAACCTGGAGGGTAATGACCAGGGAGTAGCCAGTACAGCACCCCAGGTCGACGCCACCTTAAACTGGTGGGGAGATGCCAGCGGACCTTCCGGGGAGGGCCCGGGTACTGGTGATGCTGTCAGTACCAATGTCGACTTTTGCGGGTGGCTCATCGCACCCTACGATGGTAGCCCTAATCCGGCAACCGCCGGTATTCCGGATCCGGAACCGATGACGACGATTCAGGCCTGTTCCGGGGAGGCATACAGTTTTGATCTGGACACGTTTTTCAATAACAGCCCGGGTGACCTGGGTCAGGTGACCTATGTCTACAATGTAACCGTGGTGCCTGATGTCAACGTATTGTTTCCCGACCCGCGGGAAATGGGAGCGGTAAGCAACGATGGGCTCATTACCGAAACCATTGACAATTTTGGCAGTCAGGCGCTGACGGTGAGATATACCATCACTCCGACCAGCGAATATGGTTGTGTGGGACCGGTCTTTACCGTCGATGTGGTGATCAACCTGAATCCGCAGGTGGATATCATCCCCAATGGTTCGGTTGGCATGTGTGCCGGTACAGTGCGGGGCATATCCGGCACCGTGGTTCCTCCGGGCAGTTTTACCTATTTGTGGGAAATCCTGGAAGATCCTTCCGATTCGGATGCCTCCACCATTTTACCGGCGAACTCGCAATCGCCTACATTGACTGCTGCAACAGATGTCACGACATCCGGTACGCTTAAGGTGAAATTTACCGCGACCAACAATGTAACCGGGTGCATGGGTGAAGAGATTTTTGATTTTTATGTCCATGCATTGCCGGTAGTCAGCTGTCCATCGGATATGGAAGTGTGTATCGATG
>CAYRYD010000026.1:73475-74902 GCA_964428345.1 uncultured Saprospiraceae bacterium | reverse complement strand
TCACCTATACCTATACGGATGGAAACAACTGCACGAACAGCTGTACGTTTACCATCACGGTCCATGCATTGCCGGTAATGAGCTGTCCATCGGATATGGAAGTGTGTATCGATGCAGCCGCATTCACCCTGACCGGGGCAACCCCGATGGGTGGCAGCTACAGTGGTACAGGCGTTTCGATGGGAGACTTTGACCCAGGTGTAGCCGGAGTAGGCAATCATACGATCACCTATACCTATACGGATGGAAACAACTGCACGAACAGCTGTACGTTTACCATTACGGTCCATGATTCCCCCATGATTACCGGCGATCTCGAAGTCTGTGTTGGCAATACCCTCCAACTATCCGGAAGTGGTAATCCAGCTGCCATGGATCCGTGGATTTCTTCGGATGAAAATATTGCGACGGTCGATGCCAATGGCCTGGTGACCGGAGTCTCAACAGGAATGGTGATGATTACCTACACCGATGAAAACGGTTGTACGGCCACCGTGGAGGTTAATGTCAGTGAAAGTTGCCCTTGCGAGGATTTCATAGATCTGACTGCGATGTTCCTGGCAGGAATGCACGAAGATATGTTTCATGCCGCGATCAAACTGACTGCGGAAGGGATCATCACTAATGATGAGAATCTCACCTTTCTGGCGGGACAGGAGGTTGAATTTTACCCGGAGTTTGAAGTAGAGTTGGGTGCTGTTCTTACGGTCGATATTATGGAATGTATCATGGCCAGGTTTGGCAGTCCCGATTTGAAAACCCGTTTGGAAAGGAAAAATTAATAAAATCAATGCGGCTGTGTCCTACCCATTCGCATGATACGGAGGACACAGCCGCCTTTAAAATATCGAAAGATGCAAACAGTCGCGATCAATCTTTGTCGTCCAAATCAACGAAGGATACTGGTCACCGACCGGGAAAGGGAAGTACTCGAGATGATTTCACTGGGTTTTTCTACCGATGAAATTGCCAGCAGTCTTTATCTCAGTTTCGAAACCATCAGAACGCACCGGAAATCACTGTTGCAAAAGTTTCAGGCAAGGAATACCGCGCAACTGATCCGGATGGCTTTTGAAGTGGGTTTTCTGAAGATTGCATAGATATTGATCGATGTATCAAACGTTTAGAAAACCGGGTTTGTATCGGGATCGATCTAATTGAGTAAAAAAATCTTTTTGGGCTGCTTTAAACACAATGCCCGTAAGTGCTCAGGACCACCTGCTTTCAGCTAAACGGTAAAAGTTTTTCAGTGTACTTTTATCAAATGTTACCAAAGGTCTGGATGCGGGTACCTGGGCATTTTTAGTTGGTGTTGTGGTATTATGGTATTATGGTGTTGTGGTATTATGGTATTATGGTACGTTGGTTGTGTGTTGAGTACCCGGGCGAATAAATTCGCCCCTCCGTTTGTGACATTCAATAACGAA
>CAYRYD010000026.1:0-73375 GCA_964428345.1 uncultured Saprospiraceae bacterium | reverse complement strand
TGTTATGGTACGTTGGTAGTGCGTTGAGTACCCGGGCGAATAAATTCGCCCCTCCATTTGATACTTCCAATCGCCTTGACAATTAGTGCTAGCTCTTTGGAGCGGCGATTTTAATCGCCGTGGTACCAACATACTAAGTGCCCGGGCGAATAAATTGCCCCTCCACTAGTCCTTTATCACCCCTCCTCACTGATCACTATTGCCTCATGATCTTCCTGACCATCCTTCCATCGTTGGTCTGGAGAGTCAGCAAATACATGCCCGGAGGAAGTGCCGTTGCCTCGGGTAGGTCGAATGTCTGAGTTCCAGTTAATATCCGTATGTTACGACGGCTCATCATTTGTCCATTCAACTGTAGGATCCGGATCTCAGCCTCCCGGGTTTGTTCCGATTCGATTTGCAGATTTAGGTACTGATCAAAGGGATTCGGTTGAATGGTGGTCCGGATATGAAGTGTCACCTCTTCACTGGAGGTGGAGCAGAACGATGGGAAAATCAGGCTTTCTGTATAACCACTGGTATCCCGGCCGCAAACGGCCTGCACCTGTACTTCATACTCTTCGCATTCCTCCAGCTCCATCATCTCAAACATGTTGGTGGTGTCCACCACTTCGGTCCAGTCTTCACCCACTTTCCGGTGACGGATGATATAGGCGATAGCTGAATCAACCGGTTCCCAGACAATCAGGGTAGAAGTTCCCTGAAAATCCATCGTATCCAGGCCCTCGGGCTTGTAACAAAGCAGGGAGTCGATCACAATCTCGACACAATAGTCCTCGGCTTCTCCAAGGTCGATTTCGGTCGTACAACCGGATACGACATCCTCGATGGGATCAAACAGCATCATGACTCTCAAGCGGGTAAGTCCCAGAGGCGCATCTTCCGGTATACTGATCCGGGCTTCCAGTACCGAAGAGGTAGCAGTATCGGAGGCAAATACCTGTTCATCCTCACCGTCAAACAGACCATTTTGGTTGAAATCGATCCAGGCAAAATAGTGCTCTTCCAGCGTATCCGCGTCAAAACCGGGAGTGATCGTCATGGTGTAGCTATTTCCCTGTTTCAACTGGGTGGAATTGCCGGTATAATCTCCATAACCCAGGTCATAGCCGGAAGTCACATCGATGGTATTTAATGTCAGCCTCTCTATCCACTCATCACCGACGGCATTCACCGGTAAAACACAATACACGGAGTCCAGACAAGGGCCGCATCCAAAGGTCCGGAAACTGAAGGTATCACTGATCTCAGTTCCCGAGCCGCTGCACACCGTTTGGATAAATACCAGATAGTCTGTGCAACCGGTCAGGCCGGTCAGGTCTGCTGCCTGTTCTCCCTGGGTAAATATCATTGTATCCCACAGGATACTATCCTCCTGGGCACCGTATATCAGAATGTATCCGGCATCACCTCCGGAGCCTTGCCAGCTCAATGCCAGGGTGCTATCTGTCTTATCGGAAGCTGTTATACTGGTCACCGGCAGGCAACAACCTCCGGTCGTGAAATTCATGACGGCGGTGGTTACACTGGTTCCATCCTGACAGGTAGCTTCCAGCAGGTACTCATAGGTCGTACAGCTGGCCAGACCATCCAGGGAGAGGGGAGAAGTGACGTCTTCCAGAGCCATCCAAATGGTATCGCCCTGCAGCCTCCAGCTGAAGTCAACTCTGGTGACTGAATCTGCCTGTTGCCAGCTGACGGCCGCGCTGTTGAAATCGTCTCCTGTCTGGGCAACGATTTCAAATGGGGCGATACAACTTTGACATTCGACCAGGGTTTGATTGAGCGCATTGAATACATTCAACCGGCCCCCGGTTGCCACGTCATCGGCCAGTGATGCTATCTTATCGACCTGATCCAGGATCAGCGACCGGGCCTTTAATGCAGCTCCTGCAGGATCGGTCCGGGCCAGACCAGCCAGGTCACCACAGGGGGATGCATAAAGGAGACCAATCGCACCGGCTACCATCGGACTGGCATAGGAAGTACCAGTCACATAATCGTAACCTGGTATACTGGTGCTCAGCAACTGGGATCCCGGAGCCGCCAGATCGATATCATTCTTACCATAGGCAGCAAAAGTCCGCTGGTCTGATGAGTTGGTGGCCGTTACCGAAATCATATACTCGCTGTTACAGGAAGTGGGCACATCTCCGATAGAATCAATATCGATGCTGGTGTTGGCGGTTGCGGTGCAGTTAAGGATGCCGTGCTGGCCCAGGCTGTCGTATACCGCACACCAGATCGGAGTTTCGTCCGGATTCAGATCTTCATCGCCATAGGAGAGATTGGTAGCCACCACGAAAGCTCCTTTCTGTCCATTGGTTTCATTGTAAAGTTTTCGTTGAGCCAGGATATAGCCATAGGCTGCGATCATATCCGCTTCGTTGAGATCCGAGTTGAAGAACACATTCATCAATTTGATGTTCCAGTTTACTCCAGCCACGCCAATACCATTATTGCCCACAGCTCCCACGATACCGAGGATTTCGGTACCATGGGTTTCCTGAACACCACCACCAAAAAGTTCCGGTTCGATATTGTCGTTTTCGAGCAGTACATTCCAGCCCCTGACGTCATCGACATAGCCATTCCCGTCGTCATCGATCCGGTTGCCGGGTATTTCCTGGCGGTTCATCCAGATGTTCTCCCGGATATCCTCATGCATGTAATCCACACCTACATCAATCACCGCCACCACGATGGTATCACCGAGCAGAGTCACGCCGCCGGTAGAGACCGACCAGGCTTCTTCCGCATCAATATCGGAGTCGGCAATGCCAAGTGTCCCATCATTGAGCCATTGCCATTGTTCGGCAAACATCGGATCGTCAGGAACCAGGTTTCTTCTTTTGATCAGGTGGTTAAGTTGTGCCACCGCCACCCCGGGATCCCGGTTGAGCGCTGCCAGAAATTCCTGCTCGTGAATTTTGGTGTAATCGAACGTGGCTTTCCAGATATTGAGGTCACTGCTGAGGCAGGTGGTCAGTTCGAATCTGGTATCTTTATTTTCAAGGATCGAATGCCTGCGGGCTAAAGAATTACGGTCGGTATCCGGATGCAGACAAACAATCACTTCACCCTGTCTGTGATTGAGTTGCTGGGCAGATAATGGCGCTGAAATGAGTATTGAAACAATAATTGCAAGGAATAGTCGATCGATCTCCATCATACGTAAAGGGTTGTATCTGATGATTTTTTGCTCACAAAATCAAATTTAGTCTAAAAATTCAATTCCACGGTTCGAATTTGGACCAGCTACTCCTCCTCTCTCCAGGTCGTACAGCAGGATAAAATGCTCTTTATCTCCGATAACCTGAAGAACATATATAGATTATTTAATATAATAAAATGATCTTCAGAGAGTTATACTGTCGAATGTTCATCGGTCTGACGTTGTATATGCATTCTTATAATTCATTCATATCTGATATTGTGATTATTTCAATTGATGAAAAAATGTTATATGTTTGTAAATAATTTACCTTAAGTTTGTTTTCGATGCGAACATTGACTGGTCTCATAGTAGGGATGTTTTGGGTATCCCTGGCTGGGCAAACAGCCAGTATTTCGGATATTACCCATCCTGAAAAGACCATGGAAAATACCATAAAAGCTGGTAAGAAAGTGCAGATCAGCGTCAGGGATATGAAGACCAGAGAGCGAATTCCCTTCTTTACGGTCGATTTTACCTCCTGCGGGCATCCGGTTTATGAAAGCAATGCCGAAGGTCTTTTTTCCCTGGAGACCGTAGATGGTTTTGAATGCTATATCCGGATTGCCAAAAGAGGATATGCCAATCTCGATCTACTGGTCGACCATGATGAAATTCCCACTGAAGGAAAGACCTTTAATATTTACCTCAGCCGGTCACCCAATTCATTCAGTGGTCATGTACGGGACACCGCTGGTAACAACCTGTACCTTGCCGGGGCTAAGATCGAACTAAGATCTACCCAGAACGATCATATTCAATTGGTCGAATCGAATCAACAGGGTGAATTTTCACTCTATCTGACCCCTGAAACCGATTATACCCTCCAGATCCGGCATCCGGATTACCTTCCTTTTGAACATCGTTTCAGGACCGGAAGTATACTTGATGGTCATGAAATCAAGCGGTTTTATGTCAACCGGATTGATCACAAAAAGATACCGTCTGGTCTGGGTACGGAAATTGGTGTGGTGCGTAAAGACCAGAAACTGGAGGGTATCAATTATTACAGTGTTCAGGTACTGGCAAAACATTCGGAAGAGGTCGACCCGGGAGATTTCAAGGAGTTGAGCAAGTTTGGAGAAGTCTTTGTTGAAAAGGAAGGGGGTGTTACCAAAGTAAAGGTTGGTAAATTTTTTGACCGGGCAGTAGCTGAAAGAACCCTTACGAAGATCCGGTTTAATACCATCTATAAGGATGCATTCCTATCTCAATACCTGGCGGGAAACAAGTACCGTCAAAAAAGCGACCGGGTTATTCCCACAAGGGAGGAAGGCTACCTGGTCCGACTGGCCTCCTATCTTAATCCGGAGATGTTTGATGGCTCAAAACTGGAAAATCTCGGACATGTCACTTCGGTACAGAAGAATGAATGGACCATCATGCTTCTGGCCGGATTTTCCCGGTTGGATGACGCAAAGGAAGCAGCAGAGAAGGTCAGAGATCTAGGATTTAAGTCTGCTCATGTGGTACGTTATGAAGGTGCTGCCCTGGTCAAGGCCGAATAAACGCTCAGTGCATCCGGTCACCCCGCAACTCGAGTGAATGCATGATCTCAGCCTCCCTGACCAGATACTCCTTCCAACGGTTTTTCACTTTTTCCTCGCCGCAATAATGCCTGGCCAGGTCAATAAAAAGCCGGTAGTGTCCTGCTTCAGATACCATAAACTGGTGGTAAAATTTTTGCAGATCTTCTTCGCTGAGATGCAGTGAAAGCAGGCGAAACCGTTCGCAACTACGGGCCTCGATCATAGCACAGGTCAACAACTTTTCCAGGAGACGGTCTTCCGCACTACCGCCTTTTTTCTGACTCTCCAGTAAAGCATTCACATAAAGATCCTTTCGCTGCTTGCCCAGTCTAAGGTTTCTTTTTTTCATTTCAGCCAATACCTGCCGGAAATGTCCCCATTCTTCCGTAACGACCGGAGCCAGTTCTTCCACCAGACGGGTGTGTTCAGGATATAGCTGAATGAGGGTAATGCATGAAGTAGCCGCTTTTTGCTCACAGTATGCGTGATCGGTCAGGATCTCTTCCAGGCTCATCTCCGCCATATTCACCCAGCGCGGATCGGTGGGAAGCTGTAAACCAAGCATACCTTATTTACTGTTTAGACAATTTAATTGGTTGATGAAGAAGTCGACATTGTATACTTCATAATCTTCATAACCGGTTGACCAGACAACCCGGACGCGGTCAATACCGCTCTTCAGAAGTGTTTTCTCTTTCTGAAAGTCTACCGGGTAACGTACCTTGTAGACCATATCCCCGGTTTTGGGATCTGGAATTCCCTGGTTTTCGGATTGGGAAAAGAGGGATACCGTCTGTCCGTCCAAAAGCTTGAGATTCAACAGACTCCCATTCTTGATATAACCGTATTCCCGGGTGGCATTTTTCGAGGCAATCGCAAACACGAGGGTCAGGTATCGAAAGCCTCCCGAAATGCTGGTGAGGAATCCATAGCAGGTTACATAATCCCGGTCTTTGAGATAAGGTTTCAACCGTTCATCGGTAAAGCTGAAGAACAACTCTTGCTGCAATTCTTTTTTTAGCTTGTTGGTAAAAGCATCAATACCATTAAAAGCAAACTGGCACTGATATTCGGGAATCTGCCCACCTTGGGAAAACCAGATATCTCCGGTCGATGCCGTGAAGACTGGCGTGGCTCTTTTTTGCTCTCCTTTGAGATCATTGATGGTCGCAACCTCTTTTTCAGGAATCTTGGCAGGTTCAGGTGATGTTTCAACATGATCGCTTAAGGTCTTCAGTTCCATCTCCTCCCTGACCGGTTGCTCTGACGTAGATGGTGGCTCCGATGTCCGGATTTTTTGAATACCGGTGATTTCGCCATCAGTGTTCTGATCACCAGGTATGATATCCTTCTGGTCAGCCGGCCGTTGAGGATCTGAATCCGGGTCGTTCGATATCGGGCTAATTGGTTCTTTCTCCTGGGCCTTGTCATCTTCAACCGGGTTACCTTCTCCGGATCCTTCAGGTTCCAAGTCGCCTGGTGTTTCTCTGGCCCCCCGAGATGCGATTTCAACGTTAAGAGATGCATCGGGCTCCTTTTCGGCGTTGAATCCCGGAACATAGATCTTTGCCAGCCGCTGGTATTTCTCGGTCTTACCCACTTTCAGAATCTTCTTAATCAATGAACGGGCATAGGACAACAGTCGCTGGTCATTTTGACGCCGGGTATTCAGGGTGACTAATTCACTCCGCAAACGGTCAGCTTCCGCCTGATCTCCGGAAGCCTCCAGCGACCGTAACAGATCTTCTGCAGTGTCAACCGCGTTGCTGCTTTCATCGACCCTGTCCAAAACGTCTGCCTCATAGCGAACGGCTGCAGCGATATATTTTTGAAAAAGCAGGTAGTCATAAACCAACATTTGACCGGCTGGAGCCGAATCGATCACCACACGCTCTGCAGAGTCCCTTATATTAATTTCTTCCCACAAATCGCTTTCCAGCATGGAATCCCGGCCTTCAAAATAACGCCAGGTTCCATCCTCATACTGAATGATTTTTATGCCGGAGCTATCTCTGACAATTTTTTGGGCCAAACTCAAATGGGCCACGCCCATGGTCAGGACCAGAAGACATGATCTCCAAAGCATTTGTTTACTGGCATGAAACAATTTCATAACTTGTCCGGTCATCCGGTTTCACCGGTCAGAGACATCAAAACTACGCTATTATTATCAGAAAATACGGGGTGAGGGAGCCTAATCTATGTTAAAATTTTATATATGAAAAAGATTCTCGGTATAGTTGCCCTGGTATATATCATCTCAGGATGCCGAAATCATCCATCCGATTCACCAGGTCACATCATGAAAGTCAGTTACCCGCAAACCCATCAGGATTCGATCATTGATAACTATCATGGCCGGCAGATTGCTGATCCATATCGTTGGCTCGAAGATGACCGGGCAGAAAATACCATGGCCTGGGTCGAGGAACAAAATGCGGTGACTAACGAGTATCTCGGTAAGATCCCCTATCGTGAACTGATCAAAGAGCGGTTGGAGGAGATCTGGAATTACGAGCGTTTTGGTACCCCATTCAAGAAGGGTGGTAAGTACTACTTTTTCAAGAATGATGGCCTTCAGAATCAGAGTGTACTCTATGTCCAGGAATCTTTGGACGGCCCGTCATCAGTCGTTCTCGATCCCAATACCTTCTCTCCGGATGGTACCGTCTCGCTGGGGGCAATTGCTTTTAACAAAGAAGGAAACAAGCTGGCCTACCAGATCTCGGAGGGTGGGAGTGACTGGAGAACGGTTTATGTCAAAGACCTGGTCACCGGAGAATTATTGAATGATAAAGTCGAATGGGTGAAGTTTTCGGGTATTTCCTGGGCAGGAGAGGGCTTTTATTACAGCCGTTTTCCGCAACCGGACGAGAAGGATAAGCTATCGGGACAGAATAGTTACCACAAGGTCTATTTTCACCGGTTGGGCCAACCCCAGTCGGATGACCGGTTGATCATTGAAGAGAAATCGGTACCCCAACGCAATTTTTACAGCGCCACCACCGAAGACGAACGCTTCCTCAGCATCGCAGCCAGTGAGTCGACCAGTGGGAATGCGCTTTATATCGATGATTTAAACCGGAATGACCGGCGTATCACCCTGGAACCCGGTTTTGACAGTGACCTGCAGGTCATTGAAAATGTGGGATCGGTGATTTTTATTCGTACCAATCAGGATGCACCGAATTGGAAACTGGTCGCTGTCGATATGAATAATCCGGAAAAATCCCACTGGAAGGTCATCCTCCCGGAGGAAAAGAATGTGTTGAATCAGGTACAGTTAATTGGCAATAAGATTTTTGCGGAATATCTGGTCGATGCCAAAAGTGCCATCCGTACTTTTGATTACGATGGAAAATTCCTGGGAGAAGTCGTGCTCCCTGCCATTGGCTCGGTGAATGGATTGTCCGGCAGTAAAGATGATAGCGAAGCTTTCTATTCATTTACAAATTACACCTATCCACCGACCATATTTGCCCTGAATGCGAAAACCCTTGAAAGCACGGTTTTTAAAAAGCCGGTACTGGACTTTGACAGTGAAGCTTATGAGACCGTGCAACAATTCTATCCGGGTAAGGATGGCACCCGTATACCGATTTTTATCACCCATAAAAAAGGATTGAAGATGGATGGTTCAAATCCGGCCATGTTATACGGATATGGGGGTTTTGACATCAGCCTGACCCCCGGTTTTAGTATTCCGACGATTATTCTCCTCGAAAACGACGGGATCTATGCAGTCGCCAATATCCGGGGAGGCGGAGAATACGGTAAGGAATGGCATCTGGCAGGAACCAAAGAAAGAAAGCAAAATGTCTTTGATGATTTTCAGGCAGCCGCCGAATTCCTGATTCAGGAAAAATACACCAGTTCGGAGAAACTGGCGATCATGGGAGGTTCTAACGGAGGTCTACTGGTTGGAGCATGCATGACCCAGCGTCCGGATCTTTTCAAAGTGGCGATACCGAGGGTGGGTGTGCTCGACATGTTACGTTATCATGAATTTACCATTGGATGGGCCTGGGCCGAAGATTATGGACGCAGCGACGATCCGGAAGCCTTTGAGTATCTGATCAAATATTCGCCGTTGCATAATATTCGGGAAACGGAATATCCGGCTACCTTTATCATGACAGCAGATCACGATGATCGCGTAGTACCTGCCCATTCGTTTAAATTTGCCGCTGCCTTACAGAGCAAACAACAAGGTTACAATCCGGTCCTGATCCGGGTTGAAACCAGTGCCGGACATGGAGCCGGAAAGCCTACCAGTAAATTAATTGAAGAAAATGCCGACATGCTCAGTTTCATGCTTTATAGTATGAATGAAGATGTCGTGTACCGGAAATTGGATCGATAATCGTACCGCTGATTGACATCGGATTTTTGCCCGTCCGGGTTTGGGACATTCTCGACATCATCATCGTTGGTTTGTTGCTTTATGCCGTATACCGGATTCTGAAAGGCAGCATCGCTCTCAACATTGTGGTGGGAATAATTCTACTATACGTAGTCTGGGGTATCGTCGGGATCCTGGATATGCCCTTGCTGTCGGAAATTCTGGGTCAGTTCGTAAGTGTTGGATTTATTGCATTGATTATTATTTTTCAACCGGAAATCCGCCGGTTCTTACTCTATATCGGCAATACAACGCTGATGGGCCGATCCGGCATTCTTGGCAGATATCTTCGCACGCCCTTAAGGGGCAACCGCGATCGCAACATCAAACAAATTGGTGATGCGATCTGGAACATGGCTTCCGAAAAAACAGGAGCACTGATCGTTATTCCCAAACACCTGAATATTGAGGGATATTCTGATTCGGGCAAAATCATCAATGCCGAAATATCCGAAGAACTGATCCGGAGTATATTTCATAAAAATAGTCCATTGCACGATGGTGCAGTGGTGATTTACGGTGGTAAAATTCACGCCGCCAGTTGTGTTTTACCGATCTCAACCAATCAGGATCTCCCGAGCAATCTGGGCCTGAGACACCGGGCCGGTTTGGGATCTTCCGAAAATTCAGACACGGTTGCTTTTATTGTTTCGGAGGAAACGGGAGACATTTCAGTGGCGGTTAAAGGAAAACTTCAAAGAGGGCTTAGCAAGAAGATGCTGCTCACCATTCTGGAAGAGCATTATTGAGACCAACCGCTAAAATTTATACGAATTGTTTGATATTTGTAAGATGGAAATGGTACAGAAATATATTGAGGAACATAAAGAGCGTTTTCTCGAGGAATTACTTGACCTCCTCCGGATACCCAGCATAAGTGCCGATTCGAAATACCGGGACGATGTCATGAAAACCGCGGAGTTGGTAAAAGATCATCTGGTGCAGGCGGGTGTAACCAAGGCTCAATTGTATCCCACCAAGGGGCATCCGATCGTCTATGGAGAAAGGCTGATTGGAGAGGATCTGCCCACGGTTCTGGTGTACGGTCATTATGATGTGCAACCTCCGGATCCGCTTAATTTATGGGATTCTCCACCTTTTGAACCGATGATTAAAAAGACTAAGATTCATCCGGATGGAGCGATTTTTGCCCGGGGTTCCTGCGATGACAAAGGCCAGTTGTTCATGCACATCAAGGCTCTGGAAAGCATGGATCGCAGTTCGGCGATTCCCTGTAATCTTAAATATTTACTGGAAGGAGAGGAAGAGGTTGGATCAAACAATCTCGAAAATTTCTGCCGTGAATATCAGGATATGCTGGCTTGTGATGTGGTTCTGATTTCGGATTCATCCATCATTGCCAATGACATTCCCAGTATTACGACCGGTCTCCGGGGATTGAGTTATGTTGAAGTAGAGGTGACCGGTCCGGCAAAAGATCTCCATTCAGGAGTCTATGGGGGTGCGGTAGCCAATCCCATCAATGTTCTTGCTGCGATGATTACTTCACTCAAGGATGAGGAAGGTCACATCACCATCCCCGGCTTTTATGATGACGTCGTCGAATTGACTCCGGAAGAACGCCAGGCGTTAAATCAAACCCCCTACGACGAGGAAAGTTACAAAGCTGAACTGAAAGTGAAAGAACTCATGGGAGAAAAGGGATATACGACCATCGAGCGCACCTCAATCCGGCCAACCCTGGATGTCAATGGAATCTGGGGAGGTTATACGGGAGAAGGTGCAAAGACAGTGCTGCCGTCGCAGGCGTTTGCCAAAATCAGTATGCGACTGGTACCCAATCAAGACCCCGATAAGATCACCCGTTTGTTTACAGAACACTTTAAAGCCATTGCTCCGGCTTCCGTCAGGGTGAAAGTGACACCTCATCATGGAGGGAAACCGGCGGTAACCCCTACTGACAGTGTCGAGTACCGGGCGGCGGCCGATGCCATGGAGAAGACTTACGGCAAAAGGCCTATTCCAGCCAGGGGAGGTGGTAGTATTCCCATTGTATCACTTTTTGAAGATATCCTGGGGGTAAAAACGGTTCTGATGGGTTTTGGCCTTGATTCCGATGATATTCATTCTCCCAATGAGCATTATGGACTGTTTAATTTTTATCAGGGAATACGTACGATCCCATATTTTCTTGAGAATTATACCAACGCGAAAAGATAGCGGGTACTTTCCTAAAGCAAAAGATCTTAGTGCCCGGTAAGTATCGCATTTAATTCTGGTGATGGGAAATGGTCTGGAAAATGGTTTGTCATTTCCAAAAAATATATTACCTCCATGCATATCGATATTATCAGTGTTGTACCTGAACTCCTGGAGAGCCCTTTCCGGCATTCGATTTTACAACGGGCGGCCGACCGGGATTTGTTGCGTGTCGAAATTATCGATTTACGAAATTATGGACTGGGTAAATATAAACAAGTGGATGACTATCCCTACGGAGGAGGAGCCGGAATGGTCTTGATGCCGGAACCCCTGTACAATGCCATCGAAGATTTAAGAAAGAAGAGAACTTACGATGAGATCATTTACATGACTCCGGACGGTGAAAAATTGAACCAGGGCATTGCAAATGGATTATCACTGGTTGAAAATCTGCTGATCATCTGTGGTCATTACAAGGGTATTGACGAGCGGATCCGTGAGCATTGCATCACCCGCGAGATCAGTATCGGTGATTATGTTTTATCGGGTGGTGAACTGGCTGCGGCCGTCCTGGTGGATGCAGTTGGCCGCCTGATCCCCGGCGTTTTAAATGACGAAACTTCGGCATTGTTTGATAGTTTTCAGGATGGGTTGCTTGCTCCGGCTGTTTATACCCGTCCTGCTGACTTCCGGGGCTGGAAAGTACCCGAGGTTTTGTTGTCCGGCAATGATGCAGCCATCGAATCCTGGCGGGAAGATAACGCTTTGGAAAGGACTGCAAAAAAAAGACCGGACCTCCTGGAAGATTAGATCAAGAAAATAAAAGCATCAGGATCCATTGGAGGGCGATTGTCCCGTCCAGCATTCCTGAATAATAATAATCGTGCGATTTTTCTTGCACTATGTAAATTATTAAAATCGCCAATAAATACGTAAAGAGCAGGCTGGCAAATTGACCTCCATCCAAATACTGCCGATGCCAGTTGATACCGGCCACAATAATGGCCAGCGTGACCACTGTCATACAGATTAATTTACTCCTTCCGATGCCCAAAGCAACGGGAATAGTCTTGATGTGCTGAAGGGTATCAAGTTCTCTGTCCCGGATATCAAATGGGATGGTGATGGCGGTAATAAAAAGAAATTTTTCAAGGATCAACAAAGTATGACTCACCTCTAAATTGGAGTGTAATTCCTGCAACGGTACATAAATGCAAATCCAGCTCCACACCATTCCCACGATAAAAACCTTGATATAGGGCACATCCCTGAAACGTCTCCGGTGTCGAAAGACTGGTACGATATAGAGCAGGGTAAGAATACCCGGAATCATCATCAACAGTAAAGATGACGTCCGCACTAAAGTACAGCTAAAGAGGAAACCTGCCAGGGCTACCAGCGTGTAAACGGCAATATGGCTTTTAAAATGAAGGATGACTGAAATCCGCCGGTTGTCATAAACCCGCTCCAGCCTGGTAAATCCGACAAGTCGATGTGCCGAGTAAACAAAGACAGTAGCAAAAAATACCAGCCAGGCCAAAGGATGATACCAACCCGGTGAATTTTCGATCCAATAAACCTGATAAACCAATGAGGATGCACAAATGGCAATAAAAATATTGCTGTACAACATCAAGTCAATGAATCTCGACAGCATAATTAGGGCACTGTAAAAAATCCGGATAAATCAATGTGGATCATCGGATAAACCGGTCATCAAATTTTATACATTTTTTACTAAAAGGCTTTTGGGTCAGCCTGCATTGCAACGCATATGTACCGGAAATCCGGATTTAATTTAGGTCTGGTTACGTTAGAAATATCTGAAATTATGGCCGTCCTCGATTTTTAAAAGGGTTTCGTAGATCAATTTAATCAGGTTTTCCACATCGTCTTTATGCGCCATTTCGACCGTGGTATGCATATAGCGCAATGGTAGCGAAATTAAGGCGGAAGGAACACCTGCACTGCTGTAGGCAAAAGCGTCGGTGTCTGTGCCGGTAGAGCGCGAGGAGGCAGCCCTTTGGTAAGGTATTTTTTTTACTTCGGCGGTATTAATGATCAATTCCCGGAGGATATTGTGAACAGCCGGAGCATAGGTTAAAGAAGGTCCTTTCCCACACTCGGTTTCTCCATGTTTTTTAGCATTGATGTGCGGCGTGGTCGTATCATGGGTTACATCCGTAATAATCGCAGCATTGGGTCGCAGCCGGTGGGCAATCATCTCCGCACCCCGAAGACCGATCTCCTCCTGTACCGAATTGACAACGTAAAGGGTATACGGCAATTTTTTCTTCTTTTCCTTTAAAAGACGGACCACTTCAGCGATGCAAAATCCACCAATCCGGTTATCCAGTGCACGACCCATATAATACCGGTTATTCAGGATTTCCAGGGTGCTCCCATAAGTGATCACACATCCGACATGGACACCCATCTCAAGTACTTCCTCTTTATTTTTTGCACCCACATCGATGAAAATATTGTCGATCGCCGGATTCAGGCTGTTTTCTTTACCATTTCGGGTGTGGATCGCCGGCCATCCGAATACACCTCGAACTATGCCATTTTTCGTATGAATATTGACCCTTTTTGATGGAGCGATCACATGATCGGAACCTCCGTTGCGGATCACATGAATAAATCCTTCTTTCGTAATGTAATTGACAAACCATGATATTTCGTCGGCATGGGCTTCGATGACCACCTTGAATTCTTTACCAGGATTGACAATGCCATAAGCGGTTCCATAGTTGTCAAGGTCCCATTCGTCAATGTATGGTTTTAGATACGCGAGCCAGATTTTCTGACCACTGGACTCAAAGCCGGTTGGAGAAGCATTGTCGACATAAGTCTTTAAGAATGCCTCCGATTGTTTGTTGATTATTGCCATATCCTGGTGTTTTAATGGGACTGCCAGGTCTCCGGCGATGTTCGCCAGGAAGCCAGCAATCCAAGATCTTGTTGATCAATGTAATTCATTTGCTCAGCGATCGAGATCAGGGTTGTATAATTGGTAAGGGACCGGACATTATAATTCTCTTTTTCGAACCGCCTCTCCGCCTGATCGAGTTGGTAGGTAAAAATGGCCAGTAAACCCCCGATTCTGGCGCCAACATTTTTCAAGGCGATAATTGCGTCAAGACTGCTGCCACCTGTGCTGATCAGGTCTTCGACAACCAGGACGTTGGCGCCCTGGTTGAGCGTTCCTTCGATCTGATTCTGCCTGCCATGTCCCTTGGCTTTGGCCCGTACATAAACAAAAGGAAGACCCAGTGCATCTGCCAGCAACACTCCATGGGGTATGCCGGCAGTAGCGACTCCCGCTATCACCGAAAATGCCGGAAAACCGGATGCCGCTTCGACCAGCGCCTTCCTGATAATATTACGCGCATAGGTGTGGGAAAGCGCAATACGGTTGTCACAGTATATCGGGGATTTAATACCTGATGCCCAGGTGAAGGGGTTTTTTACATCCAGTTTTATTGCCTCAATTTGCAGAAGTAGCCCTGCGACTTTATGAGCATAATCCATTACCTTTCCCAAAAATTCGCCTAAATGTACAAAATCTACATCAATGAGAATTGTCTGGTATTTGCAGATCAAAATCAAGTTCAATCTCTTGGTGATCAAAATGTTACAGTTCTTCCCTTTTTAGCTGGCAAGAAGATGTTGTTGAACTATGTCGACAAGCTGGAAAAATCTGCCGGGCCATCTACCTTTGTACTGCTTTCATCTAATCCGAAATCAATGTTTGATGATTTTCGGTCTATTTACAAACAGATCAAGGCTGCCGGTGGGATTATCTACAATGAAGAAGGAGCAATCCTGTTTATTGAAAGGCTGGGCCGATGGGACCTTCCCAAAGGGAAAGTTGATACAGATGAAAAGACCCGCGAAGCTGCGATACGGGAGGTGAAAGAAGAAACGGGTTTGGATTGCCGGGTTGCCGGAAAAGCCGGAGTCACCTGGCATACCTATTTTGATGCCAGGAGTCGCCGGATCCTCAAGAAGACCGTTTGGTATACGATGGTTTTGATTGGTAGTTCTTTGGTCGCCATTCAGGAAGAAGAAAATATCACCGCCTATCGCTGGATGAAACCTGAGCCATTTCTCAACAGCGATCTTCCGACCTACCGCAGTATTCGGGACATTGTGAGTCAGGTTGCTACTCCTTCCACATCCTGAAGAATCATTCCCCTTTTTTCTCAGAAAATTATATAAGTATCTGATCTGCACCAAGTTTGGTATTATTTTTGATTGTAATATGTATTGCACCATGAATCAGTGTGTTTGATGGTGGTTGGGCATATTAAATCAAATGGTTATGAATTATTACTACTTGGCAGCTTACCTTGACAGACCTGATAGACACCATCCCGGTTATTACCGGCTTTGGGTGTTTGGTTTCTTACTATCCCTGACTCTGGTTAATATCAGCCAGGCACAGACAATACGAAGGAGTCATGAACAGCATGGTCGTTCAGTGTTGGATTTTGCGGGAACAACCAACTCGCTGATCAGTTGTGCTGAACCAGACATTTTCAGTCAGACCGTTTCGACCGGCAACGGTACACCGACCCAGGATTTTGAACCGGCTTACAATGTTTACGATGTCCTGGCGGCCGATGACTTTACCCTGCCGGTAGCTACCTCCATGGTGTCGGTCAGTGTTGCCGGAACGATGACTTCTGCACCACCCGATAGTTTTAAGATCACCATCTTTGGGGATTCAGAGGGTGTACCGGGTAAAGTTGTTTATTCCGAACTGTTTATTGATCCAAACTTCCCGGTGAGTCCGACCTTTGATTTAAGCAATTGTCCCGTTCTAAAAGCTGGAACATATTGGCTGTCAGTCCAGGCGGTCTCTGCATTTGGTAGCAAAGGCCAATGGTTTTGGTCAACGGCTGGTGATGGCAAGGGTCATCCCTGGAAGATCCAGAATACTGCCGCCGGATTTGTCGGTGGATGCACAAGCTGGGGAGATGGTGCAGGCTGTGGATTTGCAGGGGCCAGCGGTCCCGGACTGATGTTTGTTTTACATTCCTGCCTGGCCGGAGTGCTATCCGATATCGGACCAAATTGTCGCAATGTCAGTGCCAGTCTTGACGAAAATGGTTATACTTCCATCGGCCTTACGGATATAGTGACTAATTTTCCGGCAGCGGCACCGGCGAAAGTGACGATCACCAGAAGCTTTGGCACCGTAGTTTACGGACCGGCAATAGTTTATACCGGTAATATCGTGTTCAATGCCTGTCACTTTCTCAATGAAACATTGACGGTTACCGTCGAAACCAACGGTGGTACCTGCTGGTCAAATCTTACTTTTAAGCAACTCGACGGTCCCATCGTTGAAAGCCGCACTCAGACCGTGTATTGTTTCGATGAAATTACCCGTAAACCCGATCTCTCCAATCCGCCACTGGCCTATATTCCCTGTCAGGCACCTTTCAAAGCCAAATATGTTACAGATTGGTTCATCCCTTATGATTGTCAACCCGGTGTACAGGATACGGTGAAGGTCATTCTCCGGGAATGGGAAGCGTACGATAAAAAAGGCCGAAGGGGATTTGCTTTCGATACCATCGTCGTTTTGCAATTTGGAGAGATTGACGCCAATCATATCTACTGCGAGGACCGTGATACCCTTTATTGCTCCGATACTACAGAGAATATTGGCCCCTTCATCACTTATGAAGATGTCGATCTGTCCTGCGATACCCTTTGGCTGGTCACCACATCCGATATTGACAATGACGGGATGCTGGAGTTTCATCCGGCTGTTATTGATGGTAAGTGTGGCCTGGATGTGCATGTCACCGATCATAAATTCAAGGGAGAATGCGGCAATATTTACCGGGTTACCGTTGAGCTCAAACAGACCTGTTATGGTCCTGCCGACGAAACCTGTCTGGTCGATCCGCCTGCCGGCACAACGCCAAATGTTGCCGTCCAATTGGCACCTGCTTACTGGAGGTGTGAATTCTGGCTGTATGACCTGGATACCCTGGGGCCGGATCTGTATTGCAAAGGTGATGATCTTTTCAGTGGTCCTTTCGCTGTGGAACATTGGAATATGATCGCCAACCCCAATAATGAACCGGTAAACGGAACTTTTTTTGATCCCGAGAATACCATCGATCTTGGTGCCATTCCCTATCAGCTGAAAATCAATTCATACCACAATCCTACCCCAATTTTTTTAGGTACGGCAAAAGACGACAATCAGGCAAATTTCAACGGCTTAGGTGCCTATATACAGAATGCCGAATTATCGTATGTAGCGGAGAAGCATCATAGTTTTGACTTCGGCTGGACCTTTCAGCTTGATCCGTTTGAAAATATGTTTCCTGAAGTAAACCTGGTGCCAGAATTCTATGCTTCGGTTTCCTTGTATATCTCTATCAATGGCATGGAATATCCTCTGATCGAAGAGGGCGACGTGGATCCGGTCACCATGCGGAACCTGGTGGATGAAGTATTATTAACCGGAAGCAGAAACGGAATCCTATCGATACCGCTGAATCCCGGGGATCATCTTACGATCAACGCCCGATGGAGTTCTCCCAGCCGGGCTACCTTTATACTTTATGGTCAGAGCATTGTCAGCACCAGTGAGCATGAATGTTCTGCCCATAGTTATATTCCGCCACTATACGCACGGGATGACTGGCGGGGGGTCAAGCAGGTGAAGGCCGTTGTCGAAACAGCCGGATCCTTCATTCTTAGCTATGATCAGGAGGCAGACTGTTGGGTCAGTCATGAAAGAGTAAAGCTTCCGAAAAACGGAGAATACTATAAGGTGGTATACGAAGCGTATGATAGCTGCCACAACTTTAGCAGTGACAGCTGCTACATCTATGTCAAAGACCGGATCAAGCCGGTACCGGTCATGGATAAAGGATTAACCGTGAGTCTTAGTGATAAGAAAGTCTGGCTGGACTACAAGGCTTTCGATGAAGGAAGTTATGACAATTGTGCAGTAAACCTGATTCTGATCCGGAGGGCAGACTGGGCGGAAGCCTGTATTGACCTTTGTGATAGCATCCAGCCCTGTTTTATAAATGAACATCATGACACCCTCTGGTTGTCCCAACTGGAACCGAATAAGGATATCGATGAAGTGGAAGCGCACTACGCACGGACTCTCCGATGGTTGTGCGAAGATGATACGCCTTGCGGTGAAATCATTTATAATGCCTGGTTATATGATTTAATGAAATATGCCACCTTACACTGCAACGACCACCTGTACGGATCTACAGAGTCTTACTTCAAAGAGCGATTTGCCGAAGCCTATTATTCCAGCGAGCTTTTCAGGGCCAAATTTGACCAATGTCAACCGGAAGATCCCAATCAGTCGACTGCCGAACGATTTTCACCGTTTCATCCGGATTTTGGTAATATAATCGATTTGTATGAACAACTTGGTGGAGGATGGAGCGATGCCGTCGCGTTTGATTGCACCGACGCCTGCAGCACCGTCACGGTTGAAATGCTGGTCATGGATTACTGGTGCAACTGGACCCGGGTCTGGGATCAGGTCCGGGTAGAGGATAAAACTCCAGCCAAAATCGTGAGGGATGTAGATAATGACGGGACCATCTCCTGCAAGTCATACAAAGATCAGCGATATACCCTTCCCGGAAATTCTGGCCCGGTCAGTATAGAATATATTGTCAGTCAGGCTCAGTCAGGCAACAGGGATGCTTTTGAAAAACTGGATGAGATCTTTGGTGGTTACCAAAAAGCGTGGGTGGATCAATATGGTGGCTATGTCGATAGTTTTGGTGAACTCATTGGTAATGCAATTGAATTTGTGGACAGTGTATGTGTGTGTACCGATGAGTTGGAAAAGGTTTATGTCTATGACGAACATCTGGGTTATTACTGGAAGGACTCCCTGACTACACATTGCTATTATCATCCGGATACTCTTGAATTCATACAGGGAATTGTGCAGGTAAACTGCCTGCAAAATGTCTACTGTGAACAGGAAATCTGGTCTGATCTGGATCACTGTGGACAGGGTTATCTGCACCGCAAATTCAAGATATGGCAGAGTTGTCCTGATTCATTCTATCTCGAACCTCCTTCATATGATAGTCTGAGACATCCGGTAGATACCCTCGTCAGATACCAGCGGATTTATATCGGTAATGAATGCCAGTTGAATAAGTTCATGTTTGATGTGCCGGGTGACATGACGATTGAGGCCTGTGGAGTGGCCTATGATGACAAGGGTAATGTGAAAGGTGATGCAGGTCCGGAAAACACCGGATATGCCACCTACAGGTTTGATGATGATTGCCGGCTGGTTGGTATTGCCCATGAAGACAAAGTGTTTAAGATTGTCGACGGTGAGGAAGGATGCTACAAGATTTTGCGGACCTGGTACTTTGCCGACTGGTGTGGCATCGGGGGAATACCTGTAGGCAAGCGGTGGTGGGAAGATTATTCCCTTGTGCTGGATTCTTGCGTTCAGAAAATTATCGTCATTGACAAAACTCCACCGGTCTGTACAATCACCGGTCCGGTCATCGATGGTGATACCATCGGGATGGGAGGTTGCTCCTATGATCTAAGATTGCAGGTCAGGGCCGAAGACCTCTGCGGACTCACCCATTTCAACTGGGAACTAAAGAATGTGACCGGTAGTGTCAAACCGCAGGACCAGGGTCAGGGCCGCCTAAGTGGAAATGAAGAGGAATTTGAGATCCTGATCCAGGGGCTTTTACCGGGAAGTTATCATTTAAGGCTTCATCTGGAGGATGAGTGCAACAATGAGAGTTATTGTGAATACAATTTCTCCATTAAAGCGGTAAAGAAACCCAGTGCGGTCTGCTACTCGTCTCTCACGGCGAGACTTACCCCCTGGGATCGCGATCAGGATGGAGAAATCGATACCGCTCATGCGGTTATCTGGGCCTCGGAATTTGACCGCAGCAGCGCACCAACCTGCGGTGACGATAGCCTCGAATTTCGCATTGAACTATTGGACAATACCCCGGATGATGATACCCCGGCCGGCGATTTGGATTCTCTGGAACTTGGTTGCGAAAACATCGGTTCACGACTGGTGCGACTATGGGTTATCAGTCATCCCAGCGGTACCTTTGACTATTGTGATGTGGTACTCATTATCCAATCGGACTTCACTGGTTGTATCCCCAACAACCACGATGAAATGGGATCGATGGAAAAGATAGAATCCGGGATCCACCATCTAAACCGGAGTGCAAACATATTCTCGGGGAATACATCTGGTGACAACATTGAGCTTGCCGGACAACCGGTTGGTTTCGGATCCGTTTGGGCTAATGATTTCAGGCTCGAACAAAACAAACCCAACCCCTTCCGGTCAGAGACCGTTATTGGATTTGTCCTTCCACAAACCATGGAAGCTACCATCAGCCTATACGATCTTAATGGTAAGCTCATCCGCACCTATTCTGGTCACTTTCCAAAGGGCTACAATCAACTGACGGTTCAAAAGAATGATCTACCGACCTCCGCCATGATTTTCTACCGGCTTCAGGCAGGAGAGTATTCAGATATCAAAAGGATGTTATTGATCGAATAATAGATTTAATCAGGAAAAAGGCTTTTGGATTCATTGAATGCAGGGTTTAGCATCGGGCTAGATCCTGTATTTTATTTTAAGGCATACTTAATTGCTCCGATGCCGTTGGTCCAAATTTTTACTTTTCAAAGCTTTTAAAAGTTCCAGCAAAACATCAATATGTTTCTTGTGAGTCCTGAAAACCATGACACAAATTCGCATCCAATAAATGTGCTCAATTGTTGTTGATGAGATGAAAATTTGACCTGATTCAAGAATGGCCTGAGTAAGTCTCCTGTTAAGAGCATTATCCTCCTCCGGATTTCCGTTGTTCAGGCGAAAGAGACAGATGCTTAATATCGGTTTCGGACCCACGTCATAACCGAGCTTTTGGACCTCTTCGTAAAAGTAACCTGTCAGGTTCAGTTTTTCCCGGATCGTAGCCCGGAAAGGAGCCAGCCCAAACAACTGTAGAGATAACCACATGCGCAGGCCCCGGAAATGCTTGGTGAGCTCAGGGGAGACATCGGCAGGGTTGAGGACCGGATAACTGCCAGTGGCATCCTGCATGTAGTTTGCCTGATGGGTAAAAGCTTTTAGGACAGTGGCACGATCCCGGATCAAAACCGCACCGGTTCCATAGGAGAGGAAGAGGCCTTTATGTGGATCCAGTACCAACGAATCAGACCGTCCGATGCCGCCAAGCACCGTTTGCATCTCATCCAGTAAACAGAAAAAGCCCCCATAGGCTGCGTCTATATGAAACCAGCAACCGTATGCATGGGCAATGTTTGCCATTTCTTCCAGGGGATCAATTGCACCTGTATCCGTGGTTCCGGCTGATCCGACGATCAGGAAAGGGCGAAGACCTTGCGCTTGATCGGTGTCTATTTGTTTCCGCAATGCTGCAGTATCCATGCGAAGTTGATCATCCATTGAAACAAACCGGGTGACCGCATGATCAAGCGCTGCAATCCGCATTGCTTTCAGGATGCAATGGTGGGCCTGTCGGGTGAGGTAAATTACCTGCTTGCGGACTGTCTCCGGATTGATCTGATGATGATCCCTGGCGGTGGTCAGGGCTGTCAGGGTAGCAATGGATCCACCCGAACTCAGATTTCCAGCCAGCGTATCAGGATAGCCTGTCAATTGGCCCATCCAGCGGATACACTGGTCTTCCATGGCCACTGCACCGGGATTGGCATAAAAGATGCCGGCATAGCGGTTAGTAATCGCAGCAAGAAAATCGCCCAAAGCCGTTGGATATACACCACCACCGGGTACATAACCCAGGTGACCGGGACCGGCAGGATTAATACCAGTACCATCAACGACTTTTTCAATGATTTCCAGGAGCTGTCGCATGGGGCGACCTTTTTCGGAAAACCCAAAATCGCGGAGTAAATCCAGGCTTTTATCATCGACCCGATAGACTGAAGTATGCTCGATATTGTCGAGAAATTTTTCGGTATACCGGATGATTTCACGTAGCCATTCACTCCGCTTCGCCGAACCGGCATCCAAATCATAATCAAGATCATCGGAATTATCCCCTGAATCAAGCATATACCTGGGCTTTGCCACGAAGATAATCAGCCTCTCATTACTCCCGGCACTGGTGGGCTCTGGTGCCGGAAAATTTTACGACCTTTGAGTCCAATAAACCTCCCATGATGAAAATTGCGGTTTTCCCGGGTTCTTTCGATCCGATCACGAGTGGCCATGTTGATATAGTCAGAAGAGCCATTCCACTGTTTGATCAGATTGTTGTAGCCATCGGAGAAAATACCCAAAAGGCCTCGCTTTTCCCTTTGAAACAGAGACTGGAATGGCTTCATGATGTTTTTCGCAACGAACCTTCCATCTCGATTGACCATTATGAAGGACTGACGGCACATTACTGCAGGAAAATCAATGCTCATTACATGATTCGGGGGTTGCGGAATGCGTCGGACTTTGATTACGAAAAGACCATCAGCCAGCTTAATTCAATCGTCGTTGAGAATCTGGAGACGGTATTTCTAATCAGCCGTCCTCAGTTTTCACACATCAGCTCCACGATTGTACGGGAAATCATCAAGGGCGGGGGAGATGCCCGGCCTTTTATACCGCCGGAGATCATACTCTGACCACTGATAACGCAAAGGGAAATCCGGGCGAACACCGAAGGATTGGTGAAAAAATTATCTTTGTGCCGGACAAAGTGGTCAACAAATGTCAAACGCTGTTTTTGAATTGCCGGTGCCATACAACGAGCCGGTACTCAACTATGCTCCCGGATCGGCAGAAAGATCCGCTATCAAACAAACCATTGAGGATTTAAAGACTGCTCAGTGGGATATACCCATGATCATTGGCGGTAAAGAAGTGCGTACCCGAGACAAGCAGGTCATTCGGCCGCCTCACGCTTTGCATGAGACCCTGGCAACCTATAGCCGGGGCAACTCCCGACATGTAAAGGAGGCTATTCAGGCAGCATTGAAAGCTAAGAAAGACTGGGAAAATATGCCATGGAGTGATCGTGCTGCGATTTTTCTCCGGGCGGCTGAACTGCTCACCGGACCCTGGCGCGACCGGATGAACGCAGCCACTATGCTTGGCCAGTCAAAAAACATCTACCAGGCGGAGATCGATGGTGTTGCTGAATTGGCAGACTTCTACCGGTTTAATGCGGTCTATATGACCGACATTTACCAGCAGCAGCCAGATAGCCCGCCTGGTATATGGAATCGGCTGGAATACCGGGCGCTGGAAGGTTTCGTATTTGCCATTACTCCCTTTAATTTTACCTCAATTGCCGGCAATCTGCCTGGTGCTCCGGCTCTGATGGGTAATACCGTGGTCTGGAAATGTGCAGAGACCCAGATTTACTCAGCCCATGTCATTATGGAGATCTTACGGGAAGCCGGACTGCCTGATGGGGTAATCAATCTCGTTTTTGTCGACGGTCCGGAAGCGGGTAAGGTAGTCTTCCGGCACCCGGATTTTGCAGGATTGCATTTTACCGGAAGTACCGGTGTCTTCCAGTTGCTGTGGCAGACTATTGGTGAAAACCTGAAGAGATACCGGTCTTACCCCCGTATCGTAGGAGAGACCGGAGGAAAAGATTTTGTACTCGCTCATCCCTCAGCTGATGTAAGACAGGTGGTAACTGCCCTGTCCCGGGGAGCTTTTGAGTTTCAGGGACAAAAATGTTCGGCAGCCAGCCGGGCTTATATTCCTTCCAATCTCTGGAAGGAAGTAAGCCGGCAATTACGGGATGATCTCGCATCATTTAAAATGGGATCACCCGAAGAATTCTCCAACTTCATCAATGCAGTGATCGATCATAAAGCTTTCAACAATATTACCGGATATATCAAGAAGGCTCAATCTGACAAGCAGGTGCAGATTCTGGCGGGAGGTCAATTTGACAGTTCGGAGGGTTATTTCATCAAACCCACCGTTTTGCATACCAGAGATGCCTCTTACCGGACCATGTGTGAAGAGATCTTTGGGCCGGTTTTAACCATCTACACCTATGATGAGAAGAATTACGATGAAATCCTAAGGCTTGTCGATCAGACCTCACCCTATGGCCTGACAGGATCCATATTCGCCCGGGAACGGGATGCCATCATAAAGGCGACGAACGAATTGCGGCATGCGGCAGGTAATTTCTATATCAATGATAAGCCTACCGGAGCGGTTGTTGGCCAGCAGCCATTTGGAGGTGCAAGGGGCAGCGGTACCAATGACAAGGCCGGATCAGTGCTTAACCTCTACCGCTGGGTTTCACCGCGAACGATCAAGGAGAACTTCAATCCGCCGACCAGTTATCACTACCCATTCCTGGCCGAAGAATGACGTGTCCGGTGAGATCTGATGCTTCTGACCAGATTGCTTTACCCAGTGCTGCAGATCAGTAAAACAGGCTCTGGTCGATGCTTAACGGAATTCGATAGTGAGAGAAGTGACGTCGATCCGATTCTGATCAGGACCAGTGCTTTTTTCCTTAATTTTCGATCATAAATATTGGTCAACCGAAAAAAATAATGGTATGAATTTGAAAAAAACAACGCTATTTATCCTGATGACGTTGATGGGCGAAACCCTGATGGCACAGATCAGTGCCCGGATGTTTCGTTACCCGGACGTTTCAAAAACACATATTACTTTCAGTTATGGAGGAGATATCTGGATCGTCCCGGTCGAAGGTGGGGTGGCATCCAGACTGAGTTCGCCTGCCGGCCCCGAGATTGCGCCAAAATTCTCTCCCGACGGCAACCTTATCGCCTTCAGCGGCAACTATGATGGAAATGTGGACATCTACGTAATTCCCGCCTTGGGTGGGCTGCCCAAGCGGGTAACCCACCATGGGATGCCTGATCGCATCCAGGACTGGTATCCTGATGGGAAGCATTTGCTTTATACTACATCGATGAACAGCGGAAAGCAACGCTTCAGTCAATTTTACAAATTAAGTAAAGAGGGGGGGATACCCGATAAGTTACCGATTGCCTACGGCGAATTTGGGTCATTGAATGCTGATGCAACAAAAATTGCTTTTACGGACAAGTCCCGGGTGTTCCGCAATTGGAAACGGTACAAGGGCGGTATGGCCGCAGACATTTTCATCTTTGACCTCAAAACTTACGCCTCAGTCAATATCACCAATCACGAAGCGAATGATGAGATGCCGATGTGGTATGGTGACCGGGTATATTACTTGTCTGACAAGGGGCCGGAGAAACGATATAATATCTGGTATTACGATACCGCCAAAAAAGAGAATATACAGGTTACCAATTTCATGGATTATGATATCCATATGCCCTCGATCGGCCCCGGAAATATGGTGTTTGAAGCCGGTGGTAAGATGTACATCCTCGATTTAACCAGCCATCAGGCCAGGGAAGTTAAAATTGAAGTAACCAGTGATTTGATCTCTGTCAAGCCGCATAAGGTCAACACCATCGATTATATGCAAAGTCTGCATATTGCCCCCGATGGAAACCGCGCTGTGGTCGAAGCCAGAGGTGAATTGTTTTCATTGCCAGCCGGTAAAGGCGTAGTGATGAATCTGACCCGCTCAAGCGGGAATGCCGAACGATATCCTGCCTGGTCACCGGATGGGCGCTATATTGCTTATTGGAGCGATCAGTCAGGTGAGTATGAATTGACAGTCCGGGATCTTAAGAATGGGAATTCTGAAAAGCAGCTTACCCGTCTGGGACCAGGATTTCGCTACCATCTTTTTTGGTCGCCCGACAGTAAGAAGATAGCGTTTGTGGATCAAACCATGACCATTATGCTGGCTGATGCAGCTACTGGCACGGTTGAGAAAATTGACAAAGATATCAATCTGTTTGAAGGCGGATTACAGGGTTTTCACGTGGAATGGTCATCAGATAGCCGTTGGATGGCGTATGACAAAAGCCTGGAAAACGGTAATGCCGCCATTTTCATTTACGATACCCGGGATAAAAGATCCACACAGGTCACCTCTGGGTTTTACTCGGATCATCTTGGCAGCTTTGATCCGGAGGGAAAATACCTTTATCTCACCACCAACCGGAATTTTACTCCCATTTACTCTGACTTTGACAATAGCTGGGTCTATCCCAATGCAACAGGTTTGGCTGCGATCGCATTACGAAAAGATGTGGCTTCGCCACTTGCCCCGGATAATGACACAGTAAGTATCAAAGAAGAATCTGATAAGGATACAGTAAAGGAAGACAAAACCAAGAAGGAGAATGAGGAAGAGGAGAATGATAAGGACAAGAAGAAAGAAGTGAATATTGATTTTGACGGGTTCGAACGCAGACTGGTCATGTTACCGCCCAGTCCCGGAAATATCGGAAGGGTTGCAGCAGTCGAAGGGAAAGTCATTTATCAGCGATACCCTAACAGTGGATCTAATGGAGAGGAAGGCTCGGTTATGATTTATAATCTGAAAGACAAGGAAGAAAAAACAGTGATCTCAGGTGTCAGGGGCTATCGTCTTTCAGCCGATGGCAAAAAGATGGTCGTCCTGAAGAACAACCGTACTGCGGCTATTATCGATGCAGCTCCCGATCAGAAAATGGATAAGACGCTGGCTCTCCATGAAATGGAAATGACGGTTGATCCCCGGCAGGAATGGCGGCAGATCTTCAACGATGCCTGGCGATTTCAGCGGGATTATTTCTACGACAAAAACATGCACGGGGTGGATTGGACCGGACTGAGGCATCACTACGGTCAGCTCATTGACCATGCTATCAACCGGGATGATGTAAATTTTATTATCGGAGAACTGATAGCGGAACTGAACGCATCGCATACCTATCGGGGGGGAGGCGATGAGGAAACACCGGAAGAAAAGAGTGTTGGATATCTTGGGGTCGATTGGGCCATGGATCAGGGACATTTTAAGATTAAAGAAATCATCCGGGGTGCCGATTGGGATAACGAAGTGCGCAGTCCACTGGATTTACCGGGTATTGAGGTGAAAGAAGGCGACTTCATACTGGCCGTCAATGGCATCCCCCTCAATGAATACAGCGATCCCTGGGGGGCTTTTGAAGGCCTGGCCGGTAAGACTGTCGAATTGACTGTCAACGGAAAACCTTCCTTAGAAGGTGCCAGGAGTGTGATCGTGGAGACTTTGTCTGATGAAACCCGCCTCCGTAATCTGGCCTGGATCGAGCACAACCGAAAGACGGTTGATGAAGCATCCGGTGGTAAGATTGGATATATCTACGTACCAAGTACCGGCCGGGACGGACAACAGGAACTGGCCAGACAATTTTATGCCCAATGGAATAAAGAAGGCCTCATCGTTGATGAACGATTCAACAACGGAGGGCAGATTCCTGACCGTTTTATCGAATTGCTCAACCGGAAACCGCTGGCCTACTGGTCGGTCAGAGATGGTAAGGACTGGCAATGGCCCCCGGTCGCACATTTCGGCACGATGGCCATGCTGGCAAACGGGTGGAGTGGCTCCGGTGGAGATGCCTTTCCGGATTACTTTCAAAAGGCTGGTTTGGGTCCAGTCATCGGTACCCGTACCTGGGGAGGTCTGATCGGACTGTCCGGCTCACCATCATTGATCGATGGTGGTTCGGTTACGGTACCGACCTTTAGGATGTATAACCCGGACGGTACCTGGTTTAAGGAAGGTTATGGCGTCGATCCGGATATTGAAGTGAAAGAAGACCCTACCGAACTGGCCAAGGGAAATGACACCCAGCTCCGGGTCGCCATTGAGTACATTATGGAAGAGATCGGGAAAAAAGGTCCGATCCATCCATCACCCCCTGGTAAGGAAAAGAGAACCTAAGATAAGATTTGCCATTGTTTAGATGGGAGCGTCCAATAAAGCCTTTGTGGTAACATTGATTGGACGCTCTTTTTTTATTTTTTTATCTTATTTTACATGAGTGCTTATGGATGAAATAAGCCGTGAAAACTCGTGAAGAAATCTTGCATTTGGGTAATCTCTTTTTTACTGGGATCGTCTTTTCAACCGTTGAGAGCTCAGAATATATTATCCATCAACCCCGGAGCCAACGGTGGGTCCTATGGTGGCATCCGTTCAGTTCATCAGGACATTCTCGCATTATATGGCAATGAAGCAGGGCTGGCTTATATGGACCTGTTTGCAGCCTATGCCTCGGCTGAACGCCGGTTTGGTAATGAAGGTCTTAATTTCTTTTCCCTGGTAACTGCCAAACCAACGCGTTTGGGTACTTTTGGTCTGGCAATTTTTTTTCATGGATTTGAGAACTACCGCGAGCAATTAATTGGACTCGCTTACGGCAGAAAACTTATTCCACAACTTGCACTCGGAGCCCGTTTTGATTTTATTCAAACATCGATTCCCAGCTACGGACGCACCTCAACTGCTACCGCTGAATTGGGCATTTTGTCCGAAATCTCTAAGGGTGTAAGGTTAGGTTTTCACATTTATAATCCTTTTGAAATCAAATGGCTTGAACAGGAAACACTCCCATCGGTTTTTACTCTGGGCATTGCTTATGAACCTCAACCCAAAGTCAGGATACTGGGTGAAATTGAAAAAATTGCAGATTTCAGAGAGAATCTAAAATTGGGAATCCAATATTATATCCTCGATCAACTGGCACTACGGATTGGCTTTAATACCAACCCTTCGACTCTGACATTTGGTGTTGGTTATCAACTCGATACGGGATTTTCTTTTGATACCGGCAGCACCATTCATCAGGAACTGGGATTTAGTCCAATGGGTGGTCTTGGCTATATTGCTAAAAACTAACGATGAACATTCTGATTGTTGCAGCAACATTCATGGAAATCCGGCCTTTTTTCGCGAAAATATCGGAGCGAGCTTTTAATGGATATTCTTTTCCTCCGGTTCTTAGGGACGGTCATCACCTCAGTTTCTTAATTACCGGGATAGGAAGCACGGCTACCGCAGCAATCCTTTCCAGCCATTTGACATCCCATCAATATAACCTGGTGATTAATGCCGGTATCGCCGGATCGTTTAACCAGGTCTTGAAACCAGGAGAAGTTACGCTGGTAAAAACAGAAATATTCGGTGATCTGGGTATAGAAGAATCGGATGGAAGATTTTTAGATCTCTTCGAAGCTGATCTCCTCGAACCCGGCACTTTTCCTTTCAATCATACAAAGATCGAGTGTCCGGTCAACCTTTCCGGATTTAATATCCCCCAGGTAATAGGTGTCACTGTCAATTGTGTGCATGGATATGAACCATCTATCCTCCGGATCATGGAAAAATATAATCCGGATATTGAAACCATGGAAGGTGCGGCCTTTTATTATACCTGCCTCCTCCACAACCAGCGTTCGCTCCAGGTCCGCGCTATTTCCAACTATGTAGAAAAAAGAAACCGGGAGAACTGGCATATTCCCCTGGCCACCCAAAACCTCAGCACGGCTTTGATCGAGATCATCCGGTTATTACCGGTTGACTGACCTTTTTTCAGGCCTATCTCCAGATTTGAATGATACCGTAAATAGCAATGGCTATGGTCGTGAGGATACTGATCCACAACAGAAGATCATAAATCTTCCCAGGTCTGAACGATTCCAGGAGTCGTTTATACCGGAGATGGATGATAACCCAGATCACCAGGATTAAAATGATCGACGTGATGATGCCACCTGCCAGTACCATCGCTACCGGGAGTTTAATGAACAAGAATACGGCCGCCCACAAAAAAGGAAAAACCCAGCTTAAAATGGCAATAGACTTTCGGCGCTGTTCATTGTCAAAAAAATCGATCCAACCCAGTTGCCCAAAGACATCGGAAAACTGACGGGTCCATGCCGCAAGAGCAGCAAATAACGTGGAAAAAAGGACCATAAATGCTCCGAGCATAAAAAATACCCGGGCTCCGGGTCCAAGAGATTCAGTATACATTTTTGATAGAGATTCTACCATACCATAGCCTTCCGGCAAGTTACCGCTGGCATGCAACACGGCAGCACCCAGGAGATAGAATGCCGCTGTCATCAGGGTATAGACGATCATCGCTGCAATGGCATCCACTTGCATGACCCTGATCCAGCCTTTGGCACGATCTTCCCAGGCTGGCGTATCCTGACGGATTCCGGTCTTGGCGGCATATCCTTTTTCAAGACACCAATAATTGTATGCGATAATTTCATCACCGCCCACTCCTGTGATGCCAAAGGCCCCAATTGCTATCGCCACGGCAAAAGGAGGGAGTCTGAACTGCAACCCTTGCCATATCTGATCCGCTGTGATGGCATAAGGGGTATATTTGAGAAAAAAGAGGCATACAAACGTAAAAACCGTAAAAAGGCCTATCATGATCAGCGAAAACTTTTCAATAAACTGATAATAACCCCTGTATATCATGAGTGCCACCACTATTGCGAGAACCAGGGTCATTGAAGTGATGCTAAGAGCGGGAAATGCCATGTTCAGAATGATGGCCACTCCACCCACAATACCACCCAACTGAAGCATCTTGGTCATCATCAAAATGAAAAAACACCAGACACTCCAGTGCGCATCCCTTATCCGCCAACCAGGCATGCGGTTAAACACTTGCATTGGAGTCTCACCCTGCAGGATCGTATGTTTGGCAAATTCTACCTGCAACATGACCTTGATCAGGCAACTGACTATGATCACCCAAAAGGTGACAAAGCCTGCTTTCGCTCCCAGGGTGGTGGTGGCAATCAATTCACCCGAACCGACGATCGAGGCCGATAGGATAAATCCGGGTCCGAGGTATTTAAGGCGGGAAAGAAAGGTTTCCGGAGGATTTTCAATAAGTTCGCTCCGGAAGGAATACTGGCTGACTGACATCATGCCAAATTACAGATTAAGTCCCGACAATCGATTGCTGAATCACTATTTATTTAGTCACAACGGTCAATTATGTATATTGTCCGTTTCAAAGAAATTTTCATGAAGCTTAATACACGATGGATATGGATGGGGTGTTACCTCATGTGGTCGGGCAGCTTACTTAGTCAGGTCTTATTGGAAGAATTCGTTTTTGATGAAGCCCCATTTCCCAGTTGCCATGCATCTACGGTTTGTGAGGCTTCCGGTGGCGTGCTGGTCGCCTGGTTTGGAGGCACCCATGAGAAGCATGAGGATGTCGGCATATGGATTGCCCGGAAAAAAAATGGTCGATGGTCTGAGCCCCGTGAGGTTGCCAATGGAGTTCAATATGAGGGCAAGCGTTACCCTTGCTGGAATCCGGTACTGTACCGGCACTCTTCCGGCACCATTTCCCTTTACTACAAGGTGGGGCCCACACCCAAGGATTGGTGGGGAATGTTGATCCAATCGACAGATGATGGAGAGACCTGGTCGGTGGCGCGTAGATTGCCGGAAGACATACTGGGTCCGGTGAAAAACAAACCGGAAGCCCTCCCTGATGGCATCCTGATCTGTCCATCCAGCACCGAACATGATGGATGGAAGATCCATATGGAGCTAACCGCAGATGAGGGATTGACCTGGAAGAGAATCGGGCCGCTGGAAGGACCCGAAATCGACGCAATTCAACCGTCGATACTCATCCACGGAAATCGTTTGCAGATCTTGTGCCGGTCTAAGATTCACGGCATTGTCGAATCGTGGTCGGATGATCGTGGTCTTCACTGGTCACCTCTGAAACCTACCGGACTTCCCAATCCCAATTCGGGTATTGATGCGGTTACCACGACCGGAGGAAAACATTACCTGGTGTATAATCCCACTCCAACACCCGAAGGCAAATGGGGAGGAGATCGATATCCTTTGGTTCTGGGAGTTTCTTCCGACGGTGAATCCTGGAAAACCGTGGCTACCCTCGAATCTGAACCCGGAGAGTATTCTTATCCGGCTATCATTCAGGCTTCAGCAGGAGACCTGCACATTACCTATACCTGGAACCGGGACAAAATCAAGCATGTGGTATTCAGACCTTGAAGTAGAATTGGCGATTAGTAATATTTTTTCGTGGTGGTGCAAGAAGTAATATACCTATGTTTCGCTTAGTTATGATGATCTTGCTCGGCCTTTTCCTTACCGGGCCGGATCCTGCCGGAAGGGTTGCCAGGCAACTTGAAACCGATCTGGATCTTTTGGTGAATTTTTACGAGGAACTACACCGGAAACCTGAGTTATCCCTGTTTGAAAAGGAGACTTCAAAAAGGTTGGCTGCTGAAATGCGGAATCTTGGCTTTGAAGTAACCGAAAATTTTGGTGGCCACGGTATCGTCTGCATCATGAGGAACGGTGAGGGTCCTGTCGTCCTGTATCGAACAGACATGGACGGCCTGCCGGTGGTGGAAAAGACCGGACTGTCTTATGCAAGCACTCATTCCATGAAAGACAGCGAAGGAATAGATAACCATACCATGCATGCCTGCGGGCATGATCTGCACATGACGGTTTGGCTCGGTACGGCCAGAATTCTTAGTCAAATGAAGGACTCGTGGTCGGGAACAGCCATGTTTATCGGTCAGCCTGCAGAAGAAATTGGTGCCGGATCCAGGCTCATGCTCGAAGCAGGTCTTTATCAGAAGTTTCCGGTTCCGGATTTTGGTGTCGGTTTGCATGCCAGTCCCGAAATCCCGGCTGGTAAGGTCGGATTTGGTAAGGGCTTTACGATGGCCCGGGCAGAAAGCATCGACATCAAAGTTTTTGGGAGGGGTTCCCATGGGGCATCGCCTCATAAATCGATTGATCCGGTCGTACTGGCTTCGCTCATGGTGATGGAATTCCAGACCATTGTCAGCCGTAATGTAGACCCCGTCGAGTCGGTAGTGCTTACTGTGGGATCGATCAGAGGTGGCACCAAGCACAACATCATACCCGATGAAGTACGCATGCAAATCACATTGCGGACTTTTAAAGATGAGGTACGTCAATTGGTGCATCAACGCATCCGGGAAATTGCCCGGGGAGTGGCCATTTCTGCGGGGTTGCCGCAGGAATTGTATCCTGAGGTGACCATTCCTGAAACAAGTACCAGTCCGAATTATAATGATCCTGCCCTTGTAGACAGGCTTACTCTTTCGGCCGGAAAGGTAGTCGGGGGAGATCATGTTGTGGAGGCTGCACCACAAATGGTTGCCGAAGATTTCTCTCATTATGGTCAGACTGAACACAAGGTTCCGACCGTACTTTTCTGGTTGGGTACCATACCTCCGGAAAGAGAAGAGGCCCTCCGCAAGGGTGAAAGCATCCCTTCACTACATTCACCGTATTATTATCCGGATCCCAGCCCATCCATTGAGTCTGGGGTTAAAGTCACAACTCAAATCCTTCTGGATTTATTCAATCAGGAGCATTAGCATGAAAACCACTCCTAAAGAGTTATGAGATCCAGGTAGGTCGATCCCTTATGAAAGTATAAGGTTCCGGTATCCGTTGCAGACTTGATGATCATTACATTTTTCTGGGTCTCAAAAAGCTCCATCAGTATACTATTGTGGATAGTCATTGGTTTGAGCGGCCACCCGGAGCCCTGAATGATGATATCGACGACATCATTGTGCCTTTCAGCATCTTTTATGATAAAGTCTGAATGGATTTGTCCTATCTGAAAAATTAAATGTTCTTTGAGATAGGTCTCCATCTTACCCCGATGATCATCCAGCTGATCCTGACTCAGATCGGGTCTCACTCCGAAACGATGTTGCAATGCATCTTCCAGATCATCATAAAACAGGCGTAAATGACCTTCCCAGGTCCGGTCTGCATGGATGTTAATCTGACAGGTACTTAGATATAAGGCGTGAAAGCTGCCTGTAAAAAACCACCACAAACTGAATAGGACGACCATTAGCTAAAGATATGTTGCAAATTTAATAAAATGTCTCCGCGTAAACACCAATACCTGGTTGTGCCAGGACTGCCGGTCTATTATCCCTGATTTGTTTAATTTAGGTTTGGACAGATCCATCAATTATGGAGGAGATTATTTACCTTGGAGATAACTAAAAGTCACAATGCCATGAGAATTGTGTCGGTAATTGTCTGTTTATGTCTCCTGAGGCATTTAATGGCCCAACCGATCGAGGTGGGCTGCCGGGCTTTACAGAAGACCAAACCGTGGATTGCGACCTAACACTGGGAACCGGAGCAGGACCATGGAAATAGGGTACGTTTTCGAAAAATCTGGATTCGCGAATTATCAATTGAGTAAATTATTGAAAAACCTGATTTGAATCCACTGCAATTATTTTTATTTGGAATCTCATTTAGTGCATTGGGGGCTATGCCACCGGGACTCATTAATTTGGCGGTAGCCCAACGAACGATTACCCGTGGTTACCGTGCAGGAATAATGGTGGCACTGGGATCAGGAGTAACCCAGCTGATTTATACTTTTGTTGCCGTATATTTTATCGATATTATCGTTCGGAATACCATTATTACCGATACCATAAATTGGTTTGCCGGTGTCATTTTTACCACTCTCGCCGTCATCTATCTCACGAAAAGGGTAGGATCCGTCGAGCCCGTACGATCAGATAGCGATTCCAGACATTTTGGTTATGGTATTGGCGTTGCCGCCATGAATTTTCTGATTATACCCACCTGGATTTTTATTGCCGTCTGGCTGAAAGGCAACGGCTGTGATTTTACACATCTACAGGAAATTGTGATCGTATCACTTGGATCAGCCGCCGGGGCTGTTCTGATATTTACAGGTTATGTACGAATGAGCAGTTATATCATGCAGAAAATGTCCAGAATTATCCGCTATACCAACCGTTTTCTGGGTGTCGTTTTCCTCAGCCTGGCTGCCTATCAGTTTTTCAGGATTTTCTATTTTAGGAATTAGTATCTGGTTTTTAAAAGTACCTTATAGTCATTCTACCAACGGATGGCATGTGAAATACGGAAAAATTCCCGGGGAAATTTTCTGGTATTAATCGGGTTCGTCGATATCGGTAGGTATAGCACAGAGGGCGGTTATCCCACCATCGATCACGATAGTCTGACCATTGATCTGACCGGATAACGGCGAAACCAGGAACAAGGCCAGTCGCGATATATCAGAGGGTGCAGAGACCCTTCCGGTCGGAATAAGCCGACCCCAGGTTTTATCATATTCCGGGTCCATGGCCATGGTTCTTTCAGTAGCCACCGCCCCGGGAGCAATGGCATTGACAGTGATACCATATTGGGCAATCTCCATCACCAGGTTTTTAGCCAGATTACTGATTGCGGCTTTTGTCATCCCATAAGCAGCCAGAAACGGATGTGCCAATACTCCGGTTACCGATGACATCAACAGGATCCGGCCAGGTGTCTTCTGGTTTATCATTTGCAAAGCAGACTTCTGAGCTAAAAAATACGATCCCTTCAGATTAAGGCTGGTGAGCTGATCAAATTGGGTTTCCGTAAAATTCAGAAATGCCCCATAACTGGTAATCCCGGCATTGGCGATACTGATATCGAGTTTGCCAAAACGGGTAACGGCCGCTTTCACCATTTGTTCGATAACCCCGATGTCACCGGCATCACCGGCAAATGGCAGACACCGGCTGTTTTTTCCCAACCGGTCGAAAGCTCCTTCAATCAACGCCCGATCGACGTCGTTGATCAGTACGGAAGCTCCCCGGTCCAGCAATTGCCTGGCAATATCAAAGCCGATCCCCGAACCCGCGCCGGTTACAATGGCTACCTTGTCTCTAAAAGAATCATCGTCCAGCATAGGTTACGAATGCATTTTAGTTGTCCCTGCAATGATAATTATTCTCTTAGGGAATAACCAGGAAAATCTTCTGTATCCTGCATTACCGGAAACAAAGGAGAAGGCCAACTGCAAGGCTCATCTCAAATTCAATGGGTAGATGAGGCGGAATTCAGTAACCAGGGTTGTTATCAGTAATGGCGGAATTGCGTTCGATTTCTGTCTGCGGGATAGGCCACAATAGATGCTTCGGATATTCAAACTGAAAACTGGCGGACAGATCCGTACTGAATCCATTAATGTCTCCACCCCAGCTGCTGAGATCAATATCCCCTGAAGCGTCCCAACGTTTCAAATCCCACCATCGCATTGTTTCCTCACCACAAAGCTCTATCAACCGTTCGTCCATGATCCACTGCAAGATGGTACTTTCGCTGGTTTCCCCTTCATCATAATTTTCCGGAAGCACACTATTGGAGGCAATACTGTCGGCCGCCGCTGCCCATTCCCTCGCCCGGGTCCTGACTTCATTGATCAGAGCAATAGCTTCCGGTTTGCTGCCACCAGACCTTAAGATTGCTTCCGCAGCCACCAGCTTTATATCGGCATAACGGAGGATCCTCGGATTGTTTTGTGAGGCAGGTAAGAAACCTTCTGACAGCTGGTCAAGGGCAACATGTCCGTATTTGGTGAATGACCGGTCGTCTTCGGTAAAGAACGCAATTCTCGGATCGGTACCAAATCGGTCGAACAATTTTTGTGTTATCCGCCAGGGTGTGCTGCCGAAGTTTTGTCTGGCGGCATTGTTTTCGACGGTAAAGAAACCCCAATATGTTGACATCGTTTCCACCCCTCTCCAGGGGCCGTCATTGTACAGCCAGACATTATCCAGTCCGGGAGCCTTGGAAGCCTGAAACTCAAAAAGTGACTCCTCATTATTTTCGGTCAGGGCATTGAAGTTGTCGGTATAATGACTCACCAATGAACGGCTGGAAATACTTTGATAGGCGTTAACCGCCGCTGAATAATCTGCGCCATTCCCTGAATAATTTCCCCGAAACAAGTACGCTTTCGCCAATAACCCATATGCAGAATCCTTGAAGGCACGGCCGCGGTTTGCGCTATCCCATGAATCGGGAAGGAGAGTCACTGCACTTTCCAGGTCACTGATCACCTGATCCAAAAGTTGAGTGCCCTGTGATCTTGGGGTGTTGGTGTTTTCGCTGGTAAGCCGTTCGGTAATGAGGGGTGCCGTACCGTACATATTAAAAAGCTTGAAATAGGTCAATGCCCGGAGAAACAGTGCTTCCCCCTCGTTGTGACGGAGAAATTCCGGATCGTCAAACTGGGCAGGATCTGCCTGAGACGCCTTTTCAATGATCAGATTGGCTCGTTGGATCAGTTCATAACTACGGTCGAAATATTCCGTAATATACCCATCGGTTGCGGTGATACCCTGGAAGAGCTCAAAACGGGCAAAGCGACCTCCTTCTTCTGTGATGTCATCTCCGGGAAGATGGTACATGATATGTAACATCGCATCTGAGGCTCCGTGATACCAATAGAAATCGGTCATTTTAGCATAGGCATTCATCAGCGCCAGGAAGTACTCTCCTTCAGAAGTAAAATAGGAGTCTTCGGTCAAGCCGAGGGGCGGCGTATCCAGACGGGAACTATCGAGACACCCCGAAATACTGAACATCACCAGGAGAAAAGCAAGGGGTATATTTTTTATCGTGTAATTTTTCATTTTATCGATGCTTTATCCGGATTAAAAATTGACATTGGCCCCAAGGAAATAACTTCTGGGTAAAGGATAATTATCGTTGACCGGATCAATCCCTGACCACTTTGTCAGATAGATATTATTTTGTCCGCCAAGAAAGATCCGGAAGCGTGAGAAAGCCTTGGTTTTGTCGAGCAGGGAAGCCGGTAGCGAATAACCCAATTGCCAGGTATTGAGGCGGAAGAAGGCGGCGCTTTCCACCCAGAAATCTGAAAACCGTGTATTTCCTGCGGGATCACCCACTATTGCTCTTGGCATGGTGGTCGAAGGGTTGGAAGGTGTCCAGCGGTCCAGCACAGCTACCGAGCGATTTGTCCCCGCACCGGTAAGGTTTTCCATGGTCATCCGGGCACTGGCTACCTTATCAATATCGCCTTCACCGTAAAAATTAAGACTGAGGTCAAAGCCCTTCCAGGCTCCATTCAGATTGATGCCATAAGTAAACCCAGGTATGGTCTTGCCGATCTCCGTCTGATCAAAACTATTGATGATGCCATCGGGTGTGGTCGAATAAAAAGGTTCCGTTTCGGTTGGATCACCATAAACATCCAGAAAATACATGTCGCCGGGAGCAACAAAACTGACATCGCCAATATTGACATCCGGATTTTCGGCAAAGAAAGCATCGATTTCAGCCTGACTCTGGAATATTCCACCCCAGCGATATCCCCAGATATGACCGATAGACCTACCCTCTTCCAGTCTTCCGAAACCACCCCCGACATCCTGGTTAAAAGTAAAGGTAGTCAAGGGTTGATCGTTATATAATTCCAGGACTTTATTCTGGACGAAGGAAATATTTCCCGATACGTTGTATTGAAAATCTCCACTGCGACCGGTATAACCCAACAAAAGATCAATTCCCCGATTTTGTACCGATCCGATATTGTAAGCCGGATCGTTAACTCCCACCGTTAACGGCAGATTGACAAACTGCAGAATGTCTTTGGTAGTACGGTCATAAATCTCGATGGTGGCATTAATTCTGCTTTTAAACAGCAGGGCATCAAATCCGATATAGGTCGTAGTCACCGTTTCCCAGGTAAGATCCCGGTTAGGGAGGTCATTGAGCGCCACCGCTACCTGATAATTGCCGGTTGCATCTCCATTTCCCGACCCTATTCCATACGATCCCTGTTCATTGACACCGGAAAGATAGGCGTAGGCCCCAACGACGGCTTCATCGTTTCCGGATTGACCCCAGCCACCTCTGATTTTCAAATCATCGATGAAGTCAACATCTTCCATGAACGGTTCTGCACTGATCCTCCATGCTCCGGAAGCCGAATAAAAATTACCCCATCGATTTTCCGGAGGAAAGCCAGAGCTTCCATCTCGCCGGTATGATAAATCGAGGTAGTATTTAGAACTGTAATTATAGCTTACCCTGCCAACGTACCCGAACCAGAATTTTTGATCCCGTCCGGAAAACCCAGCTACAGAAGGCCGGTCATTCGGTATGAAAATCCGGTCATAGTCATTGGTCGAAAGGTTGTCGGTACTCAGATCTTCGTTAAATCGCTTGTAATATTGATCCTGGATTCCAAAAATCACATCAATGCTGTGTTCGCCAAAGGATTTATTGTAATAAGCAGTTATATCCGCCTGGTAATTGATGAACTTATTGGTACGTAGTCCAAGACTGCCAAATGAATTTCCGTTCCCAACCGTTTCCGGGTCAGGTGAATTGATCGAAAAAACCGAAGCATCGATATTCTCAAAGGTTTTCCTTTGCTGATAGATGTAATCAAGGCTCAGTCCCCCCCGGATCTTGAATCCTTCGAAAGGTTTAAATTCAACATATCCTTGCCCGACCGATCGCAGGAGCTCAAACTCGCCGACATTCAATTCCATGTTACCCAGATAGTGGCTTCGCGTACCAGTGCCATAGAGCCGGGTCTGGTTCCAACCACCTCCTCCAAAATAATTGTCAAAGGGTAGAGCATACCCCAGAGGACCATTGGGATCATGGATCGGTTGCCAGGGTGGAACTACAGCTGCACCGACGAGATCTACCCCACCTTCATTGTCCGCAATCTGATAAGCTGCACGGTAGGTCATTCCTACTGAAAACAATTTACCGATATCCGCACTGACATTGGAGGTCAGGTTGTATCGACGCAAATCATCTCCCTTTATTGAGCTTTCCTGATCAACATAACCCAACGAAACAAAGTAATTGACGGCTTCAGAAGCTCCGGATAATTTAATATTGTAGTTTTGAGTCAGCGCATTGTCATTCAGCATTGTCTCCTGCCAGTCATAGGTGGGACTGTTACCCAGATAATAGGGACTAGCCGGGTCGTATTGCGGACTAAATCCGTTTAGACGGGCACCTTCATCCGCTTCATCACGGCCATACAGGTCCTGCTCAATGCTAATATCCGGATTTGTGCTATTGGTATAGAGTTCCCGGCCCAGTGTGATAAACTGTTCCGTGTTCAATACATCATAGGTTGGTATATTCTGAATACCGGTTTGGACGTTGAGTTCAACCGATGGTTTACCGGTTTTTCCTTTTTTTGTGGTAATGAGAATCACTCCATTGGCAGCCCGGCTCCCGTAAATGGCGGCGGCCGAGGCATCTTTCAATACCGAAATCGATTCAATATCGTTGGGATTGATCAATGTCCAAAGATTAATATTGCCGATCAGATCCCGATTGGTGGCAGTAGGAGGGGAAATGATCTGGCCATCGATCACATACAGTGGCTGCGATTCACCATTAAATGTGCCAATACCCCGGACAAAAATATCCGGTCCTTCCGAAGGATCGCCGCTGTTGTTTACCACCCTGACTCCCGTCGTATTTCCCTGGAGGGCAAATTCCGGTGAGGCATAAGGAATTTTCTCAATATCTCGGGAACTAACGGTTGAAATCGAACCAGTAAGGTCTTTTTTAGCCCTTTGACCATATCCGATGACCACTACTTCATCCAGAGTGCCCACATCGCTTCTCATGATCAGATTGATCGTGGTCCGGTTGCCGACGACAATTTCTTCGGTCCGGAAGCCGACAAATGAGAAGATGAGCACACTTTCAGCCGATGGTACATCGATGATATAGGAGCCATCGAAATCAGTGACTGTCCCGGTCTCCGTGTTTTGAACCAGAATAGAGACACCTGGTAACGGTAAACCGTCATCTTCCGAAGTGACCACTCCCCGTACGGTAATACTAGCCGGAATATTTTGGGCATGGATGGCTGAACAATGGGTCAGGCAAATACCAATGATCAGCCAGACTGAAGTTAATGCGCATAAACGATGAATCATCTTCTTCAAAATTTTATTTCTCAATTTCCGCAAGAGTGATCGGCCTTCCATCCTGAACTATGCTGGTTCATGCACGACACTATTTATTACAGTGAATTGCGCATGATTAACCGAAATGGATTGGAAAGGTGGGCCTTTTCTCCGGTCATAATTAATTGGGCTGCACGCTTTCCCAACTGATCAAAGTCTGTGGATATCACTGTAATACCGTCGAGTAACACTTCCTTGAGCGGATTTTCGTTGTAAGAAATGATGCCGATGTCCTCCCCGGTTTGCAAATCAGATTGTTTGATTTTCTTGACGACTGATACCAGATCAGTTTCGGTCATGGTGATATAGACATCACCGCTGGTCAGCGGTTCATTTTCACATTGGGTTACCAGTTTTCCCTTAAATCCGAATCGGACACAAAAGCGATGAAAGCCGTTGATAATCTCCCGCGGCTGGTATGTTCCGATAGGAAAAATCAGTTTAAGGACAGAGTATCTGCGCAATCTTCCAAGAGCTTCAGTCATTGAATCGTAAAGGTTATTTTCAAAATCCTGGTAAACACAGGCATAATCTCCCCGAATGCCGTCTATTTTTTTATCAAGTAACAGGAGCTTTGATTTGGGTATGCGATTGATTAGTTCGATGGCTTTTTCATGGTCTGTATAAAAATGAGGCACCACAACGTAGTGCGTGTATCCCTCCAGATTATTGAGTAAAAATTGCTCGAACAATTTATATTGATTGTTATAAATAAGGAGTTCCACCTTACCCTGAGCCCCCAGCTCCCTCATAAAAGACTCGTAAAGCCTTTCTTTATGCATGCTCAATTTATTGACCAGAAAAAGAATCCTTTTTGGAGAAAGTGAGGTACTCTCTTTAATATAATATCCCTTACCCTTTACTCCAACCACCAGATTTCGACGTTTCAGTTCGAGGTAAGCCTTCCTCGCTGTATCGCGGGAGATGTCAAAACGGGCAGAAAGTTCATTGATGGAAGGCAACTGGTCTTCCTGAGAGATTGACTGGTCTCTGATTTTAGACGACAGACTATGGGCAAGTTGCAGGTATTTGGGTGTAGGACTATTGTCCCTGATGTGAATAGCAGGTAGCATGGTAGTAGGAATTCGAATAAAAGCTAAGTTATCCGGAATGGATCTGCCTGGTGTTCACCATTGTTCCAAATGTGTCTGCTATTGTTTCATACTGACCGAACGGCTGCAATTTACTCATCCATCCTTGCTGGCCGCACCCGATAACTCGGTTGGTGTAAAACCAAACTTCTTCTTAAAAGACTGATAAAAATAGGAGCGGGAATTGAAACCGGTTTGATAAATGACTTCACTGACATTCAACCGACCGTCCATCAGCATCTGATGGGCTATTTTCAACCGGTAGTCCCGGATAAATTCGGTGAGTGACATATCGGTCAGGGATTTCAGCTTGCGAAACATCTGGGTTCGGCTCATGCCCATATGATGGCAAAAATCAGAAGTATTCAAATTACTTTCACTAAGATTATTGTCAATAAACCGGGTCAGACATTCGATAAATTTCTGATCCACTTCACTCAGGCCTTCCGGTACTTTGTCCGGTCGAAAGTCGCGGAGAAACCTTTTCCGGATTGCTTCCCGGTGTGACAACTGATTGGCAAGCACAAGTCGCAACTCTTCGATCTGATAGGGCTTGGCCAGATAAAAATCGGCACCCTGTCGCAAACCCTGCATCCGGTATTCATCGACCGACAAAGCTGTCAGCATCACAATAGGGATATGGCTGGTGTTGACATTTTCTTTTAGCTCACGGCAGAATGACAATCCATCCATCTCCGGCATGACCACATCGCAAATGATGAGATCCGGTATATGCTTGATGGCCTGGCAGAGTCCTTCTTTTCCATTATCCGCCTCAATGATCAGAAAGTCATCCTGTAACTGACGTTTCAGAATAGTGCGCGTCTCCGGATTGTCTTCAATTATTAAAAGAGTCTTGCCGGATTTGTTGCCATTCAAACGATTAGTACTGACCAGAGCGTGAGGTTCGTGAAAAACACCACTAAAATAGTTCTCAGAAATACGTCGATTATTTTCTCTGGATGATACCGCGATCTGCCGGTCATCAAATGCGCTTCTGCACACGGGTAACTTTAAAATGAAGGTACTACCATGACCAGGCTTGCTGGATACCTTAAGGGTCCCTTTGTGTAATTCTACCAATTTTTTGACCAGCGACAGACCAATGCCAGTGCCTTCCTTGATCAGATCTCCCTGATTGGCCACTTGATAAAAGCGGTCAAAGATTTTTTCCTGTTGATCAACGGGTATACCTATTCCATTGTCGGAAACTGTAATGCTGGCGTACCAACCTACAGCATCGGACATCTGACTGACCGTGATCTGCACCTCTCCACCAGCCGGAGTAAATTTCAGGGCATTCGAAATCAGGTTAGACAGCACTTTTTGGAGAATATCCGGGTCATACCAACATGGTTTTACACCATCCCAGCAGTCATTAAACTGAAGTTCTATACTCTTTTGTCTGGCGATAATCGCAAAACCAGCTACAATACTATCAACATCGAGAGTCAGTTCTCCCTCACATACACTGATCCGGTACTGACCGCTTTCCAGTCTTGCTTTGTCCATCAATTGATTGACCAGCTTCACCATTTGCTGCGCATTCGATTTGATCTTGTCTTTTACTTCCTGGCTAGTGTACGGCAAATCCGGTTTACCAAAGTCCTCCAGATAACCCATGATAATGGTCAATGGCGTTTTGAGCTCGTGGGATAATCCGATGAAAAACTGGGCCTGAGCCAGGTGGGTCTGTCGCAATTGCTCGGCTTTGGTTTCAATAGCGATTGCATTGGCTTTTAATTCCCGGTTAGCCTCAACCAGCACTTCTGCTTGTCGCTTAATTTCCTTGGTTTGATGGCGCACCTCTTGTCGCAATAACCGGTTTTTAATCCGGATATTCCGAATCCGGATCCTATAAACCACCCAGGTCCCCAGTGCGATCAGGCAGATCAATAATGCCTTAAACCAGGTAGTCTCCCAGAATGGTGGTACTACATAAATCTTTAGCTCCCGGGGAGTACTCCAGATACCGTCGTGATTAGCCGCCATCGCTTTGAAGGTGAGGGTTTTACCACGGGGTAGATTACTGTAGGTGGCGGTACGGTTATTCCTGGTATGATTCCAGTCAAGATCAACACCCTCAATCATGTAGGCATATTGATTCTTCCGCGACTGGGAGTAACCGAGAGCGGTCAGGGTAAAGCTGATCGGTGAATACCGGTAAGGTAAAGTCAGCTCACTGGTCTGGGAAATATCCCTCTCCAGCACCGAACCCCTGCCAGGGATGACCGACTTATTGAAAACCTGAAATTCACTGATCCAGATTTCCGGCGGATTGGGGTTGGCCAGTTTAAGGGAGTCGGGATGAAAGATGTTGATCCCATTGATACCTCCGAAGTACAGATAACCATACTTATCCCTGTGGGCAGAATTGGGCAGAAAAATTTCATCCTGCAGCCCGTCCAGTTTATCGAAATTGAGGAAACTACGACGGGAAGGGTCAAATCTGGAGAGGCCGTAATTAGTGGCCAGCCAGAGGTGTTTGCTATCCCACAGCAGAGAAACTATATTGTCATTGGGTAACCCATCTGCCGTTGTAAAATAACTGACCTCCCGGGTGGTACGATCAATCTGAAATAGGCCGGTTCCTCCAATCCAGAAGTATTCACGGTTGACCAATGCATGGAGAAAGGGAGTACGATATTCTTCTTCAGACCGGTACTGGAGGTGGGCTTCAAATGAATCGCGTTCTTCATCATAACGGTAAATATGAGTGTTGGAAATTGCCCAAACCACCTCATCGGGATCACGGACCATCCTAACGATTTCATCGTTGATATCATACCGGATCAGCTCTTCTTTATCTAAGTCTGCGATTCGAAAAATCCCCCCATCGACAATCCAGTGCCGCTTTTGTTTATCCGCCAGAAAACTCCGGATGTCTTCGAAACTCCCCCTGATACTCCAATTTTCCCGAAGCCCTTTGTCGAGATTGTAGCGATATAATTGACCAGAACCTTGCAACCAGACGTCTCGGTCGTCCAGCACGACAACGGTGCCCAGGATCTGGTGCAGGAGCTCATTATTTAATAGGGGAGTATTCCGGTAGTTCAACCACTTGCCGGCGGACTTGTCGTAATAATTGAGTCCTCCGTACTGAGTGGTAACCACGAGATTACCTTCAGCATCGCCATTCAGCCCATTAACTTCCCGGGCACTGATGGTATTGGGGTCTTCCGAAAAATGTTCAATGTGCCTGAATCTATTCTCGTATACATCGTATTTCGCCAAGCCCCGGAACATGAACCATACGATCCCGTGATTATCCTTAAGGTAAATCTGAACATCGCCATCAACCGGTCGCCCCTGGTAAATAATGTTGATTTTTTCAAACTCCTCATCTGCAGGTTTCCATTCATGAATACCGTCAAAACTCTGATTTGCCAGAATGTGTCCATCCAACTGAAAAAAAGACCAGGTTTCTCCTTCCAGTTTTTTCTCCAAAAGATCATTCTCCGGATCGAATAGATAGGCTCCGTCAGTGGTTCCCAACAGCATTCGTTCATCCGCGAGGATGTGTATGTCCTTTATTGCAGCGCCAAATGTTCCGTCGGTAACATGTTTTTGCAGATAATGCGTTAAAGTGCCCTGGTCATAATAACTTAATCCCTGTTCCGACCACCCGATCCAAATGCCTCCTTTGTCATCGGATTGTACATGGGTAACCCGCCAGTCCAACATGGCATGGTCACCATTATTGGGATGGAGATGTCTTGTGAAATTTTGGTGATTCTGGTCCCAAATATATATCCCATCCAGGGTAGCAATCCAAACTTTCCCCTCATGATCTTCGGTAATATCGGTTACCGATGCCACTGGTCCACCAGTGTACCGTTTTCTCTCAAAACAATCGCAGGATCGGTTATAACGATCAACTCCACCAAAATTACCTATCCAGATGTTACCGTGGCTATCCTCAAAAATCTTACTGACATAGTTATGTGAAATGGAAGTCGAATCAAAAGGATTAGAGTGGAAAGTTTTATATTGATAGCCGTCAAATCGGTTTAGGCCATCGATGGTGCCGATCCACAAATAACCCTGCCGGTCTTTGATGATATCTCTTCCTGCATTTTCCGAAATACGGTTGTTTGAATGCACGGGTTCGATCTGCAAGGTCAATTGACCGGATAGGAGCGTAGGGAAAACGAGATAATAAAGATGCGTAACTTTCCAGAGCTGGCGCAGTAGCCGGTCCGGTTGCTGCAAGATCCGATTGTAAAGGCAAACGATTGTTTTCATAGAATTCTGGGGGATGATTGGAGAGCCTTGTCAACGACAAGTTAAGCATTCCACATGACAATGCAAAAAAGGGGGCAGAGTCTGGTTCTGGGTTAAAGTCAGCAGATTTCCAATTCGACTCCGGTCTCCGTTCAAGACCTGGGCCGGAGTCGAATAAAGGGGAAGGCATCTACTGCATTAAGTCGGCTATGATGTTGATGTGCTTTTCTTTTCTTACGCTATAAATTTAGACCATATTCCAATTATACTTTACCGGAGTATGCTGAAAAGGACAGGAGTTTTTTATTGGTTAACCCATTTTCACCAGCATACTGCGGCATAGTGGTGATCACAGATCACTTAATTTGATGTATTGACCAGGTTTTTTGCGATGATGATAAGGATTGCGATTCCGGTGTTTTGCCTGTTATTTATTTCCTGCCGGGAACAGGATAGGCAAAAATTCAGCCTTATGTCCGCTGAGATAACCGGCATCGACTTCTCCAATGATATCCGGACCGATTCGAACTTTAATGCATTGACCTATGAATACATTTATAATGGTGGGGGAGTGGGTGTTGGTGATTTGAACGGAGACGGTCTGGCGGATCTGGTATTTGCCGGGAATCAGGTTGCCAGTAGACTCTACCTCAACCATGGTAATTTAAGGTTCAAAGACCCTGGCGCTAAAACAGGTTTTCAGACAGATCACTGGTGTACCGGGGTCTCGCTGGCCGATGTCAATGATGATGGCCGGCTGGACATATATTTATGCGTAGCCGGTTTCCAAAAAGAAGCTCAGGAGATGGCTAATCTCCTTTTTATCAATCGGGGCAACGATGAAGAGGGTATCCCGTGCTTTTCCGAAGAAGCGGCGACTTTCGGACTGGCCGACAGTGGCTACAGTACCCAGGCTGCCTTTTTTGATTACGATCTGGATGGAGATTTGGATGTATATCTGTTGACAAATGCCCTGGAAAAGAAGATACGCAATAATTTGAGATCGAAAAGAATACAGGGAGAGGCACCTTCTACTGACCGGCTTTATCGCAATGATGGTAACCATCATTTTACCGATGTTTCTGATGAAGCGGGAATCCGGATAGAAGGTTATGGCCTCGGGGTGGTTGTATCGGATCTTAATGGAGACAGCTACCCGGATGTCTATGTAGCCAATGATTTTTTATCAAACGATTTATTGTGGATCAATAACCAGGATGGGACTTTCAGCAACCTGGCAGGAGACTACCTGAAGCATCAGACTCATAACGGGATGGGCGCTGATATTGCCGATTTTAATAACGATCAGCTGCCTGATATCGCAGTTTTGGACATGCTGCCTGAAGATAATTTCCGCCAAAAGATGATGATACCATTCGTCAACCGTGACCGGTTTAAATTAAACCGTCAGTTTGACTATCAGGATCAGTATATGCGTAATACCTTACAGCTGAATCAGGGTCAGGATCAGGACAACAGGATCTGTTTTAGTGAAATCGGCAATCTGGCAGGTATTGCTGCTACCGACTGGAGTTGGTCTGTTTTATTTGCGGATTTTGACAATGACGGCCTGAAAGATGTATTTATTACCAATGGCTACCGGAAAGATGTGACCAATCTCGACTACATCAATTACAGCAGTTATAATCAAATGTTTGGCACTGTTGAATCCAAGGCCGCCAAGGCGGTGGAAGATCTGGAAAATGCCAGGGACATACCTTTAAAAAATTATATGTTCCACAATACTGGATCACTCCGGTTTGAAAATGTGACCGATAACTGGGGATTTAACGAATTGACATTCTCCCATGGAGCAGCCTATGCAGATCTCGATGGCGATGGGGATCTGGATCTGGTGATCAATAATCTGGACCAGCCAGCCATGATCTATCGAAATGAAACGAACGCTGGCAATGAGATCGGACGGAATTATCTTCGGATCGTTTTGAAGGAAGATTCTCCCCTGATGACCGTTTATAATTCCAAAGTTTGGCTGTATATCGGTGATGAGGTTCAGTTCCAGGAATACTCTCCATACCGCGGTTATCAATCAACCATGGAAGAGGCTATCCATTTTGGTTTGGACAACAATGCACGAATCGATAGTATCATTGTCCGGTGGCCGGATGGAAGCCTTACCAGAAAATACGATTTACCGGCGAATCAAGAGCTGATACTGAGACCAGAAACAGCTCGTGAAAAGGAACGGTTATACGATATGCCTTACCCAAAGAATGTCCCTGAGTATGTCGATAAAGCCCAACAATTGGGACTGCATTTCAAACACGATGAACTGGAATTTGATGAATTCAAGCATTACCGGACACTCCTTCTGGGCCATTCAACCAATGGTCCGGCCATTTGTACGGGTGATATCAATGGCGATGGAATGCAGGACCTCTTCATCGGCGGCAATGTAAACCAACCGGCCAAGGTCTACTTCCAAAACACCCGGCAGCAATTTGATGAAAGGCCCTTTCCGGGAGACAGTAGTTATCAGGATGTAGCTGCTGCTTTGTTCGATCTGGAGGGTGATGGTGATCTGGATCTCTATGTAGTATCTGGTGGAAGTCATCTTCCGGAAGGAAGCACAGGATATCGCGATCGACTTTATGTCAACAAATCCGGCTTGTTTTACCGGGATGAATCGGTACTACCTGATATCCGGACTTCGGGTTCGTGTGTAACCGTAGCGGATTTCGATGGAGACGGCGACCCGGATCTGTTTGTTGGTGGTTTGGTTCGCCCGGATCATTATCCATATTCACCAGATAGTTATCTGCTCGAGAACGTTGGTGGTGTCTTAAAAGATGTGACTCCATGGTCCCTTAAGAAAACGGGTATGGTCAGGGATGCCGTTTGGAGGGATCTCGACGGCGATGGTGATCCCGATCTGATTGTGACTGGAGAATGGATGCCCGTCACTGTCTTTGAAAACCAAAATGGCGTATTACATAAACGAATGATCCGAGTCACCGATGAACAAGGTATGCCGTTCCGAAGTGAAGGACTGTGGTTTCACCTGAATGCATTTGATGCAGACAATGATGGTGATCAGGATCTTATTGCCGGAAATCTGGGCACTAATTCGGTACTGAGGGCTTCTCAACGGGAACCTTTGCATTTATATGCGGCCGACCTGGATCAAAATGGAAAGCCGGATCCTCTTATATCCCTCATTATTGGAGGCGAAAGACATCTCTTACATGAGCGGGATCTGTTAATCAGTCAAATCCCGGGCCTCCGTAAAAAATTTCCGAACTACGAACAGTATGCAGTTGCTGGGATCGGTGAGGTATTATCACCGCAAAACCTACCTGATAGTTCGGTTTTTTATAGTTATACCCTCTCCTCGATCGTACTTTACAATGAAGGTGACTTTAATTTTAAAGTAAGAGCGCTCCCCCAGCTAAGTCAGTTGGCTCCGGTAACAACCAGTCTCGTTGAAGATTTCGACGGAGATGGTTTGCCAGAGCTGATCACTGCAGGAAATTATTATGAAACTGAGACCACCCAGATTGGCAAATTTGACGCATCCTATGGGAATCTGATCACTTTTGACGAGGCTCATCGAATTTCTGCAAAAAGCACCTTGAAAATGGGGCTAAAAATTGACCAGGATCAGCCAAGACTGACCCGGCTCCGGTTGGCCAATAACCAATCCCTGGTGATAATTACCGGTTATCAGGCTCCTGTGATCGCTTATCAAAAAGACAGATACTCCCTACCAGTAGTCAACTAGAAGACCTGCAGCACTTTGAAGAGCGAAAATCAGATGTTCCCTACATCACCTGATTACAAATTGGAAGACTCTACTTCGATCCCGAAAGACCAATTTTCCCTGGTAAATTCCCTTCTTCAAAGGCTGGGTCACCGGAAATGTGTAGGACGAATTCTTGTCCCCTTCAGTGGGGATTTGTCCCGTGATAGTGCTGGTCCCGTCCAGAATTTCAAGATTTATTGACCCGGTCTCTGTTATAGCTGAATCCAAAAATGCAGTCAGATTGTAATGCCGGATGGTAAGTCTGCCATCTTTTTCGAGCCATGCGGTGATGGATCCGTTTTTCGAAAGTGAGGTGGTACAACCTTCAATTTTAGCTTCCATCCTGGATCCGGAACTGACCTCAAACCCGGGCTGGAAATCCAAAGCCTGACCAGCCTGATAGATGATGTCTGAATTCCCGTTAAGGGTATCAGTCGAGGTCAACTTGATGGCGGTTTCAAGCTGCAATTGTTGATTGTTTCTGATGGTAGCAACAGAAAGGGAGTCCTGGCAAGGTTGGCAATTGAAGATGGTGACATCGTCGAGATACCAGCCTATCCGCCCATTGCAGCCATCGGTACCAAGCTCCCATCGAAGCTGAAGGGCAGAACCGGTATCAATCCCCAGGAAGCCTAGATTGATGACACTCCTGCCCCAGGAGCCACTGCTGCTCCCCTGGTCACTACCTGAAAAAGCTGCCTGACCCGCCAAAGGATTATCGTTTCCTGACAAAACAGTTTTCAAGTTAATATTATAGGGATTGGCTACAAAGGCACTGGCTGGGACCAATTGCCAGGTACTGCCGTTCAGGCTGTATTTAAGATTTCCTCCATCCCATTGATACTCGGTGCTAAGGTAATGCCAGAATGCCAGATGGATGGCTGTGGTCGCTTCGGAAGGAATATCGATTACCGGACTTTCCAACCTCAGGATACCATTCTGCAGGTTGGTTTGACAATCGCCGTTCACCGGATCCGGGGCAAATACCCCCGTTCCTTCCCTCTGATCGGGCAGATTGGTTGTCAGTTGCCATTCCCGGGCTTCCCAGGTGCCGGGGTTGGACGGTATCTGGATCACCGTCCAGCTATCCAATCCGCTTTCAAAATCTTCGTAATAAATCGCAGCACCGGGCAAAGACTCCGGACAAAGATAGGCTACTTCATCCAATAAAGGAGTGAAGGCACAAGGTGGATGCATCCGCATTTCAACGGCAGCCAGCACCTTCTGCAACTCAACCAGATCGTCAGCAGTGATGATCTCACCGGATGGTCCGGCTGGAGTGGCGGTGGTGCTGAGACCTTCGAGGTCAAGTCCGATCAGATCCATACAGGATGCTTCCAGGGCATCCGCCTGAACATCGAAATTACTGGTAGCCGTGAGGTAGACACTTTGAGCACGCCAGAAGATGTGAGCAGCCTTGGTAAAGCCCAATCCGGTGATGGTTTGCCCGTTGTAGATACCTCCATCAACCAGAAGGGCATAGGCGTGATTGTTGACACCCGAATTGGTGTGTACTCCACCTGCATCTGAATCATCGCAATAATACTGGGGGTCGGTAACTTTTCCCGGGTCTCCCTTACAGGTAGGATTCCACATATCGCGAATAGCCCCACCAAAGGCAGATGCATCTTCTCCGATTCGCCATCGCTCACTACTCCCGCAACCGGTACGCAATGCCAGACTTTCACCGGCATCTTCGTAACCGTTAAGCAAATCGATGGTCTCTCCCCAGATATCAGAATACGACTCATTCAGGGCACCGGATTGCCAGGCATAGATGAGATTGCTGGTGTAGTCGGTGTAGGCATGGGCCCATTCGTGGGCGACAACATCATCCGATGCCGTTTGATCGCAGAAGTTGGCGGTGAGGCCATTCCAGTTGGCATTGGGACAGGATATGTTGGGGTTTTCGTGAATTGTCTTCATCTCTGCACCAGTATTATCATACGATTCAAATCCAAAGGCATTCTTGAAAAAAAAATACATATGTCCAGCCGCATTGATCTCGTTTTGTTGCCAGATATTGAGACTTCCGGGAAATCCGTCGCCCTCTTCCCAAATCAGATTACTGGTATTTTGTTGGTAGAGTTTCCGATGGAGAAGGGAATGAGTCCCGGTAAATTGCTCCACAACTTTACCGGTGTGGGCGTCCACATAGACGAACTCCCGGATATCCCGGCCATTACCCACTTCCACTTCATAGACCAGATGAGTAGGTCCTTCGATACCCTGCACCAGGCCTTTCCGGAAAACATACAACTTTTCTCCGGCGGAAAACAGAGGAGGATTGTTCTGACCCACCTGACCGGTCACCAGGGTAATAGCCCGGGTGGCGGCCTCCTGAGCGCTCAGGGCAGGGTTAGTATTTACCTCAGGATCCGGAAGTGTTACTCCATTCACCGATCGAAGGCGGTTATTGCGGTCGAAGTGAAATTTCAGCAGCCCGTCAAATACCGGTATTCCATTCCTGGTTTGACGGTAAATCAGGTGTTGATATCCCTCCCGATCGGTCTTTGTTTCTGTAAGCGTGAGATCCTGCTCGTAATTCGGGATGGCCAGCATGTCTCCGTACATCCTCAGGAAAGCCTGCGAAGCCTGAGCACTGCTGGTTGCCGGCAGAACCATCGGACGATTGGAAGGGAATCGGATGAAACCCGGGACCCCTGTCGCCCGGTTGAGACTCACCGATGCACCCGTCTGATCGCTGACTTGCTGGATTCGCTGACCCATATTTTGGGCAAACAGGATATGATGCATCAAAACGATTCCAAGGATAACAAATCCTCTTTTCATCGGTGTAATTAAGATTCACTTAAAAGAATGAAAGGATCCAGGGTAATCCGGAACGAGACCAATGTCCTGCAATAATAAAGAATGGTTGCCGGATTATGTGAGGTTATGAGCAATATTTTATCAACAGATTTCACCGGTCTCCTTTGTCTGAAACCCAATCAAGAAACGTGCCTTTATCCTCAGCAGTGAATCATCGGTGATTGTCAATGAAAAGGTTGAAAAAAATAGAAAGGGACCCCGTATGGATCCCTTTTCTGAATCTGACCGATTTTCACATAGACCTTTATAGGTTCTTCAATATTATGTGAATAACGTCTGGTTAGTGAGTGATTTTATTTGATTGGATTATCCTGAAGTTGAAAACGTACCGGAATGGTCAATCTCACCGACACTGGTCTTCCATCCAAAACTGCCGGTTGCCACTTTTCACTGGTTTGCATGACAATTTCCACGGCTCTATCCGAACAACCTTTACAGGGGTCGTTTTTTGACAAAACAGTTGGTCTGCCTTCAAATTCGCCCTCCTTATTCAGGGTAAAGGTGACGTATTCCAATCCCTCCTGATAATTTCTTTTAGCACCAACCGGATAATTGAAATCATTGGCCAGAATGAATTTCTGGAGCTGTTCATAGGTACAGATCATCGGATCGTCTGCGCTGACACAAGCTTCCGAAAAAACTGGTGGCTGGTCAAAGTCTGAAAGAGGTACCGGATAAATCTCTTTGGTTTTAATGGTTTTATATACCGGTGTTTCCCAAAGCACGTAGGAATAGGTCAGCGGATTATAAATAAGTCTTGAATCCCAATCGGTTACCTCATATTCGATCCCGTTTTCAGTAACCATAATGTGAGGTTCTCTATCCTGATCTGTCTTTTGAGTAAAAGCCGGTTCCAGAAACATTACCGTCAGCATGGCCATGAATAAGATTCTGATTAAATGGTTGCTTTTCTTTTCGATTAACATAATTTATCTTTAATTATTTTGGTTTAACTACCTGTATGACAGATCAATAACCGAGATAGTTCGATCTGTTTCTCAGAACCACAGGTTGCATAGTTTGGACCATGCCCATAAAGGCTCATATTGCTAACAATTTTATCTCCTTTGTAAACGTCTCTCCCCGACGTAGACAGGTCTGGACGATAATTCAGTCCCCGGAATAATAAGATCATTTTCAAATTAGGAACCCTAATGATGAACGCGATTTTATAAGCGGAAAATATTTTTTATCAGCTGAGTTAAAATCAAAGAGGCAAAGGAAAAAAGGACAACCAGAAAATATTGGTCATAGGTCAGAAAGACCAAAGAAAGTACCCCACTGGTCGCAGGAATGATCTTTACCAGAAACATAGATAAGAGACTCACGATAATAGCGCCCCAAATCCAGGGATTTCTGGTGATTTCATTATTGATGGGAGAGCTGCCTGCATCGGGTACATTAAAAAGATTGAACAATTGACTGAGGACCAGCGTATAAAATGCCAGATTATTGACTACAATACCGTCGAGTTCGAGATACCTGCTGCCATAAATGGTAATAGCGGTTACAGCGGCAGCAATGGAAAGTCCATATACAATGGTAGCCGTCCAGTGATGACGGGTCATGATCGGTTCGTCGACCGGCCGGGGAGGCTGGTCCATGATCTTTTTATCAACCTGGCTGGCACTTATGGCAAGGGCAGGAAATACATCGGTCACAAGATTCAGGAAAAGGATCTGCAGAGGAAGGAGGGGTTGCGGTAAATTGGAGATAGCAGCCAATGCGACCGCTGTGATTTCAGCAAAATTGCTGGACATTAGATAAACAACAAATTTCCGTATGTTTTCAAAAATGGTCCGGCCCTCATAGATTGCTGATTTTATCGAGGTAAACCGGTCATCTTTCAGGATGATATCTGCGACTTCCTTCGCAGCTTCAGTACCCCGGATCCCCATGGCAATACCAACGTCGGCTTTTTTCAGGGCGGGTGCATCATTGACACCATCTCCGATCATACCGACAATAAAACGGTTTTCCTGGAAAAATGTAACCAACTCCAGTTTTTGGGCGGGTAAAACCCTGGCAAACACCCTGGTATTCAGAAGGCGTTCCCTTGTGGGTTCATCGATGCAGGAGAAATCAGGTAAGTCAATACCCCGGAAGACCTGGTGAGAAAGGCTGTCACTACCGGAGATCATACCCGTTTCTACAGCAACCTTAGCGGCCGTATTGGGATGATCACCGGTGACCATAACCACCTGGATACCGGCCTCCCGGTAGGTCGATACTGCTTCTTTTGCATCAGCCCGGGGATTGTCCAGAAAGCCGACGATTCCGAGAAAGCGAAGTCCATGGGATATATTGGAGTCATTAGGAGCTTCATCCCGGTTTTCACAGGCAAATGCCAGCGTACGCAATCCATCGGAAGCCATCTCATCGGCCATCTGTTGCCATTTGACGGCAGCGAGGTCTTCAGGAGTAAACCGGCATAAAGCCAGGACATTCTCAGTGGCACCTTTAACCGAAATCCGGTACCCGGTCTCTGCTTTATGTACCGTGGTCATCATCCGGGTAGTCGAATCAAAAGGAATTTCACTGATTCTGGTCCAATCGTTTCTGATCTGTACCGGGTCATAACCCATTTGGTGGGCCAGGCTATACAATGCAATTTCCAGAGGATCTCCCGAGGTTTTGTCGGGACTGGCATTATTGCATAAAGCACCCGTGATTAACAGCATGTCAAGTTCTGGCTCATTCTTTAAGTTTTCAAGATCGTCTGGAGGCCAATGGTCAACCTGGATATCCTTAAGATAAATACTGTGAGTAACCATCTTATTCTCAGTCAGGGTTCCCGTTTTGTCGGTCAGAATGATTCCCATTTCGCCAAGGGTTTGCACTGCTTCGAGCTTTTTGATGATGACATTTCTCCTGGCAAGTTTTAAAATGCCCCTTGCAAGGGCAATAGTGGCCACTATGGGTAGGCCCTCTGGAATGGCGGCGACGGCCAGGGCGATACTGGTCTCAATCATGAGCCAGAGATCCTTTCCCCGCCACAGACCAAGCAACAGAACAATGAGCACCAGAAAGATGCTGATAAAGATGAGCCGGTGATTCAGCTGATTTAATTTTTTATCGAGAGGGGTTTTCGTGGTGACCGTCTCCCGGCTAAGCGTCCCGATTTTTCCCAACTCTGTCGCATTGCCTGTGGCCGTAACAATCACTCTGGCCTCACCACGGCTGACAATGGTACCGGAAAACACCATGTTGAGGCGGTCAGCCACTTGAGTGGCGGGAGATAGGATCCCTGTCTCTTTGTCAATCTGGCCACTTTCACCTGTCAAAGCATCTTCCTTTACACCCAGATTCTTGTGCTCAAAGATACGACCATCGGCAGGAACGACATCGCCCTCCCTCAGGTACACAATATCACCGGGTACTATCTTTTCAGAATCAATATTTATAAGCTGATTACCTCTGATCACCCAAGTCCGGGTCATTGACAGCTTACGGAGGGCATCCATGGACTTGATGGCCTGAGACTCCATTATGTATCCAATAGCGGTTGAAATCAGAATGACCACGACTATAGCAATCGCCTCGACCCATTCCTGAAAAGCAACAGCCAACATGGTCGCCAGCAGCAAAATGTAAATCATTGGATCAAGAAACTGATCACGATAAATCGACCACCATGGCCTCGTTTTCTGCTTTTCCAGCAGATTAAAGCCAAATCGGGCTGTCCGGTTGGTTACTTCTGCAGTATCTAAACCAGTAGTTGGGTTTGTTTGCAGCAGGTGACATAGATCGGCAACATTGCAGGCGTGTGGTTCGGTCAGTAGTTGTTCCGGAAGGACCTGCAAGGTTTCTCCAATCTCTGTAGCTGTCACTTGGCACTGGTTTAAGTCATAAAGTACCTGGATAAAAAACCAATTTTCGGTTCCTTCTCTGCTGTTAGGTACCGTCTCAACTGGAGACAATCAGATCGGTCTACCTTAATACCGGTAGAGAGCACAAATATCGGTGCCTTCAGTAGGCAGGTATCGATCTCTGGTCACAAAGACATGACCACCGTGAGCGATTGTCTGCATGGCCGCCAGATTGATCAGACTGACATTTGAACTATGATGTCCTTCATCCAGACGGATGCGATGGCTGACCGGATCATAGATACCCCAGATTTCTTTTCCAGCACGGATAAACATGGTATCAACCCGGCCTTCAAATACCGCTGGCAGGATTTCGGTGATCTGATTGGAGGCCCTGGCTGTTCCCAGAAATTGTTCAATCAATCCCGCTCTTTCTTCCTTATGTTGTTGAAACCGCTCCTGCAGAATATTCCAGGATTTCATGTGCAGTTCCTTCATCGTATAATCTTTGGGATTACCTTCCAGGTATTCCTCCACAAGATGACCATAGTTGTTGGCCTCCCGGTAGATGCCCACCAGATGATCCAATCCGCCAACAAGCAAAGGAATTGTCTTGTCTGCCAATTCCTTCTTTACCACTGCATCAATCGCTTTGAAGTAATTGAAGATTTCCCCTTTTACATCATCCTTGCCTTCTCCCTGACCATGAAAAGTAGCCCCACCCTGGGCCATCTGCTGGGTCCGGAACTGCAGGTTCTTCTGTTCATAGTCAGTGCCAACAATTTCTTCCATGGTGACTTTAGATAATTTTTCCTGCAATATCTCACTGAAAGAAAACCTGGTACCCCGGTAAAGGTGGACATCCTGCAAATTTAAGGTCAGTAGATAATAATCTCCATCATCACTGAAAAGTGGCAGCAATGGCCATAACATGAAATGAGTGGCAAGATAATCCTTCTCATCGAGCGCAACCGGAAGCGCAAACTTGTGAAGACCGGATTGTGAAAGGAAGATGGCCAGACCGTCATTCTGTTTACGCCAAAATGCTCCGTCATCCATTAGCTCTTTCAATGGTGCCACAAAGGCCTCTACCTCCATCGCGGATGAAAAGTGCTTGTTGAGGTCTCTTTCGATTTGCTGGATCCGTCCCTTGAGGTTCAGTTGGTCCTGCTTATTCAGCACTTCAATGCCACGTTCATGCGTATCCAGGTACATACTTAGACAAACCGGGTCTCGCACTTCTGACAATTCCAATATTTTCTTTATCGATAACATAACCGTTTTTTTTCGCTTATCTCAGGGTGTATAATTATTATTAAGTTTACACTATCTCACTGATTTGGATCAACCGGAATGATGATCATACTCAAATTCCTCTTATGGATAAAATCGGAGATGGTCTATCTACAAATTAACAAAGTATTGGCAGCAGTTGCCCGATTCCCGGCATCAATTATCAATTATTTAATAACAGGATCTCCCAGACAGTGGAGGTTGAATCACGCACTGGATGCCAGGCAGTAAAGCAGGGTAGTGGCAGTATAGTTGAGGGATATCATAACAAGAGCTGACCTGGCTTACTGATCACTATGGAGATAAATCTGAATTTTCAGCCATAAAAATTAGATAATCGATGATGAATCAGCCAAAAGGACCTTCACCGGATAGCCGGCCTCCTTCTCCTTCGCCACCCAGGTTCTGGTTAATTGTGCTTTTTTTTCTGGTAGTTTATTTCATAACCCGGCTTATTGGCGGTTCATTTTTTCAGCCGGAAGAGATTACTTATAATGATTTCAAGACAAACCTCTATAAGCCAGGCTATGTCGATCACCTGGTCATCATCAATAAAGAACGGGCTGAAGTTTATCTGAAAGACTCGGCTCTTACCGATGACACATTGAAAACGTTGGCTCACCAGGCGGGACCCCATTATTTCTTCAATATAGGATCGGTCGAAAGCCTGGAAAACAGATTGGCCGCAGCCAGGAAGGAATACGGTTTCAGTGAGGAACTTAACCTGATCTATCAACAGGAAACCGAGTGGGTGTCGACACTCCTGGCCTGGTTGTTACCCGTATTTCTGATCCTGATCTTATTTTATTTTATGGGCAGTCGGATGCGTATCCCGCCATCCGGCAATATTTTCGACTTTGGTAAATCAAAACCAAGGATGTTTGACGAGACCTCGTTAAGGCAACCCAACTTTGACGACGTTGCTGGTCATGAGAGCGCCAAACTGGAAATGAAGGAAATTGTTGATTTCCTGAAGAATCCCGATACCTATACCAGGTTGGGAGCTAAAATACCCAAAGGGGTGATTCTGGTCGGTCCGCCTGGTACCGGCAAGACCTTGATGGCCAGAGCGGTAGCCGGTGAAGCCAATGTGCCCTTTTTCTCCATTTCGGGATCTGAGTTTGTGGAGATGTTCGTGGGCGTAGGGGCTTCAAGAGTGAGAGACCTTTTCCAACGGGCCAAAGAGAAAGCACCCAGTATTATTTTTATTGATGAAATCGACGCAGTAGGACGAACCCGCGGTGCTGCTTTTTCCCTGCAATCGAACGACGAACGGGAAAGTACACTCAATCAATTGCTGACCGAAATGGATGGTTTTGGTGAAAATACCGGTGTCATCGTGATGGCAGCTACCAACCGTCCGGACATCCTGGACAAGGCATTGTTGCGACCCGGAAGGTTCGACCGGCATATCTATCTGGAACTGCCGACCATTGGAGAACGCGAAGATATTTTTAAGGTCCATACCAGGAATCTGATTTTGTGTAAAGATCTGGATCTCAAACAGCTGGCTGGCCAAACACCTGGTTTTTCCGGAGCAGACATAGCCAACATCTGCAACGAAGCGGCTTTGATCGCAGCCCGAAAGAGCAAAGACTGTATAGAACACAGCGATTTTAGCGAGGCGGTTGATCGCATTATCGGTGGTCTGGAGAAAAAGGGAAAGATTATCTCTGAACAGGAAAAGTTGACGATTGCCCATCACGAATCAGGGCATGCTGTGGTTAGCTGGTTTCTGAAGGATGCGGAAGAACTGGTTAAACTAACCATCGTACCCCGTGGAAAATCACTGGGAGCTGCCTGGTATCAACCCCAGGAAAGAGTTATACTGACTAAATCCCAATTGATGGCTGCCCTTTCGGTCGCTATGGGTGGACGAGCCGCCGAAGAGCTTATATTCAACGAGATTTCCAGTGGAGCCCTTGACGATCTCGAGAAAGCCACCAAACAGGCTTATACCATGGTCGCCTACTATGGTATCAGTGAGAAAATCGGCAATCTGAGTTATTATGACAGCACCGGGCGGTATGAACAATCCCTTCAGAAACCTTACAGTGAGGCTATGGCCGAACTGATCGACCAGGAAGCAAAAAGACTGCTGGATGATGCCTATGCCACTACCTTGAAGATCCTTACTGAGCACCGGACCCTATTGGAAGCTCTGGCCCGGCAACTTCTCGAAAAAGAAACCCTTCAGAAGGAAGATATTGAGAGAATTCTGGGTAAAAGACTAGATACAATGAAGGAGGAAAAAGTAATCGATTGAAATGATGAAAGCAGCATATCTGGTCAAATATGGGAAGGCTGACCAAGCCTTTGAACTGCGGGAAGCTAAAGTACCTGTACCTTCAGCCAGTCAGGTCCTGATCAGGGTGGAGGCATTCGGGTTAAATTTTGCCGATGTGATGGCCCGCCTGGGATTGTACAAAGGCGCACCACCCGTGCCCACCATCCTGGGCTATGATGTGGTCGGTTATGTCGAACAATGCGGTGCCAATATCAGCCACATCCAGATTGGAGACCGCGTGACGGCTATGGTCAGATTTGGGGGTTATGCCGAATATGCCGTTGCGGAAGGAAAGGTTGCGCATAAAATCCCTGAAGAGCTCTCTGCCGGAGTAGCGGCTGCCCTGGCGACCCAGTATTCCATGGCCTATCTGCTTGCTCATGACATGGCCAACCTCCAACAACATGATCATATTTTGATACAGGCTGCTGCCGGCGGAGTTGGTACGGGACTTGTCCAATTGGCACGTCATTACGGATGTGTCATCTTTGGCACCTGCAGCTCTCCGGAGAAAATTGAATATCTCCGGGAGAATGGAGTGCATTACCCCATCAATTATGCCCGGGAAGACTTTTCAGATGCTGTCCGAAAGGTGATGGGAACTAAAGGGTTGGATGTCGTTTTCGATCCGGTGGGAGGTAAATCAGTTCGAAAAGGATTTCGATTACTCGGTACCGGAGGCCGGATGATCTCCTTTGGTGTTTCATCCCTCAACCAGACCAGATCGGTATTTGGGAAGATCCGGGTGTTGGCGCAGTTTGGCTTTTACCATCCGGTTCAGTTACTCAGCCAGGCCAGGGGTCTGATTGGAGTCAATCTGTTGAAGATCGGTGACGAAAGACCCGACAAGGTGGAGAGAGTGATGAATCAGGTAGTTGAAATGACCAGAAAGAAGATTCTTCTTCCATTTGTGGGAGGCGAATACCCCATCGATCAGCTGGCCGAAGCGCATCAGTTTCTGGAATCGAGAAAATCAATGGGCAAAATAGTAGTCAAATGGTGATTGAATATCGTAAATGGCTGACTCAATGAAACAATTCTTTAAGGACAAGGTCGCGTTGGTGTCCGGATCTAGTCAGGGAATTGGCAAGGCTATAGCGATTGCGTTGGGAAACGAAGGAGCTAAAATTGTCATTAATGGGCGTGACCGGAAAAGATTGAAGGCCACCAACGATGAGTTAGCCGCGATGGGCCTGGAAGTTTTACCAGTGGTTGCCGATGTCCGTGACCCTGCGCAATGTCAATACCTGATCCGACAGGTATTGGCCGGGTTTGGCCGTCTCGATATTCTGGTCAACAATGCCGGTGTCAGTAGCCGGGGCGAACTGGCCAGGATGGCAGACCTGGTTTTTGAGGTGGTCATGGACACTAATTTTAATGGGGCTGCCTACCTGAGCAAATATGCAATCCCGCACCTGATACGTACCCGGGGACACCTCATATTCATCAACAGTGCAGGAGGGTTTAGGGGCATGCCTTACAATGTAGCCTATACCGCTTCGAAAATGGCCCAGTCGGCATTGGCCCAGGCCCTGAATATCGAGCTGAAAGGGACAGGTGTACACGTGGGCATCGCTTATGTAGGATTTACGGAAAATGATCCCCTGAAAAAAATTCTCGATGTTGATGGCAGCTGGATCTATTTGCCCCGGCGAACGAATGTCCGTCTTGCAAAGCCGGAGTCGGTAGCAAGGAGTATCGTGCGGATGATCCGGTTTAGAAAACGTCAAATCACCCTGACTGGTCTCGGTAAGTTGACCGGGTTCCTGACCCGCTTTTTTCCCCGTCTGGCAGAATGGATACTGACCGTCAACCGGGATAAAATCAAATTGCAATATACCTTGATCGGTGGTGAAAAAGTCAGCCTTTCGGAGTTGCCTCAGCATTTGTCCAAAATCAAAGTTGAAGGTAAATCTCCTAGGTCAACCTGACATAAAATCTGGAATATCTTTCATTTATAGGTGCAAAATCTGATCGATCAGGTAAGTAGTTTAACAGATTATCAAACACCTTTACCTACTCAGATTTTCTTCATTAGAAAATACTGGAATTTCTCTTTGAGCGTGAGCATCATTTTTCTTAATTGCTGCATTTTATCCCGCATTTCTTCATGCTTCGAATTGGTCAATTGTTTGATCGCTCCATTCAACTTGGCTACTTCGAAAATATGCATCTCATGCTGGCCAATGGTTACCTTCCATTGCCGGATGTCTTGAAGTATCTGATGAAATTCATTCCTGAATTCCCGCAGTTCTGACTGCATATTGTCAGCTGTATACTGTTGCAGCAGCATCTGAATCCTTTGATCATAAATGACGATTTCCTCGAGAAAGTTCTGCAATTCATTGTGCCAGATCAGGTGCTCAAAATGCACATTGCTCAGCATTTCATCTACTTTGCCCATGTTTCTTAATTTTTAGAGAAATTCAATGGATTGATTTTTCACTCTGTAATCTTTTTAAAGATCACCATTTACCTGGTAATGATCAATGATCTGCATCAACCAACCACCTGATGTGCTATCTGTCAGACCCGATATCTGTGATTCAGATCGGTGATTCGAATCACAAATATAATGAAATGGAGAAGGCATGGGTTCGTGATAGCGGTCAATTGATGATTTCTGATGTCTTGCCGTAATGGAAGGTCTTGATAAATGATGGTAACCTGACCGCAATCGACTCGGCATTTCATTATCAATAATCACTTTTTCACCGACCCTGGTCGGTGCCTGTTTGCTGATAAACAATTCGCTTCCAGTATTCAGGAAGGCTGTCAAGACTGTTCCGGCAAAAATCCTCAATAATATTTTTTCCGGCACTGCGGTTCTTCAGGCGGACATGCAATCCTTGCGGATCAGTGATCGGTTTTCCTATCTGCGATACAATGAATACCTGAGCCGATTCACAGAAATGGTTCTCTACCAGTTGCCTGCTGAGATCAAAAGCAAAATAATTGTAAATCTTCCCTACATGACTTACCGGGTTTTTGCCGGAGGCTGCTTCAAGACTCATGGGCTGGTAAGGGGTGATCAGGCCATTGATCCGGTTCCCTCTGCCCACCTGGCCGTCATCGCCGCTTTCTGCACTGGTGCCGGTGACCGTCAGATAGATACTTTCCTGCTCATAGGAGTCGGCACTGTTGATGAAAAGATCCGTGTTCTCGTCACCGAGATTCCGCAAGATGTATGCTTTTATGGCGTCAATTTTACCAATATAGTCGGATAAATCGTTAATATAGCGATCGACCATGGCAATGGCAATGGTGTATTGACGGTGACGGGAAAGGCGGGTACCCATCACTTTGGTATCTTCTCCAACGAAAGGAAACTGGTTTCTGGTTTTTGCATGGCCCAGGAGTTGGTCAATATCCAGGATCGATGACTCCAGGGGAGAAAATGGAAAATATCCTGCACCAAACGAAGTGTCGTTGGCCAGGGGAATTTCTCCCTTCCCAAAGCGGCTGAAAAGTTGCACCAGGTCACTGCTTCCAGGACGGATCCTGGCTTCAAAACGAATGTCTTTATCGACCCGTAGAAACCGCAGATTTTTTCTGGTCCACGCTTTGGCGGTTTCCACCGCAATATCCTTGACGGGTATGACTTTTCCATCCACTTCATGTGTGGCCCGGCCGGCTATGATCAGAGAGATCGGTTCAGTCACACTGCCACCGCCAAACCTGGGTTGGGACTGACCTCCGATCAACAGTGCTTTATCGATGTTGTGATGCATGATCATGCCAAATGTGTTGAGGTAATACTCGCACAGTGCAATGGAAATCTCCTCGGTGATGGCATCACAAATGGTATCCGGATGTCCCGGACCTTTGCGTTCAGCCATCTCAAGACGATGGTCACTAAGAGTACCTATGCTGATTGTCATAATCCGTTGGTTTTTATCTTATCCGGGCACAAGATTGCTTCTTTATTCACATCGCCTGAAGGTAAACTGACCCGGAAGATATTCAAAGAACGGCTCTCAACAACTTCTATGATCGTGGTCATTCGTCAATCGACCATCATCAGGATCATTTGAACGGTTGACCACTGTCATCACAAAAGGTAGCGATTTTTAATTCTTTCGTTGACTAAAGGGTGATTGAATCAGGTTTTTTTTTTGACCTTTATTTATAGAGAGCAGCTATTCATGAATGCGATAAAACTATTTCTCCGAGAAACAGGTGAGACCTTCAGGTTTGGCTTGCAGTTTTTCAAGGAGTTGGCCAGGCCGCCCTTTGAGTATCGTGAATTCTTCCACCAATGCTTTATTCTGGGTAACAAGTCGATCTTTCTGGTAGGCATCACTGGGTTTATTATTGGGATTGTACTGACGTTGCAAACCCGTCCTACAATGGTCGAGTTTGGAGCCGAAGCATACATGCCATCCATGATTGGTATTGCTGTTATTCGCGAGATCGGACCGATTATTACCGCTCTGATCTGTGCTGGAAAAATTGGTTCAAGCATCGGTGCCGAACTCGGCAGTATGCGGGTAACCGAACAGATTGATGCTATGGAAGTCTCAGGCACCAATCCTTATAAATATTTGGTGGTTACCAGAATTCTTGCCATTACCCTCATGCTCCCAATATTGGTTATCTATGCCGATGCAGTTGCCCTCTTCGGATCTTTCCTTATGGAAAATGTCAAGGGTCAGGTTTCATTCACCTTATTTTTTAGCAAGGTTTTTGAAGTATTGGAGTTCGGTGATGTTATACCGGCATTTGTCAAAACCTTCTTCTTTGGCTATGCCATCGGAGTAGTGGGCTGCTACAAGGGGTATACTTCAACCAAAGGGACCGCGGGAGTGGGCAAGGCAGCCAATTCAGCCGTAGTGGTTGCTTCTCTGCTTCTTTTCATCCTTGATTTCATTGCCGTACTGGTAGCCGATATTTTTTACGAACTATGACCCGGAAAATGATCGAACAGGAAAAAAAGTCGGCGCGAATTAATCCAGGTGATAAAAATGAAATCCTGATTTCCATCGAGGATGTGCATAAATCATTTGGAGACAATCACGTTTTACGGGGCTTTAATCTCACCCTGTATGATGAGGAAAATCTGGTCATTATCGGGAAGTCCGGATCGGGAAAATCTGTCCTCCTTAAGTGCATAGTCCGGTTGACTTTGCCAGACTCCGGTAGAATAACGGTCCTGGGGAGGGATGTAATTTCACTGACGAAGGAAGAAATGGATGTCCTGAGAGCCGATATTGGTTTTCTGTTTCAGGGCAGTGCACTCTATGATTCGATGACTGTACGCGAAAATCTCGAGTTTCCCCTCCGAAGACACCTTGACCGGGTGAAGGGTCAGAATATCGATTATCTCGTAGCTGAGTCCCTGGACAATGTAGGCCTCGCTCATGCCATTGACCTGATGCCGGATGAATTGTCGGGAGGGATGAAACGAAGGGTTGCCCTGGCCAGAGCCATCATTTTACGTCCGAAAATTATCTTATACGATGAACCCAGCAGTGGGCTCGATCCGATTACCGCCAAAGAAATCAGTCAGTTAATTCTGGACATTCAAAAAATTTACAAAACAGCATCTCTGATTATCACCCATGACCTGGACTTTGCCCGGATCACCTCCAACCGGATCATCATCCTCAAGGATGGTGTTGATTATGCCACCGGCTCCTTCGAGGAATTATACCGGTTGAAGGATCCGCATGTTCAAGCTTTTTTCATATGAAACGCGAAACTATAAATACAGTCCGCCTGGGACTATTTGTCCTGATCGGTTCCATCTTGTTGATCAGTGGCATCTATTTCATTGGAAGCCGGCAAAATCTATTCGGTTCCACCTTTACGATCAGTACAATCTTCAGGAATGCCGGTGGTCTCCAGGCAGGCAATAATGTGCGTTATGCCGGGATTAATGTCGGAACCGTCGATGACATTGTCATCATCACCGATTCCACCCTGCGGCTCGATCTGAAGCTGATAAGCCGGGTTCAGCCTTTTATTAAGAAAAACGCCATTGCCACCTTGAGTGTGGACGGCATTGTTGGCAGCGCGATTGTCAACATACGTCCCGGTTACGGTGATGCCCCTTCCGTGGAAGAAGGTGACATCATCCCTGCTGAAACGCTTCCTGGAACCAGCGATCTCATTTCTACTCTGGGGAGTACCAATGATAACATCAGCCTGTTTGTGCGAGATTTACTGACTATCTCCGGACGAATGAAAGAGGGGCCGGGAACCATTAATGACTTGCTGCAGGACTCCACCATGGCCAATGATTTAAAAAATACCATCGGAAACCTGGAAAATGCTACCCGGATCACCGTCGAGATGATGTCCAGACTCAATCATACCGTATCCCAGATGGAGCAACATCAGGGACTGATCAATCAATTGATCTATGATACGACGATCATGGGTAATCTCCGGCACCTTTCGAATGAACTTGACCAAACTCTGGTCAATCAACTTGATACCATTATCCAAAAGCTGAATACCACCGGAGATCATCTTACCAATGCTACCCAACGGTTAGACAACATGATGGAGGATATTCAGGGTGGGGAAGGAGTGATGCATGATCTGATCTACAATCAGGAAAATGCTCAATCACTGCAAAAGACCCTCCAGAATATCGAAGAAGGAACCGCTTTGTTTAAGGAGGATATGAAGGCACTCCAGGAAAATTTTCTATTTCGACGTTATTTCCGGAAGCTGCGAAAGCAGGAAATACGGGATTCTACAGAAAGAAATCCCTGATCTTTCAGGGCAGTAATTACCTGGAACCCGTCAATTTCCCGTAAGTACAGATTCAATTTAAATTCAGACAGGTTAGTCATGTAGGATCAGAATCGGCATACTCAGCCGGTCCAGTTCTTCTTTCACCTGACTGCGGTGCAGCAGATTAAACATCCAACCGCGATCCCGGTGGATCATGGAAAGCAGATCGGTTTTTTCATGCCGGCAAACTTCATTGATGGCTTTTATCAGTGGGCCGTCAGCCGACTTGGAATAGTACTCATAGTTGACACCCTTGAGGTAATAATCCAAATCGAGATTGTATTCAAGAGGACGGTCATCTTTCCCCTTTACATGTAACAATTTCAGGGAACTGTCATACCTCCTGGCCAGTTTAGCGAGAGTTTCTACTACTTTTTCCGAACTGATTACTTCTTCGTCGATAGCCAGAATGATCGATTGAAGCTTTTTGAAAACGTAACCCTGTGGGATGGCCAGGATAGGTGCATCGGATTGTTCGAAAAGTGATTCAGTCAGGCTCCCGAACATCCGGTCTTCGGGGTTTTGCAGACCTTTGGTACCAATCGCAACAAGATCGTAGTCCCCCTTCTTGATATAACGGGAAATTTCATCCAACGGATTTCCATGAATGATTTGTTGAGTCCATTCGATTTCAGGTGCTTTTTGCTGCATCTCTTCCAAAAGGGTGTCCAGATTTTCCTGAATTATACTTTGGTGCCTTTCGAGATATTCATCAAACATAGCAGATACATCGCCGGGAAAACTGCAATGCAACAGTTCAATCTCTCGTTTGTCAAACTTTTTCAGCAGTGAAGCCGCATAGTGAACAGCGTCTATCGAAGCGATCGAAAAGTCGACGGGGCAAAGTACTTTCATGATTCATTCTTTTTTAATAATCAGAGATTCAAATCAGATCGAAAACCAGTCATGATCGTAAGAATGTGATGATCTGACCAGTTCTGTTTCAGTTTTCAACTTTAAATGTATCCAAATGCTCCGGCCGGGATGATGAGAAGAATCAAAACCCCGTATGACAAAAATCAGTGATTCCAGCTCTACGGATGCGGTTTCTACGCAGATCCGGTACTGTGCATTATCAACATGGGTTTTGACGTGGATCATTACATTTCAATTCAATTCCTGTCAACTTTGAATACTTTGGAAGGTAAAGGTCCTTTCCAAAGTTTTTAATAACCTGAAAAAATTTTAAATCATGATTATCAGGCAATTAATGGTAGCTTCCCTCGTTATGCTGACTGCATTCAAAGCAGTGGGGCAGGATCAGAAATCACTTCTGGGCAATCTTACCGAAAGTAAACGAAAAAGCATCGAAGCCATCGCTCTATATCCGGAGGATATCCGGCTGGCAGTACTGGAAGTTGCCAGTCATCCGGCTCAAATGATCACCATCAAGCGGCTGCAGGAAGAAAGTCAGCAAGATTTCCGGAACCTGGTCGAACGTTATCCGCGTGAAACCCAGGAGGCGATTTGGGACCTAACCCGGTTTGACGGATTAATGGAGGCCATCGCTGCCAGTGACCTGACCCGGCAGTCACTGGATGCAATTATTAAATCCTATCCCCCGGAAATTAGTGAAACAGTACGCGGTCTTCAAAGCAATGATTTTGCCCTGATTCGCGAGGTAGTGCATCTCCGTCTAAACACGGAACAGGCATCCCAGGAACTTTTTTCCAGTGAATCACCGGATTTTCAACAAGCTATGGATGTTCTCCTGGATCATCCTGAAGTATTATCTATTGTGATGGATGAAGTGGAACTGGCAATTACGATTGGCAATATATACCTGACTAACCGTACCTGGTTGCTGCGAAAGGCTGATAGTTTGCATATCGCTTTGGCCGATGAAAACAGCCGTGCACTGGAAGACTGGAAGGCTACCGTTGAAAACGATCCTAAAATACAGGATGAATTGCGAGCTTCCCTGCAGGAATATTCGGGTGATTATCCTTTCGATGACGTTTATTATTCAGAAGGTGAAGACATTCCCGAGACAGTACGTACTGAAGAGCAAATAGTAGAACATATTTCGGTCTACTATCACTACCATTACCCCTTTTGGTTTGGGTATCCGTACTGGTATGATTATCCAAGGTGGCGCCCGTTTCCCTATTGGTATGACTGGGGCTTTTATCCATTTATCCACCGGCCTTTTATTGTAATCGGTCTGCCCCGATACCATGTAGTGTGGTGGTATTTTAACAAACCCCATCATCACTATCGATACAACCATCTTTCCACCCGGTTTATTCAGCATTATCATACTCACCGCGAATTTGGGGGAGGTATTACCTCGGCGGTAAATCACTGGCAGATGCAAAACTACAATGTGGTTACTGATGAATTGATTTCCAACCGTCCTCAATTGTCGGAAAACCTGCGTCTCTATGGACAAATGGAAGAAAAAAGGCTTATCTATAACCAAAGGAATCCTGACAAACCGCTGAGGTCGGAAGAATACCTTCTCAGGAAGGAACGAAAATACGAACCGATCAAACCCGATACTAAAAGGGTGCAGCGACCGGAAGTAGCCCGGGAGCAGATCTTAAAAGACCTGGAGAACAAGCCGGACCGGACCAAAACCACGACTCCACCGAGAACGACAGAGCGAAAAGAACAAATCCGGACTATCGACAAGGCCAAGGAATATCACCGCAACAACTGGACCCGAAAACCGGCAGAAAGAACTCCGTCCACTTCCCCCGCGCCTTCCAGGACCAGCCCGCGACAGAAATCTTCCACTCCCACCAAACGAACACCGACGAGAAAAACCAACTGATCCTGTATCTTCCCGATACCGTATGAGTTGATAGCAGCGAAAAAACTACGTAAAATATCAGTCTAATGTATTTTAAAATCATCGCTCTTGACCTGGATGGTACTATCGCGATGGATGACTACATCGAACCAGCTACCTTTCATGTGATCCGGAATCTGAAAAAAGCCGGACATTCGATCATACTGGTCACCGGGAGGAGATTAAACGCAATTGAAAAACTGGGACCTTTTGAGGATCTCTGTGAGGCTATTGTAGCTGAAGACGGGGCATCGATCTACTTTCCATCCAACCAATCCGTTATTCTGCCCTTTGGTCACCTGGCACCTGAGGTGGTAAAAGCACTGTATCAATTGGATATTCCTCTGGAAAAGGGCATGGCCCTGGTAGCCACGACAATGCCATATAACCAGCAGGTTGTAGAGGCGATCGCTGCAACCGGTAGCGCAGCCACTGTTGAATACAATAAGGGGGCAGTGATGGTATTGCCCCCGGGAGCTACCAAAGGTACCGGTCTATGGATCGCCCTCAGGGAATTGGGATACTCGATTCATAATGTGATGGCGTTTGGAGATGCCGAGAATGACCGGAGCCTTTTTGAACAGGCCGAACTGGCAGTGGCGGTCAAAAATGCCGACCCCGGTATCAAAGAGTTGGCGGATATTCTTCTGCTCAAGGAAAATGGCACCGGAGTCAGGGAATTTTTACAGGATCTTCTTGATAAAAGACCTTTCCCGGCCATCAAAAGCCGGGATAAAAGAAATATGGTATTAGGAGACCTTGATGACGGAACTCCAATGTCCATTGATCCATTAAACCTGACTTTGAGGAATACCGGAATATTTGGCAGCAGTGGCAGTGGAAAGTCGTGGTTGGGCGGGTTGATCAGTGAAAAACTGCTGCGGATGGAATATCAGATTTGCATCATTGACCCGGAGGGGGACTACCGGGGACTGAGAGCTTTCCCCAATACTTTGTTGCTCGGAGGCATTGAGTCTCCACCTCCGAATGGGGCAGAAGTTTCCACCTTGATGGAGTACTCTGGTATGAGTCTCGTTCTCGATCTTTCTCAATACGTTCATGAAGAGAAGATCAACTATGTCCATAAACTGATGGAGACCTTATTGAATCTCCGTGAGCGCCGGGGTAAGCCGCATTGGTTTCTCATTGATGAAGCACATTACTTTTGTGAGAATGAACAGATGCCGGTGGCAAGAATGTTGGCTGAACGCATGGATGGTGGTGGATTTACGCTGGTCAGTTACCGGCCCGGAGAAATTGCCGAAAATATTCTGAAAAACCTGGATCATCTGATGATTACCCAGCTGGATCACGACACCCAGGGAGAAAAGGTACTCTCTCTGGTCTGTCAACAGGCGTATGAGCCATCACTGCATGAATACCTGGAATCGTTGACCAATCGTCAGGTCTATTTTTTCATGAAAGATGAAAATGATCCCTGCATGCGCAGACAAGGCACGGTCGAAATTGAAAGTACCCGCCGGCAAGTCCCGCATATCCGCCATCTCCACAAGTATCTGAGAGCACCATTACCAGCCAGCAAACACTTCTATTTCAATCACCGGCATTCGGATACGGCCATACCCAGTGCTTCGAGCATGTATGATTTTCTAAGGATCATACCCAGGGTACCAGCTCAAACCCTGGCTTATCATCTGCAGCGGGGAGATTTTGAATCGTGGGCTTACTCGACGCTGCATGATGAGGAATTGGCCCGTCGAATCCGGAAAATAGCCAACCGTCATCTGACCGAAGATCAACTGACTCTGGCATTGACGGAAGCGGTAGCATCCCGATATGAAGAACTCGAACTATTAATCTGATGGCTATCCCAATGAAATCCAGGACACATCTGCTTTGTATAGCCTAATTGATCTTTATCATGAATTCTACTGAGGTCACTCATTGAAGAAGGGAAAAAATTCAAATAACATCACCAAAGAAATAAAAATGTTGAAAAATGGCAATGCACTATGTAAATGAAGGACCATTTGATCGCTTTGGTGGTCGATTTAGAGAAATTATCAACCCCAGGCATTTTCTGGGCAGATCTTCTTTTGATATCCCCTGGAGTGAATCTTTTCCTCCTGCCAATGTGAGAAGGGATGAAGAGGCCTACCATATTGAGTTGCTCGTTCCCGGTTTTAATAAAGACGAACTGCAGGTGACGATGGAACGGGGTGTGCTTATTGTTCGAGGTATCAAAAAGGAAAAAGCACCGGTTGATCAATCAGAATTTGTCTGCGAAGAATTTGCCGTGGAGTCCTTTGAGCGCAGATTCCGGCTCACTCATGAACATTCTGAAAACCAGATTGAGGCATTTCTGGATAATGGAATTCTGAGGATAGTCTTCTACGAAAAGAAGGTGCCGGTAGCGACCGAGTATAAAAGAATTCAAGTGACTGACATCTAAGAAACCAGTCTCAGAGGATAGGATCAAGGGAGAGAGATTAGAATCCGGTAAAAAGGCGTTCAAAGTAAAACAGAAATCATGAAGAAAATTCTGGTGCCCACTGACTTTTCCGAAAATGCCAACAATGCTTTTTATTATGCTTTGTCTCTGGCAGCAGAAATCGATGCATTCATCACCTTACTGCATGTAGTTGAGATGGAGCTGGAAGTGCTGGATGTACCCCTTCCTTCCGGATCAGGCTACCAGGCCCGGAAGGATGCCGCTGAATTGGCAATCAAAGCCCAGGTGGAGCTGGCAAGTGGTCTGAATCCTGCATGGAAGGAGGTCATAGACCGTACAGACACCCGGGTTGTCATTGGTAACCCGGTTGCAAATATTAAGTCCAACGCCGATGCATTGAATGTTGATCTGATCGTGATGGGAGCGAGAGGTAAACATAAAAGCAACCTGACCAAAATGTTGGGAACACGTTCGACTGCCATTGCCCAGATGGGTAAGTATCCGGTTTTGATCGTTCCGGAAGGTGCTACCTTTAAACCAATTGTGCAAATGGCGTATGCCTCCGAATTATTGAGCTCCGACTCCTATGAACTCTGGAGGGCACTGGATCTGATCAAGCCATTTTCACCAGTGGTCCGGTATCTGCACGTCAGTCAGGATAGTTCCGAATACGAGTTGGTCAACGAAGATAAAATCCGGCAGCACATCGAGTCAGAGAATCCAGCCTTGCAGTTGGTTTTTTATCACATTTACGGAAAAGACATCGACGGTGAGTTGGAAGAATTCAGCCGGACTTTTGATGTAGACCTGATTGTTATTTTTCATCGATCGAAAAATCTCTTCCAAAGGATGTTTACCCACAGTCATACCAAGCACCTGTTATCGATGACCGATATTCCGGTGTTGGTATTGAGCGAGTAGGTTTCAACTTGGACTAATATTTTTAACATTAGGGCACCTCTAAATACCTCTGAAATTAGGCAAATTTAAAAAGAACCAAGCGAG
>CAYRYD010000025.1:0-82303 GCA_964428345.1 uncultured Saprospiraceae bacterium | reverse complement strand
TGTTGATTGATTTTACTCAGCTGATTAGAGCGGTCCCGTTTGAAAAACGGGATTATTCCGTAGGTCCAAGGTTTCCCGCTGATCGGTGGGATGGGGGCGCAGAGAAAGACTTTACGCAGTAGCTCTAAGGCTTAAACCTCAAGAGTCACATTTTAAAACGATACAATCAGGGGTTACGGGTCCAAGGATCAAACGGTCACGGTCGGGACACTGCCAGGCATGCAGTTTGATACCCGGGAGATTGTCATCGAAGCCGGCTCGAAGATCAAATGGGTTTTTAACAACCCAGATGACATGATGCATAATCTGGTGATTGTATCCCCCGGGAGTATCGATCAGGTGGCACAACTGGCCATTGACCTCGGTTTACAAGGCCAGGAGAAGGGATATATACCCGAATCCGACCTGGTCTTATACCATACCAATCTTCTACCGCCAAACAGTTCGGATGTCATTTATTTCACCGCTCCGGAAAATCCCGGCGACTATGCTTACGTTTGTACGTTCCCCGGGCATGCGCTGATCATGCGTGGAGTACTGCGGGTCATACCTCCCAGGCAACCTCCATTGCAGGATTGAAAAAACCAAGAAGAAAACGAAGCCCAAAATATCTTAAGAAATTATTAACATGCTATTTTTCAATATGTTGAACTTAATAAAAAGGAATCCGTTTTTACCATTAAATGCGAATTTGAAGATCAGAACTAAAAGAAGTTACTGAAACGCAGCAATGAAAAATAGACCCGGAAAATAAATTTTTGAACGGAAACGTTAGGGTTAGCGTTATAGAAAAAAATGAGCAAAATAATTTGTCCGGGTAGCAGCACCTGGTAGCGATAAAAACGATCTAAATATAAAAGTAGTTGATAGTCAACGAATGGTGAGAGATCGAAGGAAGATGTGGAAGAGGAACACCATAAACATCAAGTCAGTTTGCTAGAAGGGAGATTCATCATTGATCTTCCGGAAAAATATAAATGAGCACTCTGCCATAGTGGTAGAAGCTCGATAAGAATCATGTTCATGGGGTTAGGGTTTGGTTGATAGGCCTGGGATTCGTCCCGGGCCTATTCCTTTGTGGTAGTCCAATAAAACTTCGAATCGGTACTTACCGACTTCACACTTCAACTGGAAGGGCGAATTTATTCGCCCGGCACCCATGTTTCCATCACTCCGGTAATGACGGGGTATTATACTCTGGCGATTAAAATCGCCGCTCCAGGCAGTACTTTGCTAACTTTTCGGACTAAAATGTGTTCCATCTAGATCTGATGGAGAAGCCAGTTGAACTCTTCTTCCCGTCGTTCCTTTTGCCGCAAGATCAAACCATGAATCAGGTTTTGGTAATCCAGCGACGGTGGTAACGGAGTCAGTGCCTCCTGTTGTTTGATAAATGGCACCAGTTTGATTTCTTCGACAAACACGGCTGACGGATCGTATAATTCATGAATGATGATCCGGTCTCCCGCATCGAGCATATCATCCTGAAGCTGATTCCAGGCCTTCAGCAAATACGGGTCAACCTTTAAAGATCCAGCAAGTTCAAAAACCGATTGTTTCCTGTCAACCATCATTTCGATGGTTCGATAGGCAAAGTTCAGATCACCTGGTTGACTGGTCTCCAGAAAATACTGAAAGGTGGCGATCACTCTTTTGGGGAGGACAAGATCGTAACCCAGGGCCAATTGGGGCACATATTGCTGATTAAGCCCGGGATTGAGGGCCTTGATCATTTCAGCTGGTATCTGCACCAAAGAGGCAATCGCGGAAATCGACATAGACCGGGTCAGGTGTACAGTCGAAGTCCACTGAAGATCGAGATCAGGATAGGAAGGACGCAGACCCAAATCCCGGTAAAACTCGATGATGTACTGAGCGGCCAGATATTTGGGAATATATTGTTGGGTTTCCCGGGGGAGGTACTTCCGGATAGCCGAGAAGCTGGTTTTCCCTCCGGCTGACCGGATGGCCCGGTTTACCGTGCCCGGACCGGAATTGTAAGCGGCAAATGCGAGCGTCCAGTCTCCGTATTTCGAATAGAGATATTGCAGATACGATAATGCGGCCCGGGTGGCTTTGGCCGGATCCCGGCGTTCATCCAGATGCGCGTTGATTCTCAGGCCAAGATCCCTGGCCGTGGGGATCATAAACTGCCACAAGCCAGCAGCACCGACCCGTGAGACAGCCATTGGATCAAACCGGCTTTCGATCAGGGGTAGCACTTTAAGGGCTTCCGGCAATCCCTGTAAGGTCAGCTCTTTCTCTATCAGGGGAAAATAAATGTTACCCCTGCTTAGCAACTCCTCAGTGGTCTCCGGATGCTTAAGAAAATCCTCGATATACCGGGCTACATGCTCATCATCACCAATATCTACCAGGATATTCAATGATTTGAGTGTATTAATATCCAGGACAAAATTTGCCCGGAGATCACTGGTCAATAGACATATAACTACTATTAAGCATGCCTGTAGCAGTGCTGGTACGTTGATCATGGGAAAATTTGCGGTTTTCTTCGATTTCCAGGTTATCATCTCTTAGCTACATTGATTTACGCATTAGTTTTTTTTATTATGCATAAATCGTGCCAATCACCCTCCAAACCAGGAAATCAAAAAGTAAACATAATTAAGTACAGGTATATGTCACTGATATTTTACTTTTTTTAAAAACCAAGTTATTAACGCCTATGTTGGTAATTTCGCATGTGTTCTGCCAGAAAAAAAAGTCGTTCTTCATGGTAAGTAGCTGTTAGAATCTGGAGTCCAAAGGGTAAACCTTCCTCATCATGACCCAGTGGCACAGTGATCGCCGGTGCTCCCACCAGATTGGCCAGGACCGAAAAGATATCCGCCAGATAAATTTCTACCGGAGTCTTCCCCGAGCCGATTTCCCAGGCAGTAGTCGGTGTCATGGGTATCAGGATACCGTCATACTGAACGGTCCAGGCATCAAATTGTTCTTTGATCAACCTGCGAATCTTCTGGGCTTTGGCAAAATAAGCATCGTAATAACCCACACTGAGGACAAAAGTACCCAGCAGGATTCTCCGTTTGACCTCCATTCCAAAACCTTCCGTACGGCTTTTGGTATACATTTCATTGAGCTGACTTACCTGTCCGGCCCGGTATCCGTACCGGATTCCGTCATAGCGGGACAAATTGCTGGAGGCCTCGGCAGCCGTCAGCACATAATAACAGGGAATGAGGTATTCCAATAAATCAAACGAAACTTCATCCACCTGATGACCGGCAGATCGCAGATCCGATACCTGTTGGATGAAGGCAAGCCTTATCTCTTCCTGCAGGCCCTCATGTGCGAACGTCTCTCCGATATAAGCCAGCTTCAATGGGCGGTCGTTTTCAGCTTCTGCACTCCTTCGATCACGGATCAGAGTTCCGTCAAAATCATCCGGACCCTGCATAACCGCATAGGCCATGCGAATGTCATCCAGATGACGACCGATTACACCTATCTGGTCAAAAGAACTGCCGTAGGCAATCAATCCATGCCGGCTGATCCTCCCATAGCTGGGTTTAAAGCCGATCAGGTCACAGAACGACGCGGGCTGTCTGACTGACCCTCCGGTATCGGACCCCAGCGACATCAGACAGGTATTGGCCTGCACGGACACTGCCGAGCCACCGGAAGAACCTCCTGGAATCCGGTTTTTATCGAGGGCATTTCTTACCGGTCCGTACCACGATGTCTCATTGTCAGAACCCATCGCAAATTCATCACAGTTGACCCTGCCGATGATGATTGCATCTTCCTGGAGGAGTCGCTCTACCGCCGTAGCATTAAACAAGGCACGATAGCCCTGCAACATCCGGCTACCGGCGCTAACATGGTGATCGCGGTAGGAAATCACATCCTTGATACTAAAGACGGCACCCCATAACTTACCCATGGGCCTCTCCCGGCGTTGAAAAATACCGTCGAGTTCTTGTGCTCTCAGGAGTGCTTCCTCATCGAATACTTCGATGTAGGCATTGAGATCCTGATTTTCTTCTATCGCCCGGAGGTATGATCGGACCAGGGTCTCACATATAAGCTGCCCGTTGCGCAATGCAGTCTGAATATCCTTTAGTGATCCCGGCGTTCCTTCCTTCATCTAGAGCACTTTGAGTTTTTCAATGACTTCTTCTATGGACATAATCCACTGATCACCGCTAACCATCTCCCTCAATGTGTACTTCCGTTGGTTCATCTCTTCGCTACCCACCAGGAGCACAAAAGGCGCACCAGTGTCATGGGCATACTTCATTTGCTTTTTGAGTTTGGCTGGTTCCGGATAGAGGTGGGCGGAAATGTCGTGTTGATGCAATTGCTGGAGCAGCTTGAATGCCCATTTATGGCAGGATGCATCCAGGGCACAAAGCATCAACTGAATGGGCTGATCAATGTCTTGGGGAAATCGGTTGAGCTCCTGCATCACATCAAATATCCGGGCCACTCCAAAGGAGATGCCCACTCCCGAAACTCCCGGCAGACCGAAAACACCGGTCAGGTTGGCGTATCGACCTCCACCGAGGATGCTGCCAATCTGCACCTCCCTGGACTTGACTTCAAATATACATCCGGTATAATAACTGAGTCCCCTGGCCAATGTCGGATCAAAGGTCAGTTGTTGTCGCAGGGCAATGCCACTCAAATAATCGAGTACCTCCTGCAATTCGTGTACGCCCTTACTTCCTTCAGTCGAATCTTTCAACCTTTCTCCCATTTTGATCAGGTCGGTGGTGGCATAAAGCTGCTTCAAGCGCTCAATTTTTTCTTCCGGAATCCCAGCCCGGAGCAGTTCAGCAGCTACTCCTTCCCATCCTATTTTGTCCAGTTTGTCGACAGCGATGGTCATGGCATTCATCTTATCGGGTATCCCCGTTGCACCGGCAATTCCTTCCAATATCTTTCGGCTGTTGATCCTGATATCGACTTCCAGACCCAGTCGGCTAAAAACTTCATCGATCATCAGTATATACTCGGCTTCAAACATGAGTGAATCCGAACCGATGGCATCGGCATCGCACTGATAAAACTCCTGGTACCGACCTTTCTGTGGCCGGTCTGCCCTCCATACCGGTTGGATCTGGTATCGTTTAAAGGGAAACTGAAGTTCGTGCTGATGCATCACGACATACCGGGCGAATGGCACGGTCAGATCGTAGCGGAGCCCTCTTTTTGAAATCGATCCGACCAGTCGATTACTATCCCGTTTTTTGAGTGCGTCTTCATCCGCCTTTGCCAGAAAATCTCCGTTATTCAGGATCTTGAACAGTAACTTATCACCTTCATCTCCGTATTTTCCCAACAGGGTATCGAGGTTTTCCATGACCGGCGTTTCGATAGGCTGATAGCCGTATTTCTCGAAAACACTCCGGATGGTACTAAAAATGAAATTTTGCCGGTAGACCTGTTGTGGCGAATAATCGCGGGTACCCTTTGGGATACTAGGTTTCATAAATGACTGTGAAAATATGATTTAATATGCACCGGAAAATTGCCGGAGAAACCGCACATCGTTTTCAAAAAACATCCGGATGTCGTTGATCTGATACTTACGCATCGCCTGCCGTTCAATACCCATTCCAAATGCAAAACCGGTATAGACTTCCGGATCAATACCGCACATCTCCAAAACGCTGGGATCAACCATTCCACAACCCAGGATCTCCAACCATCCCGTTCCCTTGGTCATGCGATAATCATCTTCCGATTGGAGACCCCAATAAACATCGACTTCTGCACTGGGCTCGGTGAATGGAAAATACGACGGTCTAAGTCGGATCTTGACATCAGCACCATATAATTCCCGGGCATAATACACGATGACCTGCTTCATATCAGCAAACGATACATTCTTATCGATATAAAGTCCTTCTATCTGGTGAAACTGGGCGTGTGAACGGGCAGAAATGGTTTCATTGCGGTAGACCCGGCCGGGTGAAATAATCCGGATCGGTGGCTTTTGAGATTCCATGACGTGAACCTGCACCGTTGACGTCTGCGATCTCAGCATCCGGGTCAGGTCGTTTTTCAGATAATAAGTATCGGTCATATCCCGGGCCGGATGATCGTCAGGAGTATTCAGGGCGGTAAAATTGTGCCATTCATCCTCAATTTCACGATTCTGTACTACCGTAAACCCGATCTTCCGGAAGATTTTGACGATCTGATTGAGCACAATGGACACCGGATGCCGGGACCCAAGGGGTAAAGGGTAGCCGGGAGCAGTGAGGTCAAAATCCGGTTCCACCCTGGCTTGTTGATGCTTCAGGGCATCCTGGGCGATCTCAAATTTTTTTTCGGCTTTTTGTTTTGCTTCGTTGAGTAAAAGTCCGAATTCCTTCCTTTGTTCCGGTGTGACATCTTTCATCATCGCAAACAAAGGCTTGATGCTGTTTTTGGCACCGAGGTAACGCAGCCTGAATTGCTCCAACTCAGCCGCCGATGAGGGATTCTGAGCTTCAATTTCAGCGATGATCTGCCGTACTTTTTCAAAATGCCCTAAACTCATAGGGGTAAGCTGTTAAAAAATGAGCGATAAAGGTATAATTTTATGCTTAAATGACGATTTAACCGTTCTATCATGCATCAATTCAACATTAATCGCCGCAACTTTTTGAAAAGCAGCAGTGCCTTCATGGCCCTTTCCGCTTTGGGTCAGAGGGGACTGGATACCTTGTTTAATGATAACGTCCGGAAAGTCGGTCTGATCGGTGCCGGCTGGTACGGTAAAAGTGATCTTTTCCGGCTTATTCAGGTGGCCAATGTCGAGGTGGTCGCCCTCTGTGATGTCGACCGTCAAATGCTGGATAAGGCTGCTGATCTGGTCAGTAAAAGGCAGAAATCAGGGAATGTGCCAAAAAAATACGGCGACTACCGGAAAATGCTGGCTGAGCAGGAGCTGGATATTGTATTGATCGGCACCCCCGATCACTGGCATGCCCTGCAGGCCATTGAGGCGATCAAGTCGGGAGCCCACGTGTTTCTCCAAAAACCGATCAGTGTCGATGTCAGCGAAGGTGAAGCCATATTAGCCGCCGCCCGAAAATATCGAAAAGTCGTTCAGATCGGAACCCAAAGACGCAGTACTCCCCACCTGGTGGAAGCCAAAAGAAAGATTGTAGACGAAGGTCTGTTAGGCAAAGTATCTCATGTAGAAATGTGTTGCTACTATCATATGCGGGGCAACATCACCCGGGATCCGCAACCGGTGCCCGAACATCTGGATTATGAGATGTGGACCGGACCAGCTCCCCTTCGTCCCTACAACGGATCAGTGCACCGGAGATGGCGGGCATTTATGGAATACGGTAATGGAATCGTGGGTGACATGTGTGTCCACATGTTTGACGCCACCCGGTGGATGCTGGATTTGGGCTGGCCCAAAAAGATCTACTCAAGTGGCGGTATTTATGTTCAGAAGGAATCGTTGGCCAACACCACCGACACCCAGCATGCCGTCTTTGAGTATGACGATCTGAACTGCATCTGGAATCACCGCAGCTGGGGTAATGCTCCTGACCCGGAATATCCCTGGGCGTACATCATTTATGGCGAGAAAGGTACTCTGAAGGCCAGTGTCCGGAAATATGAGTATTTCCCGACCGGCGCCAAGGAACCGGCTATGTCTATGGATTGGGTCAACGAAAGCGAAAAATACCCGGAAGACCTGACAGAGGAAGGGATTGAAATGTTTGCTGCCTCAGCCATGCGTAACCACATGCTCGATTTCGTAGACGCCATCGATCACGGAACCCGTCCGGTGGCAGACATCGAGCAGGGACACATTTCGACCGCAAGTTGCATTCTGGCCAATCTCTCCTGCGACCTGGGACGACCCCTCGTTTATGATCACAAGACCAGGAACGTTGTCAAAGATCCGGAAGCCACCAAATTGCTGGAAAGACCCTACCGCGATCCCTGGCGACATCCTGACCCGGCGACAGTCTAGGAGGATGCTGGTTTAATTATTCACTCGTTGAATTGTTGAACCGGTTGGTGCTGGTGACACTCACCTCCTAACCTCCTGAAGGAAGGCATCAGGTATAATCCCGGTTGAATGGTTAGCCCCTAAAGTACACGAACAAAAAAAGAGAACGATGCGCACAGGGTTTTTCAGCAACCTTTTAGCCAACATACAGCGAAAGACTGACGGCACGAACCACAACCCTGAACCCAAGAGCACAAGGCTTCTTTCAGGTCACGACTATTTCGTTCTTACGCTGTCGTTTTTGTTTTTTGTTTCCCTGATCTATTCGGTCTATACTTTATCGGTGGTCATGTTTCTATTTGCAATTCCGGCCCTGTTTGCGTTGGAGACCCATCCGTTCAGACTGAGGTTACGGAAAGATTTCCTGCCAAAGATTGGAAACCTCCTTCAACAACCGGAATGGTGGGTGATCAGCCTGCATTTCTTTCTGGTTTTGTATGGTGGTTTGTATTCAGATGACACCAATTACTGGTTATCACGTGTCCGGATCAAAATTCCCTTCCTGCTCCTTCCAGTGGCATTTTATCTGATACCGGTGATAACCCGGCAAAACTACCTGCGCATCCATGGCCTTTTTGTAATCATTGTCACCTTGAGTACCCTTCCAATCTTAACAGATATGATCCTTCACTATGACCAGGTCATTCAGGCTATAAGTCAGGGCCAGCCGGTGAAAACTCCCATCAGTCATATCCGTTACAGTCTGCTTATTACTTTGGGTATCTTCAGCTCCTTTTTTCTGTGGAAGAGCAAAACAAACGGGTTGATACCAGGCCGATGGTTTGTATTTACTGCGATCTACCTGGTCTTATTTTTACACATCCTGGCCGTGAGAAGCGGCCTGGTGGCGTTCTATGCAGTAAGCCTGTATTTCATTATCCGGTATCTTCGACAGGTGCGCAAGCCGGTCACTGCAATCGCCTTGCTGGTCCTGGTCAGCGCCCTCCCGGTATTTGCTTACTTATCAATACCCAGTTTTCAGAAACGGATCACTTATACCTACGAAGATGTCACTAAATACCGGAAACAGGAATGGAACGCCTACTCGGATGCGGAAAGGATCCTTTCCATCCGGGCCGGACTGGCGATTGGTGGTGAAAGTCCCTGGCTGGGAAAGGGAGTTGGAGATTTGCGCCAGGCAATGCGGGATTACTTCTATGACCATTATGATAAAGACACCTTTATCATGCCGCACAATCAATTGGTGTCGGTATTTGCGGGCAGCGGGCTCGTTGGCCTGGTGCTGTTCATCGCTGCCCTGCTAATCCCCCTGTTGCACGGTGGAGCTTACAGGAATTCCCTTTTTGCATCGCAATATCTGATCGTTCTGATATCCATCATGGTCGAAAATACCTTTGAGACCTCGGTAGGAGTTGCCTTCTATCTGTTCTTTACGCTGGCAGGCCTCAGTCACCTCAAGACCGGGAAGACATCCGTTGAATCACTCCATAAATGACATCTTCCGGGCTTGATTTCGAAAAAACAGCCCCAGGAGAAGGCCAAAACCCAGGCCCCCCAAATGCGCAAACCAGGCCACACCACTGCTGTCAACCATGCCCATGCTGCTCTGGAAAGTGCTGAATACCTGAAGCGCCACCCAGATACCGAGAAAGGCCAGAGCCGTCATGGTCACCCGGCGTAGAATAAAGATGAGAAAGATAATAACCTTGATGCGGGAGTGGGGAAACATGACCAGATAAGCGCCAATAACTGCCGAGATGGCTCCGCTGGCGCCCAGGCTCGGAACATCGCTCGACAGGTTAAAATAGACATGCGCCAGGCTGGCCAGGATACCCCCCAGCAAATAGAAGAATAAAAATGGAATGTTTCCGATCGTTGCTTCAATGTTATCGGCAAAAACCCAGAGGAAGAGCATGTTACTGAGCAGATGGATGACACTCCCATGCAGAAACATCGACGATACCAGGGTACCCAGGTGATGTCCTTCGGCAATGTAAACCGGAATGGTGCTGAAATCCTGAAGAAAAGTAGCAAGATCTTCCGGGCTCAGAGAGATCTCATAAAAAAACACGATGATATTAAGGATCAGAATGGTGTAGCTGAAAAATGGATACGCCCCGCCCTTAATCTGGTCGTCACCTATTGGGAAAAACATGTTGTTTGACTGAACATTGTTGTTGGAATTCTAATCTAATGTTTTCTCCCGGTATAATCTTCCTCAAAAACCTTCTTTGAGCAGATCGTGGATGTGAATCACACCGACATACCGGTTTTGATCAACAACCAACAATTGAGTTATGTTGTTCTGACGGATCTGATCCAACGCCCTGATTGCCTTTTCACCCAATGCGATCACTTTGGGGTGGTGAGACATGATATCCCGGGCACTGAGTTTGTGGTAATCTGTCTTGCGTTCGAGCATCCGTCGCAGGTCTCCATCAGTAATGATCCCACGAATATTATGATCATGGTCCAGAACAGCCGTTGCACCCAGTCGTTTGGAGCTGATTTCGACGATAACTTCATCGATCGGGGCATCCAACTGCACTGCTGGTCTTTCATGATGAGCAATAAGATCTCTCACCAACATGTTCAACTGTTTGCCCAGCATACCGCCGGGATGCAACATGGCAAAATCGGCTGCCTGAAAGCCCCTTAAATGCATCAGGCAGACCGCTATGGCATCACCGACTGCCATCTGTGCGATGGTACTGGCGGTAGGAGCCAGATTATTAGGGTCTGCCTCCCTTTCCACCGGAGTGATGATGGCTACCTCCACCTGCCGGGCAAGAAACCCGGCCGGTTGGGCAGTAACCGCAATCAGGGCGTTGCCTTTGTCTTTAATCAGTGGAATAAGCGCTTTCAATTCCGGGGTTTCGCCGCTCTTGGAAAGGCAGATCACCACATCGCTGGGTTGAATGCTTCCCAAATCACCGTGAAGGGCATCAGCGGAGTGAAGGAATAAGGAAGCGACATCGATCGAATTGAATGTGGAGACTATTTTCCGACCAATCAGAGCACTTTTTCCTACTCCGGTCACGACGATCTTACCCTTACAATGATCAATCATTTTGATGGCATCCAGAAATGCCCGGTCAAGGGATGAAGCCAGATTAACGAGAGTTTCGGCTTCCATCAAAACAGTCTCTTTAGCCAGCTGCAGCATCGATGGCGAATGAACTTTTTTCAAAAATTTATCGTTGAAAATTCTTCACAAATTAGAAGTTGTAATTCAGAAATTTTGGCTAAATTTAAATGATACAGATTCCCCTCATCCAAATGGAACAAAACCAAATTCTGTATTTTGTAATATCAGTGTTTTTTGTCCAGTCTTTTATTTTGTAAATAATATCATTCATGAAAGATGTTTTGAATTTGCAGTCTGCACTGCAAACATATTTTGGCTTTGACCAATTTAAAGGAAATCAGGAGGAGATTGTCGAGAGTGTACTGAATGGTGATGACACTTTTGTAATTATGCCCACGGGTGGTGGCAAATCGCTCTGTTATCAGCTTCCGGCCATCATGATGGAAGGTACTGCTATCATTATATCGCCGCTTATTGCTCTGATGAAAAATCAGGTGGATAGTATCCGGAGTTACAGTCAGAGCGATGAAATTGCCCATTTTTTAAACTCATCACTGACCAAAAATCAAATTAAGCAGGTCAAAGAAGATATCACAAACAATAAAACCAAACTGTTATATGTTGCCCCGGAGACCCTGACAAAAGAAGAAAATATTGAATTTTTCCGCCAGGTAAATGTATCCTTCGTCGCGGTTGATGAAGCACATTGTATCTCCGAATGGGGTCATGATTTCCGGCCGGAATACCGGCGCATTCGCGATATGATCGACGGAATTGATCACCGGATACCCATCATCGCCCTGACTGCTACGGCGACCCCCAAGGTCAGAGCCGACATTGTCAAGAACCTTGATATGCATGGTGTTAAAAGCTTTATGTCCTCTTTTAACCGGGACAACCTGTTTTATGAGGTCAGGCCCAAGAGCGATAAGGAGCATACGTTTAAAAACATCATCCAGTTTATCAAAAACTACGGTAAAAAATCTGGAATTATTTACGTGCAGGCCCGGAAAACCACAGAAGAACTTGCCGCGACCCTGATGGTCAATGGTATAAAAGCCGCTCCTTACCACGCCGGGCTGGATGCGAAGGTTCGTTCACAAACCCAGGATGATTTCCTGATGGAAGAAATTGACGTGATTGTGGCTACCATTGCTTTTGGAATGGGCATCGACAAACCCGATGTCCGGTTTGTGATCCACTATGATTTTCCTAAAAGCATCGAAAATTATTACCAGGAAACCGGGCGGGCGGGTAGAGACGGCCTGGAAGGCATCTGTATTGCCTACTACTCTCCAAAAGACATCCAGAAACTGGAGAAATTTCTCAGGGACAAACCGGTCGCTGAGAGAGAAATGGGATTGCAGCTACTGATCGAAATGATGGCCTATGCCGAGACGGCCTCCTGCCGCAGGAAATTCTTACTCCGCTATTTTGGTGAAGAATTCGAAACAGAAAACTGCCATAAGCAATGTGACAATTGCAAAAACCCCAAGGAAAAAATAGATGTAACAAAAGAATTACTGTTGGCTCTCCAGGCTGCCCAGGATTTGAAGGAAAATTATCACGGTAAAGTGCTGGTCGAATACCTCCAGGGAAAACCCAACCAGAAAGTCAAAGATTTCGGATTTGATAAACTCGAGCGCTTTGGAGCAGGTCAGCACCGGGATAAGGTATTTTGGGAAAGTGTCTATCGAAATGCCATTTTGGAAGGATTTGTCTATAAAGACGTTGAGACCTATGGTATTGTCAAGCTGACTCAGAAGGGGAGAGACTTCATTGCCCACCCGACCCCTTTTCAAATACCACTGAATAAGGATTATGCCGATCTGCCAGATGACCAGCCGGTCGGCAAAGCGATGGCCCTGGATGAAAATCTTTTGAAAATGCTGAAAGACCTCCGCAAGTCCAAAGCCAAAGAAAAGGGTGTACCGCCATACATCGTTTTTCAGGACCCCAGTCTCGAAGATATGGCTACCCAGTACCCTATCTCCATGGAGGACATGGTAAAGATCTCAGGAGTATCCGAAGGTAAAGCGAAACGGTACGGAGCCTCTTTTATCAATTTGATCAAGCAATATGTCGAGGAAAACGACATTGACCGGCCTACCGATTTCGTCGTAAAATCGGTTGCCAACCGATCAAAATCAAAGGTTTCTATTATTCAGGGAGTTGACCGGAAATTATCACTGGAAGATATTGCCCGGAGTATTTCCATGTCGATGAACGAACTGATCGATGAGATGGACATGATCGTCAGTTCCGGTACGAAACTCAACATCGCCTATTACATCGATGAAAATATCGATGAAGACGCCAAGGATGAGATTTATGAATATTTTATGGAATCAGAGTCCGATTCCATTGAAGATGCCATTGCCGAATTGGGTGGTGATGATTTTACCCCGGAAGAGATCAAGCTGGTGAGAATCATGTTTCTATCAGAGATGGCAAACTAAATGTCAATGATCTTCTTATCAACCAGGGCAGATATTAAAAACTAGTATCATTTTTGCTGCAAAATCGTAACAGCATAAAGAATACCCTTGAATGAAACGAATCATCATCATTAATGGACCCAATCTAAATCTGCTGGGCCGGAGAGAAGTAGACATTTACGGCAATATGTCTTTCGACCATTATTTTCAGATCCTTTGTGAGCACTACAGCAAAAAGGTAGATCTCGTCTATTTCCAGTCCAATCACGAAGGAGCCATTATTGACAAGATTCATGAAGTGGGTTTTGATTTTGATGGGATTGTGTTCAACGGCGGTGCTTATACCCACACCTCGGTGGCCATTGCCGATGCCCTGGCTGCCATTACGACTCCGGTAGTAGAAGTGCATATTTCCAATGTTTATGCCCGTGAAGCTTTCCGGAGTAAGTCTCTGACCGTATCTAAAGCGGTAGGAAGCATCGCCGGTCTGGGTCTGGACGGTTACCGTCTGGCCGTTGACTATTTGTTAAACCGGATTGACCTCAGCAGCCCGATCTGATCAGGTACGACCCGGCCTGAGCTCATAAAAGGTAAGATCAATGAGCCGTAACCTTTTTCGTTTATTGAATACATAGGTTTTAAAAAAGGCCAGCTTGAGCAGTTTTCCGGCGAGGAAAGACCCCACACCGATGCCTATGGTGCCCGCCGTCAACTTTTCGCCAAAACCGAGAGACACCAGAGTCCAAAAGCCCCACGAATAACTGAAAGTAGTGAGGATCGCCGACACTTTACGTGCCAACCTTCCGCCATCCCTGATCTGAATGGCGTAGATGGCATCGACCGGAACGGTGCGATTTTCAAAAAGGATATATCCGGATTCCAGATCCAGATCGACGATAACCTCTTCGAGCCAATGCCTGCGATCGCTTTTCAACTTGTAGATCAGGGTCTCGCCCGTAAAGAACTTTATGGTTTTGTAGGTGCCATTTCTCTCGAGGAGCAAAGCCTTCTGGCCATAACAAGGGATGAGTGAAAGAAAAAGAACGAAGATGATCAGCAGTCTATTCATTGGATTGAAACTCCATAGCTAAACGCTTCAGAATTTTTTGTGCCGCCTGTTCAATCACCGGATACGGCAATTTTTCCCGAACGAAATAGAGAAATATCAAATGGATCAATTGGTTATCCGGTAGGCGGTCTCTCAACAAAAACTGGTTTAGCCGGTAAGCTTCCCGCATTTGCCTCTTTAACCGGTTGCGGTCAACCGCTCTTTTGAAATTCTTCCTTGGTACGGCAAAAGCAACCTTCACAGGTACTCCTTCGACCGGACCCGTCTGTGCTGTAAAATAAACCCGGAGAGGAAAGACCTGGATGGTCTTACCCCGGGTAAAGACTTCCGATATCGACTTCTCTCGTTTTAGCCGGCTTTTCTTGTCCAGGGTAAATCGCTTCACACTTATCGGATCAGAAGGTCAAACAAATTCAGGGTACCCATAAATCCTCTGAAATTAGATAAATTTAAAAATCAGTGGCAGGAAGGTAGCCTGACCGGAGCCAGGTGAACTATGGGACAACGAAGGTTCGCGTAAGAAGCGGTTGACCATTGACCGGGGTTTTTGAGGTGCCCTCAGGTTGCTCAGAGGCATCCGAATGTCTATTAAATTTGATAAAAAAAGAGGGCAGTAACACTACTGACCTCTCTTGCTATTATTTTCTACAGGATGTCTGACCGCAGACTACTTCAGTCTTTTCTCATCGGAGACCGTCAGTTTCGACCGGCCTTTAGCCCGTCGACGAGCAAGGACTTTTCTGCCATTTTTCGAACTCATGCGGGATCTGAATCCGTGCTTGTTTCTTCGCTTTCTTCTGGATGGTTGAAATGTCTGTTTCATCGCTGTATGTTTTCTTTCTCAGTAAAGACCGGCAAAGGTATAAATTTTATCCTTTCCTGCAAGGGAAATCTTACTCCTGTCTTTACCCGTTCATCGACATTAAAAATTCTTCATTGGTCGTGGTACCAAACATGTGTTTCCGGAGGAACTCCATCGCTTCATCCGGCTTCATATCTGCAAGGTGATTGCGCAGGATAAACATCCTGGAAAGGGTGTCTTTATCCAGAAGAAGTTCTTCCCGCCGGGTGCTGGATTTCGGTAGATCGATCGCAGGATACATCCGTTTGTTGGCAAGCGACCGGTCTAATTGAAGCTCCATGTTACCCGTTCCCTTGAATTCTTCAAAAATAACGCCATCCATCTTCGAACCGGTATCGATCAGGGCGGTAGCCAGGATCGTTAATGAACCACCTCCTTCAATGTTACGCGCTGCCCCGAAGAATTTCTTGGGCTTATGCAAGGCATTGGCTTCCACCCCTCCCGATAAGACCTTACCACTAGCCGGGGCAACGGTATTATAGGCGCGGGCAAGCCGCGTAATCGAATCGAGTAAAATCACTACATCGTGACCACACTCTACCAGTCTCTTAGCTTTTTCCAGTACGATTCCGGCCACCCGCACGTGATTTTCAGCCGGCTCATCAAATGTTGATGCTATCACCTCGCCATTGACATTGCGACGCATATCGGTGACCTCTTCCGGGCGTTCGTCGATCAAAAGCACTATCAGGAAACACTCAGGATGATTTTTAGCAATCGCATTGGCAATATCTTTCAGCAAAAAGGTCTTTCCCGTTTTGGGCTGGGCCACGATCAGGCCCCGCTGACCTTTGCCGATTGGCGCAAAAAGATCGATCATCCGGTTTCCATAATCCTTACCGGTGGGAGAAGTCAACAGTTTAAATTTCTCCCTCGGAAACAGTGGGGTCAGGTAGTCAAAAGGTACCCGCTCCCGGATTTCCGCCGGCTCCAGTCCGTTAATCAGCGATACCCGCAGAAGCGCAAAATATTTTTCTCCTTCCTTGGGCGGACGGATCGCACCCATCACCGTATCTCCGGTCTTCAGTCCGAAAAGTTTGATCTGTGAAGGTGATACATAGATATCATCCGGTGAGGTGAGGTAGTTATAGTCGGAAGACCGGAGGAATCCATATCCATCGGGCATCATTTCCAGAATTCCTTCTCCTTCAATGACCCCATCCAGCTCGACATTAAAAGCAGGCTGTCTTTCTTCAGGTCTCGAAGGTCTCCTTTGCTGAAACTCCCGTTTCTCCGGTTCCGGTTTTACCGGTACAAACTCTTCCTTTTCCTTTGAAGGCTCTTCACTAACCATCGCTTCGGGAACTTGCCGTGGCATTTCCCTTGATACATCCCGAGGCACGTCCCGTGACGCTTCCCGCGATATTTCCCGTGGCTCCTCCTGCTCGCGGGGTCTGCGGTCTGGTCTTCTTTTCCGGTTACGTGAACCACCGCCGGAACGCTGGGCAGCCGGTTTTTCTTCTTCTTTCTCCCCTGATTCCGCTTTTTCCCCGGTCTTTGCAGTTTCCAGGTCAAATTCAAACTTCGGATCTTCTTTCTTATCTTCTTTCTTCTGACCGTTTTCCGGTTTACGCAAAGCCTGCTCATCCAGAATCTTATAGATAAGCTCTTGTTTATTCAACTTCTTATGACCCTTAACCCCCAGCTGCTCTGCTACATCGCGTAGCTCAGGGACTAACATATCATTTAACTGAAGGATATCGTACATCAACACTAAAATTGTTTAATAAATAATGAAAAGCTGTAATAGGTAATTATTAACTAGCAAAAACCAACTTAACAAAGGTACTTGTTCGATTAAGTTATTATCCAGGAAAAAGCACAGGACTATAGCGAAGTTGCAAGTAGTAAGGTGTGGCCCTTTCTTTGGCTCAGCAAAAATACAGTTAATTTTTTATACGATCCAGTATATTTGCAAAAATTCCTAGAAATCTACTTAATTATTGTTTCACCCAACCCGATAAATCGAGGTAAATGCTGGAAATCAACATCTTACGCCATGAGCGCGAGAGGACTATTGAAGGTCTTCGCAAACGAAATTATAACGCAGAACGCCTGCAAATTGTTGACAAAATTATTGGATTGGATGATCGTAGAAAGGTTGTTCAGACCAGCCTGGATCAGCTCCTGGCCCAGGTCAACACCAAATCCAGGGAAATCGGTACCCTTTTTCAGTCCGGACAAAAAGAAAAGGCTGAATCCCTGCGCAGTGAGGTAGCAGGTTACAAAACAAAAATCAGGGATCTGGAGACAGAACTGGACGCCATCCGGCTGGATCTGGAAAAAAACCTGGTGGAGTTGCCTAATATTCCTCACGTTTCCGTCAAACCAGGGCAGGGAGCCGAGGATAACGAGATCGTGAAAAACTGGACCGGACCAATACCGGATTTTGCCGGCTTTCAGCCCCTGCCTCATTGGGACCTTGCCGAAAAGTACAACCTGATCGACTTTAAACTGGGTGTAAAAATTGCCGGATCGGGATTTCCCGTTTTTCGGGGGAAAGGTGCCAAGTTGGAGAGGGCCCTCATCAATTTCTTTCTCGAAGAGGCCGACAAAGCTGGTTATGAGGAAATTATGCCTCCCATCATGGTCAATGAGGATACCGCCAGAGCCACCGGTCAGCTACCCGATAAAGAAGCCCAGATGTATCATGTAGAAAGAGATAATTTCTACCTGATTCCGACCGCTGAAGTTCCGGTAACCAATCTTTTACGTGGTGAAATCCTGCAGAAGTCCGATTTGCCGGTCAAGCTGACCAGCTATACGCCCTGCTTCCGGCGGGAAGCCGGTTCGTATGGCTCAGATGTCAAGGGGCTCAACCGGGTGCATCAGTTTGACAAGGTGGAAATTGTCCAGATCGCCGATCCTGCCAGCTCCTACCAGGCCCTGGATGCAATGCTCAATCACGTAGAACAACTGCTCATCAAGTTGGAACTCCCCTATCGCATTTTACGTTTGTGTGGTGGAGATATGGGATTTACCTCCGCTCTAACCTTTGATTTTGAAGTATTCTCTGCTGCTCAGAAAAAATGGCTCGAAGTGAGCTCGGTTTCCAATTTTGAAACCTTTCAGAGCAACCGTTTGAAACTTCGTTTTCGCGATGGCGATGGCAAACCCCAGCTGGTCCATACCCTCAATGGGAGTGCCCTGGCCCTGGCGCGAATTGTCGCCGCACTTCTCGAGAACAATCAGGATCGTGACGGAGTTAATATCCCAGGTGTATTGCAGAAGTACACAGGTTTCGACAGAATTTAAAAATTAACACATATGATGAGTTCAGGATATTTAGGGTATATGTTGATTGCCGGCCTTATGAGCCTGATTGGCATGGCCGTAAGTGGCCGGTTAAGAAATAAATTTGCGCACTACAGCCAGATTCCCAGCCGGGGTCGTCTCTCCGGGAGAGAAGTTGCCCAGACCATGCTGGCAAACTATGGCATTTCGGATGTTCAGGTCATTGAAGCACAGGGTGTATTGACCGACCACTATAATCCAGCCAACAAGACCGTAGCGCTGTCCAGTGACGTCTATCATGGAAGGTCAGTGGCGGCCATGGCGGTTGCGGCTCACGAATGTGGTCATGCGGTGCAACATGCCACGGAATACCCGATGCTTAAACTGCGCTCCGGCATCGTTCCCCTGGTTAAAATTTCCGCTCAGTTGCAGCAATGGCTCTTGTTGCTCGCTTTGGGTGGTTTTGGAGCCGGTTTCAGTGGCAGTAATACCCTGATCATGATCACCATCGCTGCCTTTGGAATAACGGCTTTGTTTAGCTTCATTACCTTGCCCGTCGAATTTGATGCCAGTAAAAGAGCATTGGTCTGGATGGATCAGACAGGTACCGCCTCGGGGGCCGAATACGAAGGCGCCAAAGACGCCCTAAAATGGGCTGCCATGACCTACGTAGCCGCTGCCCTTTCAGCGCTGGTGATGTTGCTTTATCTGATTACCCGGCTGCGCGATTAGGGGTACTAAAAAATAATTCCTTAACTTCACTGCGCTTTTAAATCTTACTGAATATGGTTTCGGAAGAGGTTAATATGGCGATAGAAATTGCCCGGGAGGGCATGGATCATGCGCTGGAACATCTCAACAATGAACTGGTCAAAATCAGAACCGGAAAAGCTTCACCGGCGATGTTGAATGGCCTGCTTGTTGAATATTATGGCAGTCCGACTCCGCTCAATCAGGTAGCCAATGTCGCCACTTCGGATGCCCGGACGATCACCATTCAGCCGTGGGAGAAAAAAATGCTGGCAACCATTGAGCAATCGATTTTTGCCGCTAACCTCGGACTCACCCCAATGAATGACGGTGAGATAATCCGCATTAATATTCCACCACTCACCGAAGAAAGAAGAAAGCAGCTGGTCAAACAAGCCAAGCAATTGGGTGAAGAATGCAAGATCAGTCTCCGATCCAGCCGGCATAAAGCCATGGATGCCATCAAAAAAGCCGTTAAAGACGGATACCCTGAAGATGCCGGAAAACGGCGGGAAGAAGAAGTAGACAAGCTGGTCCATGACTACTCGGAGAAAATCGACCACGTGGTGGAAGTCAAGGAAAAAGACATCATGACCGTCTAGACTGATTGTTTAATTGTTGAATCGTTGAATTGTTGAATTGGTCTATGGAGCGGCGATTTTAATCGCCGGAAACAACACCAGATCAGCAATCCCTCCGGGCTTGCTGATCTTAGAGAATGGATTCATTATTCTCTGATCAAGTCACTTAAGGGTTGCCGCTCAATCGAGGAAGAAGTAACCCGGATCCATTGATGTCTGGTCAGCAGAATCTTTCCATCACCGGGAAGATCCGGCAACGGATATTGTCTTTCCTCAAAAGTTTGCAGCTGGATCACCCTGAGCATCTTTTCTTCAACAAATGCCACCGACTGGTCTTCAATAATCTGAAAATCTACAATACCGGGCTGTAACAGCTGAGACTTGTATTGCCCGAAAAGATCGAAAACCAATAAACCCCTCCCAGGAATTCCCAGATACAGAAATCCTCCGGCCTCCACCATTTTTACCGGCTGCAACCGCTCGTTGAAAATCAACCGGAGGTCCTCTCCTTTCTGGATAAGTTCTCCCTGCTGACTAATCCTGTAAAGCCGTTGTTCATGGTCATCGAAAATCCAGATCGTTCCGTCCCTGGAAAAAGCAACCAGGTCAATTTCACCAAAACCCGGTTCGATCAGATTGAAGCGACTGGTCTCCAAAAGACGCCGGTCGAGGACTATACCAGTATTAAATGCCGGATAAAACACAAGTACTTTAAGCGGGCTGGTGGCGTCGATGATCCCGACATTACCCAGCTGATTATTCGAAAAATAGCCGACCTGTTTTCCGGTGGGATCTTCCTTGATGATTTCATTGCCGTTATAGGCGTAATACAGATTCCCCAACTGATCCGTTACCGCAGTATGAAAGGCAATTTCCCTTTGTCCGGCAGTGGTAATCTGACCACCAGACCGGATAGTGGTGCAGGTGAGCAAACCCAGCAGACCCAATAAACTAAACCACGATAGCCGATGCTCCTTCATTTTCAAAGAAACGAATTTTGAGGTCTGATCCGTCAAAAACCGCATAGGAATTGAAGGATAACCAGTCACCCAGATTGATATACCGGCTGGTTTTATTGTCCAGGGTACAATCGATCACCAGGTGCCGGTGACCAAAAATGAGGTAATCCAGCTCTGTCTCACGAATGATCTCATTGGCATACTGAACCAGCCACTCGTTTTCCTTACCCAGCCACCGATCTTTATCTGCTGCGTTGTCACGGCTCCTGCCACTCCAGAAGTTGGCCATTTTGAAGGCAAGATCCGGGTGCAGCAGGGCATAAAACCATTGACTGACCGGACTGGCAAAGACTTTCTTGATGAATTTATAACCGTGATCACCCGGACCAAGGCCATCACCATGCCCGATCAGAAACTTTTTGCCCATCCATTCCTGAATGACCGGCTGCCGGTGAAGGGTGGCGCCGATCTCCTTTTCCAGGTATTCGGACATCCACATGTCGTGATTACCGGTAAAGACATGCAGTTGGATACCTGCGTCGGCTACTTCAGCCAGTTTGCCTAAAAACCGGACGTGTCCACGGGGAACTACCGAGCGGTATTCAAACCAAAAATCAAACAAATCACCGACCAGATAAATCGCAAGGGCATCCACCCGGATCATCTCCAGCCATCGAACGATCTGAGCTTCCCGTTCAACAGAAGTCAACCGGGCATCGATACCCAAATGAAAGTCTGAGGCAAAATAGATCTTCGACATCGGTGCCCGAAGATAGGTTTTTGCACCCGGGTGTGGAAGTACCCGGATATTTCGATAAGCGCAAATCCCGGTTATCACGGATGAATCCTTAACTTTCCACCATTCACCAGCAGGAATCACGATGCATGGATTCATTGATCTACTGACCTCCTTTCGCCCGATCGTCACATGGTTGTTGGCAAGTCTTCTACTTGTTCATTTTCAATACAGCCTGGGACAGGATTCTGGTCCAAATCTGCTGACCCTGATTGAGGAGCTCAGAGACTTTGTCAGCATCCCAAATCATGGGCTCGACCAGGAAAATATTCGGAAAAATATTGGCTGGGCAGAAGCTGCTTTTGCCCGCAGAGGTCTGCAGACCCAAATACTAACCACCACTGGTAACCCATTATTCTATGCCGAAAAAGTCATTGCCCCTGACCTGCCGGCCATCCTTTTCTACATGCATCTGGATGGTCAGGCAGTCGATCCTTCCAAATGGTACCAGGAAAATCCATTTCAGGTTGTACTAAAGACCCGGGATAGCGCCGCCGTATCGGGTTGGAGGACCATAGATTGGGACCGACTCAGACAGGAAGTGAATCCCGAATGGCGTCTTTTTGGACGCTCGGTCGCGGATGATAAAGCGCCGATTGTCGCTTTTCTGCATGCTCTTGACCGGCTCTTAGAAACCGCACGGGTACCCGCATTCAATATCAAGGTTCTGCTGGATGCCGAAGAAGAGCTGGGCAGTCCTTCATTAGCCGAAGCGGTCCGGAAATACCGGGAACTGCTTCAAGCTGATGTATTGATCATTAACGACGGCCCGGTCCATATTTCGGGAGAGCCTACCCTGATCTTCGGCTGCCGGGGAAATATGCGGGTTGATCTGACCGTATACGGGCCCATAACACCCCAGCATAGCGGTCATTATGGCAATTATGCTCCCAACCCGGTTTTCAGGCTGGCCCGGCTCCTGGCCAGTATGAAAGATGATGAAGGCAGAGTGATAATACCCGGTTATTACGATGGGGTGACTATTGATCCGTCAGACAAGTTCATCATGGAGCAGGTGCCGGATGATCCCGGACAAATCATGAACCTGCTCCAGATCGCCGAACCGGAAAAAGTGGGCGCCAACTACCAGGAGTCGTTACAGTATCCTTCCCTCAATGCCCGGGGCATTCTTTCCGGATGGGTTGGCAATCAGGCCCGTACCATCGTGCCGGACTACGCAACGGCTGCCCTCGATATCCGGCTGGTTCCTGAAAGCGATCCCATCCGGCTGACCAACCTGATCAGCCATCACATTCAGGATCAGGGTTACTACCTTGTCGATCATGAACCAACCAGGGAGGAACGGTTGACCTATCCCAAAATTGCCTATTTCAATGCCGGAGAGCCGACGCTGGCCTTCCGGACACCCATGTCGTCACCAGCCGGAACCTGGTTGTCAGAGGCTTTAAGCCGGCAATCGGGCAAGGATCCTATCCGGATCCGGATGATGGGGGGCACGGTACCCGTAGCCGCGTTTATTTCGACATTGCAGATACCGGCTGTCATTGTACCCATGGTCAATGCCGACAATAATCAGCACAGCCCCAATGAAAATATGCGGATCGGTCATCTCCAGAAAGCCCTGGAGATTTTTGAAGCCATCCTCACCACTTCATTGAAGCAATAGGCAGGATCGCTTACCAGGTCCGGCACCCGGGACATGGAAAATCCGGTGTTATCTTTCATACGGGAACCATAATCAAATCCCCGGCCTCAAACCAACAGTCTGGAAAAATTGTATCTTGGATACCATAGTCATACGAAACCACAAATGATGATCAAATACCTGATAATAGCATTGGCCTTTCTTCAGTTTTCCGGATTTGCTCAGCCCGATCCCAAGCTGAAATCGATTTTTAATGGTCGCAATTTCAAGGGTTGGGTAGAGCCCGAAGGCAATGTCTGGTGGTCTGTGCAGGATGGAATTTTGAGTGTCTCTAACGACCCGGAGCAAAAAGGCAGCAATTTATGGACCGCGAAATCGTATAAAGATTTCATCATCCGGGCTGATTTCAAATTTGGGAAAGGAACGGTTGACTCCGGCTTTTTTATCCGGGGAGAACACGATCAGATTCAGATCGGTATTTCCGGTTCCCTGAAGCGGGATATGACCTGCTCACCCTACATTCCCGGCAAGGGGTATCCTGTCGAAGCAAAAGGCGTAAAAGAATTACTCAAGCTGGATGACTGGAATACCATTCAGGTCAAAGCCGTTGGCAATCACTATACGGCCTGGCTCAATGGCACCGAGGTCATGCAATACACCTCGGAAACCGCCTCGGAAATGGGTCCGATCGGCATCCAACTGCATCCGGGCCGGGAGATGAGCATCGAATTCCGCAATCTGATGCTGGCCGAATTGTAACAGCCTTGATGCCATTACAGATCCGGTTGTAAAAAATCAGCCTAATCCTAACCCTGTTTCCGGCCTGACAGGTTCCTAACCGGCTTCTTTCATCAATGGCAGCAGACTTTCCAGACGCTCCCTGAAGAGATCCTCTAAAAATTCACGGTCATCCACCGTCAGATGGACGAGCTGATCCACGTTTTGTTGCACCTGCTCTTTGGTACGCAAGCCAGGTATCACCGTCGACACACCCGGATAGCTCAGGATATAGGAAAGGCTCAGTCCCAGTTTGGTGGTGCCGTACTTTTCCGTGAGGGTCCATGCCGGTTCGAGCGCTTCGAGTGTCCGGCCAATAATTTCGGGAGTGAGTCGAAATGACCGGTGATCGCTTTTGTCAAACGTGCTGTCCGCAGTGATTTTTCCGGTGAGCAGGCCAAACTGGAGCGGCATCCTGGCAATCACCCCAAAGCCGTGTTTCTCGGCATCCTGCACGACCGGCACCGCCAGTTGATTGATCATATTGAGTACCAGTTGAAATCCCTGACCCAACTGATTTTGCAGCAGATAGTCGGCTTCGGGAAACGGATTGAACGTATTGAGCGAGACTCCCCAGTAACGTATTTTCCCTTCTTTTACGAGCTGATTGACTGCCGCCAGACAAGCACCATCTTCCAGATCAGCCACCTTGGCGGTATGGAGCTGGTAATAATCAATATGATCTCTTTGCAGCCTGCGCAGACTTCCTTCACAGGCCCGGATGATGTGCTCGTAGGTGTAGTCGATCAGAATTTTGTTATCGGCACTTTTCTTCTGCCCGACTTTGGTCGCAATCAACACTTCCGGTTCCTTCGACAGCTCTTTGCCGAGCAATTCCTCCGAATGACCCAGCCCGTAAAAATCAGCGGTATCAAAAAAATTAATCCCCTTGTCGAGCGCCTGACGGATAGCCCCGACCGAAACCCGGTCATCGGTATTGCCCCAGCCTATTGGGATACCCCCCACTTCAGCGGGTCCACCGATCGCCCAGGCTCCAAAGCCGATCTCGCTCACCAACAGATCCGTATGGCCGAATTTTCGATAATTCATGATGAATGAGTACTAAAAAAAATGACTTAGGGTACCAATATTTGCCTGCTCTGTTATAGGTGTTAAACAAGACTACCAGCCAATGCCATAATCTTCGCCGTGATTACTGGCTCCGCCCCACATCGTACCATGATCCTGATCAAAAAAGATGGCGTTGATCGGTCCGGAAGTGCGATCCTCAACCCGTAAGATGTAACCCATTTTACGAAGCGCCTTGCGGGTCCAGGGCGGGGTGCTTTCATGGATGAGCATCACCCCGGGCTCGGTAATGTGACCGGCAAAAGAACCCCGCATCTGAAAGCTGTTGATGTTGGCTGCTTCCACCGCTTCCTGCACCGTCATACCAAACTCGACCATATTCAGGAAAAACTGCAGCAGATTCTGATCCTGACTATCACCACCCTGCACAGCAAAAGACAGATAAGGTTTTCCATCTTTCAAAGCCATACTCGGGGTGAGGGTAGCCCGGGGCCTTTTACCCGGTTCGAGCACATTATAGGGATTTTCACTTTCCCGGAGCACAAAACTCTGCATTCTTTGACTAAGACCGATCCCGGTTCGCCCGGCAATAACAGCGGGTATCCAGCCGCCACTGGGCGTAACCGACACCACCCACCCTTCGGCATCAGCCGCCTGGATCGACGTCGTGCCCAGATAAAAATCCTGGTTGGGAAATTCAGCACCGGGATCAGCAGATGATGGATGATACCCAATGGGGCGGTCCTGGTTCCACTGCTCCAGGATTGTCTTATAGGGATTAGTCTTGCCTTCAAAAGGATACGGATCACCGGGGCCGGCCTCTTCATCGTTACTCTCCCAGTTGATCTCGTTGACTCGTTTACGGGCATAGTCCTTGGACAAGAGACCCTGTACCGGCTCGGCCGGTTCATAATAGGGATCTCCATAGTAAAAATCCCGGTCTGCAAAGCACAGATTCATGACCTGGTACAAACCATGCAGGTATTTGGCCGAATTATAGCTCAGGCAGTTCATATCAAAGTTTTCGATCATATTCAATGCCTGCAGCATTACCGGACCCTGTACCCAGGTATTTAACTTATACACTTCGATGTCCTTATAGGTGGTCATCACCGGTTCCTCCAGGTAAACTTTCCATCGATCCAGGTCCTGCATGGTCATCAGTCCTCCCTGTTCCCGGGTACCCCGTACCAGCTCTGCAGCGATATCGCCCCGGTAAAAACGATCGTAGGCAGTATAGATGGCTTCTTTACGTGATTTGCCGGCTTTCAGTGCCAGTTGTTCAGCTTCGACCATTTTCTCCAGGGTTTCCTTCAGGTCCTGCTGGACAAAAATTTCACCGGGACGAGGCGCTTCTCCGGTGGCATCACCGGGATGCGTAAGAAAGACTTCGCGCGAATAGGGCCACTTTTTCAGGGTGTCTTTAAAAGTCTCTATGCTCCGGCATAACTGGGCCTCGATCGGATAACCGGCAGCCAGTCCGATCGCTGGTGCCAGCACCTGTGCCAGGCTCATGGTGCCGTATTCAGCCAACATGGTCAATAGTCCGCCAGGAGTACCGGGAGTCACCGCGGCCAATGGACCATACTCCGGCGGGTATTGCATTCCCTGGTCCAGGAAAAACTCCGGTGTCGCCCCGGTAGGAGCTACCCCCAGCGCATTGATGGCAATCACTTTCCTGGTTTCCGGATGGTAGATCAGTGCCTGGGTTTCACCACCCCAGGCCAGCACATCCCACATGGTGCAGGTGGTGGCCAGCATGGCACAGGCAGCATCCACTGCATTGCCACCCTGATTAAAAATAGTGGCACCTGAGGTAGCCGCCAGCGGTTTGCCGGTGATCGCCATCCAATGACGGGCATGCAGGGGTGGTCTTTGCGTCTGTTGTCCGTGGAGAAAGAGAAATGAACAAGTCAGTAATAAACCCGTTGAGATCCGAAGTAATATCCGTGAGTTCATTGAATGCAGCTTTTTTACTTTCCTAATTTAGCAAAATGCCCAACATGATTTCATCGGAGCACGAAAGAAAAGGAAATCAAAACCAAAGGCTCAGTACATTCTATGTGATTAACTTTGAAGGTAAGCTTTAGTGTTTGGCTGGAGGTGAAAAAATGTACTTGAAGCGAAGCAGCAATCTCCGGATCAAACCGGGTGCGGAAGCATCGCAGGACATCGGGATTAATTTTGCCGGACCGGAGCCTGACAAGGGCCTGTTATCCGGCTTTTTTGAGTGTAAAATCGAGGTTACCTGTTTATCGTGACAAGAACTACAGTAGCATTGCACCGCATTCTTCATCCCAGCTATTTGCTGACCAATTTTTGGATTGTGCTGCATCAGTGATTCCACCTCCTTCCGTTCGGAGGCGTTGCAGAGACCCAGGACATATTTTTCCAACAAACCCTGTCTCCATTCCTGTTTTTCTTCGTCACATTGCATGGTCGGCAAAATATCTTTTGGAATATTCCCACCAACAAAGTAACGGATTTGTCTGCAAATGGTTTAAATGTGGGTAAAAATCGTCATATGAAATAAGCGGCAATACCTGCCAGGTACCCGGTCAGGTCTGCTTTTGCCTTAATAAACAGATAACGAGGCTTATTTAGTAGACTTCAAGAGAAGCTGCGGAGCTCAGATACCCTCCACACCCTGGACCAACAGCGAAATCTCGTTGTAGAGCACTTCAATAAAGCCCTTCCGGATGTTGAAGGTCAGGACCTCGCCATTCGACTGCCTGATCCGGACCGATCCCTCCGTGAGGGCGGCCACAATGGGAGCGTGATTCTGCAACACTTCAAACTGGCCGGTACTACCGGGAACTTTCACCGAAGTAATTTCTCCCGAAAAGATCGTTTTCTCCGGTGATAATACGCTGATGGTCATTAGGCTTCGGCTTTAGCTTCCTCGATGAGTTTCTTTCCCCGGGCAATCGCTTCTTCAATGGTACCAACCAGGTTGAAGGCGGCCTCCGGGTATTCATCCACTTCACCGTTCATGATCATCTTGAAGCCTTTGATCGTTTCTTCCAGCGGCACCAATACCCCCTTTAATCCGGTAAATGCCTCGGCAACGTGGAACGGCTGCGACAGGAATCGCTGTACCCTTCGGGCCCGGTGTACGATGAGTTTATCTTCTTCAGAAAGCTCTTCCATGCCCAGAATGGCGATGATATCCTGCAATTCCTTATATCGCTGCAATATGTTTTTCACAGCCTGAGCGGTATTGTAATGCTCTTCACCAAGCACGTTGGGGTCCATGATTCGGGAAGAGCTGCTGAGCGGATCAATCGCCGGGTAGATACCCAGGGCCGATAGTTTACGGTCAAGCACCGTCGTAGCATCGAGGTGGGCAAAGGTGGTAGCCGGCGCCGGGTCGGTCAGGTCATCCGCAGGCACATACACGGCCTGAACCGAAGTAATGGAACCTCGTTTGGTGGAGGTGATACGCTCCTGCATCAAACCCATCTCGGTAGCCAGGGTGGGCTGATATCCCACGGCTGAAGGCATCCTTCCCAGCAAGGCCGATACTTCCGAGCCAGCCTGGGTAAAACGGAAAATGTTATCGATAAAAAACAGGATATCCCTGCCTCCATTCGGATCACTCAGGTCACCATCCCGGTAGTATTCGGCCACCGTCAAACCGGACAGGGCCACCCGGGCTCTGGCTCCTGGGGGTTCATTCATCTGGCCAAATACCAGCGTGCCCTGCGATTGGGCCAGTTCTTTCATATCGACTTTTGAGAGATCCCAGCCGCCTTCTTCCATTGACTTCTTGAAATCGGCACCATACCGGATCACATTCGCTTCAATCATCTCCCTCAGCAGGTCATTACCCTCCCGGGTGCGTTCACCTACTCCGGCAAATACCGAAATACCTTCATATCCTTTGGCGATATTGTTGATCAATTCCATGATGAGCACGGTCTTTCCCACACCGGCTCCACCAAAAAGGCCGATCTTTCCTCCTTTGGGATAGGGCTCAATCAGGTCGATCACCTTGATACCCGTATACAATACCTCGGTTTCGGTAGAGAGGTCTTCATAGGCCGGTGGTCTGCGGTGAATCGGATAGCTGCTTTCATCTTTTTCGATCTTACCGATTCCGTCAATCGTTTCTCCCACCACATTAAACAATCTGCCGCGGATCTGCTCGCCGGTGGGCATCGTGATCGGCTGCCCGGTATCGAGCACTTCCGTACCCCGTGTCAAACCATCGGTAGCATCCATCGCAACCGCCCGTACACTGTCTTCTCCCAAATGTTGCTGACATTCCAACACCAGTGTATCACCGTTATCCCGTTTGATCGTCAGGGCGTTTAAAATATCCGGTAAAACGGCGCCTTCACCAGCAAAACTAACATCGACCACCGGACCAATTACCTGCTTTACTCTACCTATATTTGACATAGAAAATGTTTGCTTTTTTGATAGGATTTGAAAATCGCTGCAAAGATATATCTTTTAACAAATAAAAAAAGGTTACCGGATTTTATTAGGGGCTTCTAGTCTGACGTGCAATGAATGAACTCCGTGTATCCCGAACGAATCAGTTTCATAGCGAACTTATCCATGGATGATCAATCTCCCACCGGCCCGGTTCTCGAACAGCTAATCGAAATGGCCAAAGCGGGCATTCTGACCAAAGACAATCGACAAAGTATAGCGGTCTGGCTCCGGCATTATGACCTGGAAGTCCCGGACGAGCCTGAGGCCGGCTTTCTAAAAATCCTGGCCACCGAACTGATCCTGAAAAAAGGAGCATCGGAACCCATACCACAGGTTCCCGATCCGGTCTCAGCTCCCCCGGAAGAGCTATTGCCGGCGGCCGATCATCATACTGCCCGGATCATCCGGGAGATCATCCGGTTGCGGGACACCCCGCTGCTCGAAGAATGCCTCCTGATCCTTAAACACCAGAAAAAACGGCTGCCTCCCTGGGTGCTGCCTTTCCTTCTCGATGAATGCCAGACAACCCCCGAAATACATCGTTTAATGGATGATGCCATGGGGTTTCGCGGAGACTGGCTGGCCGCTCTGAGAACGGAGTGGCAATGGTGGCTGGACCTGAAAAATCCGGTACCCGATGCCAATAATTCATCCTCACTATCTGACTGGATTGCCTTTCACCGGCATAACGGAACTGATTTGTTACCGGCCTTTCACCGACTACCTGCCAAAGACCGGAAATACTGGTTTGAGCGATTCATTCACGATCCCCGGAATCATTATGAGGCAATCGCCAGAGCTTTTCTTCATTCCAGATCCGCAGCCGAACGTTCACTGGCCCGGACCCTGCTTCTCCGGCTGCCCACCAGCGAACGGCAGGCTGTGCTTTCCCTGCTGCAACCGGTCATCAAAACCCACATTAAATCGGTGGAAAATCAGCTGCATTTTCGGCGAGTGAAAAAGATCCCTCCATCGGATCCCTCCCAGTTGCCCGAAGAATTCATGCTCCACATCAATCAGATCAAAGACAACCCCGGCCGGATGCTGACCCTGATTCCGCCCCAATCGCTATTCGGGCATCTTGACCTGCCGGTCAAAACCATCTGCCGGGCTCTGATGGAACAGGCCGGTCTGCAGGATCTCTATCAGATCACCCTTTGTGCGGCTTGTCAGACCGGCACGCATCCGGATTGGGTTGAATCACTCTGCCTGGACTGGATTGTCACCTACCCTGAAGGCAATACGACTCAGGTTGACGTCACTCCGCTTTGGGAATCAATCTCTCCTGATCTCTATCAAAAATTGGTTGCGACGCTGATCCGGGATACCGGAGAGTATTTTATCGCCAAGCTGACCTTGCTCACCGGCAGTACCAGGCATTACATTAAACGGGACCTTTCGGAACAACTGGTCACCAGGATATTCCGGTTACCGGAAACGCAGCTCAACCGGAGGGACTTCAAAGACCTCAGCATCGCCTTGTCCCACTTGCAATACCGGCTGGATCCCAGGATATACAATATTGTCAACCAGTATTGGGTTGAGCCTTCCTATCCCCATGGTCCCCTCAATGACGCATTCTGGCAGTTCCGCAACACCCTGCGGACCCGGTCAGAACTGTTGACTGCGATTTTAAATTCCTGAGCAATCCTTATAACGAGTGCATGAGGGCCAGCATCCTTTTTCTGACTTTATCATCGGCCTCCTTCTCCAGACAACTGTACCGGCAACGCCAGGTTTCGTAACCGCCCCGCTCCAATTCATGGGCAGGCGGTACATAGCCCACAGCTCCGTTGGCCAAACCAATGGAGAAATAATGAGCAGCCGGGCAATGTTCCCTGAGCGAGAGTCCGGTTTCGGCAAAAAATTCTCCAGGCAATGCCCCGATCATTCCATCTCCGATCCTGATGATCTGCAGCGGAAGGGTACGCTGGTCCGGAGTCTCCTGAAGCAACATTTGCTCACGGGCATAGAGCTTGCGCAAATTCCAGTCATCATAACGGTAGGTGTAATAATTACTCTGGCTGACCAGGTCGGCAGCCATTGACAGCTCACCGGGTGAAGGCTTTCGGGTCGACAGGGTAAGCTCCTCATGCCGTACCTGAATTTCGGGATCAGCATCCCAGGCCAGCGAATCGAGGTTATCCCTGATGCTTCCGGCCAGATCTTTACCGATCAAATCACTTTTGGCAAAATGTTCGTCAGGATACCGGTCCGGATGCTGAAAATCCCAGATATTGACATCTCCGCTGGTTCCATTTGTCATGATGGCGATAAAGTTATCCGGGTTATCCAGCATGGCCGCCAAATGCCGGGAAAAGGTCCCGAAAAAATCGGCCGTGATCGTTCCATTGATCCAGTCGCCCACATAGTGCAATGAATAATTGGCGAGTACACTGATCCAGCGGTCGTCCAGGGTCCGGACTGCCAGGTAAGACAATCCGGGGTCGGGCGTAGCTGCCGGCCGGTCAATGAATTTTTCGAGGCCAAAGGGGTTGGTCTTAATGATATCGGCATCTCCGGTGACCGGGTTGGCCGGTTGATAACCGTCTTTCATCAAATAACGGCGACACACCACATGCCGGGGTACATCAACCCTTCCAAAGGCAATCTTTGCCGGCTGAAGGCGCTGTAAAGCCTCCTCCACCGATTGTACAATCAATCCGGGAAGTTTCTCCCGGTAAGCTGCATCGAGTCCACCCAGATGCACTTCTTCAACCGCCCCGGCCGCGTGGGTATGCGTACTGGATATCAGAATGTGGTCTGGTAAAATACCGGTGCTCGCGGTAATCCTTTCTTTCACCGGTTGGATAAATTCTTCCGACATGATGCAGGTGTCGACCACTACCATCACGACCGTCGTCTGTTGCTTTTTCAATACCAGCGCTCTGGAAAACAGATCATCATGAATCCGGGTGGCATAATGACTGATGAAATCTCCATTGATCCTGGTTCCGAGCACCGGCGTAATATTTACCTGAGCGGCACCGGCCTGAAGTGATGCTTTCGTCATTTTAAGAGCTTATGCGTTGTGTATATAGTTTTTTTTTATATCTTACGTAAGAAGCACTCATTTCAGTGATAGGATGGCCGCAAAGTTGTAGTCCAGATACATAAAAAGTTGCTATTAGTTAATTGATAACAATTCACCTGAAATGTCTTACATCCGATATCATCCGTACCACCTTACTGTGGAGGGCCCCAGACGATACTTAAAGATCCGCTATCCGGATATATGCTACATCTCCATCCAGAATAAGTGTATATCATTTGTATTAAAATCCGGAAGTACGATCAAATCCTTCGGTGCCCTTGCCAATCTTGCAGAGCAGCTTAGCGAGCAACCTTTCGCGTTCTGTCATCGCAACTATCTCGTAAATGTACACAATGTACAAAGTATTGATAAACGTGCAGGTTTGGTGTTGCTCACCAATGATTTGGCCGTGCCTCTGGCCAGAAGGAGAGAATCCGAATTCATTCAAAAATGGCATCAGACAGCTTAATGGCGGGAAGGCTTAAAGCCACCAATCCGGTCCTGCTTATCTTTCTATTGATCCCCGTTTCATGTGAAAATAATATCGCAGTTAACCCCGGATCTGATAATCCCGCCAAGGTAATTTCTGAGACCACCCATGTCACCGCTACCGTCCTCACCATGGGTGACTTTATACTGGAAACCCTCAGTCAGGGTCAAATCATGGCCAAAGAGAAAACAGACGTCGTTTTGCCCACCGGTGGTATGATCGAAAAGATCGCCATCAGCCGTGGGCAACGGGTGGAAAAAGGACAAATCCTGGCTACCCTCGATGCTACCAAATGGCAACAGGAATACGAATTACTTCAGGCCGAAATGGATGAAAAGAAATTGCAGATGGAAGCAAAACTGCTGGCTCTCGGCTATGATGAGAACAACCAACCTCCAACAAGTCTCCATGAAAAAGTCGAAATAGAACTGGGAATACCTACCCTAAAAAAAAGAATCGCTCATAAAGATGCCGAACTGGCTGAAAAAGAAATCAAGGCCCCCATCAGCGGCATCGTCACCAATCTTGAAGCCCGGGCAGGAAATCCAACCGCCGGTTTTGAAAAATTATGCACCATTATTAATGATCGAAAACTGGAAGCAAAATTTCCCATCCTTGAATCAGAAATCTCTTTGATAAAACGCGGTATGAAGATAACCGTCACACCATTTTACGACGAAACTTCATCCAAAGCTACCATAAGCAGCTTTGATCCGATGGTCGATCAACATGGTCTCGTTTGGGTCTATGCCGATTTGTTGGAAAATCATGGTCAACTTCTCGACGGCATGAAAGTCAAAATAGCGGTTGAACAGGTAGTACCAAACCAGCGTGTGCTACCAAAATCAGCGATTCTTGACCGCCAGGACCGGTATGTCACTTTCGTATACAAAGGAGGAGAAGCACACTGGTTCTATGCCCATATCGATCAGGAAAACAGCAAAGAATACAGTTTGAGCGATGAAGGACCCCAGCCGGGAGATACAGTGATTATTTCCAATAATTTTGACCTTTCACACCTCGAACCAGTTGTCATTGATTCGATCATCACCCTAAAATAGCTCAATGGGAAAAGCATCCTTCCAGCTGCGTATGCTTTTTATCCTGGCTGCTATCATCGGAGCGATGCTGGTGCCCTCCATCAATCTGCAACTCAATCCGTCGCCCCGGGTTCAAAAACTCTTCATCACCTTTTCCTATCCCAACACCGGACCGGCCGAAGTGGAACGTCAGGTCACGTCGATACTGGAAAGTGTATTGAGCCGGCTCGAAGACCTCACCGAAATCACGTCCACCTCGGGCGATGGACAAGGCCAAATTGATCTGGCATTTAGCGAGGATGCTGATATGGCCGATGTGCGCCTCAATGTATCTGTGCTGATCCGGCAGACATTCAGCGCATTGCCCGAAGGTGTGAGCTATCCGGAAATAACCTACCGGAGTAAATTCGAAACGAAAAAAACCCTCCTCTCCTATGCCCTCCTATCGGATCTGCCGGGAATTGAACTCGAACAGGTTGTCCTGCAAAAGCTGATCATTCCGCTGGGCACAATAAACGGTGTGTTTGATGTTTCCCTGCGCGGTTTGCAAAAAGATGAATATCAGATAGAATACAACCAAAATCTGCTCGCGACCTTAAATATTGAAGAAGACGCACTGGCCAGTGCCATCCGTAACTGGAATCAGCGCCACTTTATCGGCACCCGCTCCAATTCGTCGGGTCAAAGTACTGCCATCAATCTTACAGCTCAGAAATCATATCCCGGTATCCGGCAAGACCTGGGCGCGGTGCCAATCGCTGTTGTCGGAGGGCGTACATTAACCCTGGCGGATCTCGCTTCTATCCGGATCGCTCCCCAAAATGAAAGCGCTTATTATCGCATCAACGGCCACCGCAGTACCAATATGACGATCTACGCCGAAGACAATGTTAACATTATCAGGCTGGCCGGTCTCTGCCGTGAAAAAATGAAAGCATTGAAAAGTACCCTCCCTCCTGGTATCGATCTTATCCTGGTCAGCGACCGATCCGAATATCTCGCCAGCGAATTGTATACGATCGGCGTCCGGATGCTGGCAGCCATGATTATCTTATTGATCAGCATGGTGTTGATCTACCGGCATACCCGAAAAGTAATGGTCGTCTGGAGTGGTTTTGTTATTTGCTTATTGATCAGTGTTATTATTTATTATTTCGCAGGTCTCGAATTACACCTCTACTCCCTGGCAGGTCTGACCCTATCGTTGGGTATCGTACTCGACAATTTAATCGTGAGTGCCGATCATATCTATAAGCACCACAATCAGCAAATATTTGTGGCATTGCTGGCAGCTACCCTGACCACCATCGGTGCGCTTTCAATCATATTTTTTATTGCTCCCGAGTACCGCGAACAACTCACCGATTTTGCCTGGATATTCATCATTAATGTAGGCGTCTCTTTATTGGTAGCCTTATTTTATCTGCCGGCGATCATAAAAAAACAAACCATCAGTATTCCGTCAGTTGGCCGGCGCAGAAGGCTGGTGCGATTTAACCGGGTATATAGTAAATATATCCGGGTTCTGTCATCGCATCGCTGGATACCGGTCACCGTCTTAATCCTGACTTTTGGAGTGCCCTTGTTTTTACTGCCGAATGAAATAAAATCCGATAAAAAAATAGCCGGTTGGTACAATGAGTTTATGGATGGGTGGTATGGAAAAAATATCCATACTCATCTGACAAAATACCTGGGAGGCACATTGCGTCTTTTTGTCCGGAGAAAAGATCTATTTCTTTTTGCACAGACCGAAAAACAAGAAACCCGCCTCTACGTGCGGGCCAGTGTACCCTTTGGGGGCACTACGGAACAACTCAACGATATTATCAAAGATTTCGAAATCTATATTAAATCTTTTACGGAGGTAAACCAAATAAACAGTTTTGTATTCGGCCCAAATAGTTCGTCGATAGAAATCAACTTCACGGAAGCCCATGCCGACGGTGATTTCCCGTATCGTCTGAAATCCCTCCTCGAGAGGAAGGCGATAGATACCGGGAGCGGCGATTTTCAAATCTACGGGGTGGGCCGGGGATTTGACAATGAACTCAGAGGGCAAGGTCTAACCACCCATCTGAAGTTACTAGGCTATAACTATGATCAGCTCCAGGAAGTAGCGCTGCAGGCCAGCAAAAATCTGCTACGGAATATCCGCATTCAAAAAGTGTTTATTAATCCTACCCGAAATTATTTTGCTCCCGATGGTCGATATTTCCAACTGGAGTTGGATAAAGATCTTCTGGGCACGCACCCGGCAGAAAGCACCCGGCAATACATCAGTTACTGGCAAAATATCAGTCCTGATAGAGGTATCATCAGTTCACTTGAAGTCAACCATCAGCTTTTACCCGTACGGCTGGTGTCTTCCGAACACGAAACCAACAACATCTGGCAGGCTCAACACGGCTTGCATCCGGTCGATACGGCCCGATTCCTGAGAAATAACCTGATCAGCCACCTGGCCGTGCGGCATGGCGAAAATAAAATCGTTCGGTACAATCAGCAATATCAGTTATTCCTTGAATATGATTTTATTGGCAATCATCGTCTGGCTGAAAAGGTAAGGGATCAGGCCCTTCAGGAAATTAAGGCCCAGTTACCTCCCGGATATCAGATCAGTAATGATCAATCCGGCTGGTGGTGGCGTCAGTCGCAAGACAAGATGACTTATATTGTCATGGCTTCGCTGGTGGTCATTTTCCTGGTTTCATCGATTCTGTTCAATTCGTTGCGGCAGGCTCTGATTCCGCTCATCCTGGTACCAGTCTCCTTTATCGGAATCTTTCTGGTGGTGCACTTTTTTGATTTCCGATTCGACCAGGGAGGCTTTACTGCCTTCCTCCTGGTGGCCGGACTCTCGGTCAACGCGGGAATATTTATCATCAACGACTACAACAATATCCGTAAGCACAGAAAGATCAACAACCTGCAGGTATATATAAAAGCTTACCATGGCAAGATTATCCCGGTTCTTTTGACCGTGCTATCCACTATTCTAGGGCTCCTCCCCTTCCTGCTTTTCGAAAAAGACGAACCCTTCTGGTACTCACTGGCCATTTGTACCATTGCGGGGCTGGTGTTTTCAGTGGTGGGGGTGGTGGCGTTGATGCCATGTACCGGTGTCTTTAGTCGCCAGAAATCAAAATCAAAAACACGATGAAAAAAAGCAGGAAACCATACGGAACATGATACAGTTTTTGATCCATCGTCCTGTAAGTGTAATCATGCTATTTGTGGGACTACTGATCCTGGCCGGAATAGGTATCCGTAGCACCGATGTAGCGCTATTGCCTAACCTGGATATACCGGTAATGATCATCCAGGTGGATGCCGCCAATAAAAGTCCGGCAGAGGTGGAGACCCAGGCACTGGCACCTCTGCGGCGACACCTGCTCACGATGAATGGCATCGACGACCTGGCCGCGGAAGGTCATTGGGGGCATGGAGAAATCCGCATCCATTTTGTCTATGGCTGGGATATGGATAAAGCCTTTATCGAAACCAATGAAAAAGTTGATCTCAGCCTGACTGATCTACCGAAGGAAATTGCCCGTCCACGGGTGATCAAGACCAGGGCGGAAGACCTGCCGGCGTATCTGCTGAGCTTAGGTTATAAAGACAATCGCCCGGGATCGGGTTTTCTGGATCTGAGTGAGTTTGCCCGCGAAGTCCTGCGCAGGCGTCTTGAACAGTTGGAAGAAGTTGCGCTGGTCGATATGCATGGTGCGGAGAAATTGCAAATAGAAATCATCCCAGATGATGACAAGTTGGCTGCTATCGGACTAGACCAGGAAATCATCCATCAGGAAATCAATCAACAGCATATTCCGGTATCCAGCATCCTGATTAAAGAACGTAATTACCGGTACCTGGTTCAGATCGGACATCCGCTACACAGCATTTCCCGTCTCAAAGAAGTGAAGCTGGTAGTTGGTGACCGGGTATTGCAACTTGCTGATGTCGCGGAGATACGCTATGCATCACAGGCCGCCAATGGTGCCTTTATCGACCGTGGTGTAAAAGCTATCAGCCTGGCCATCATCAAGACACCCCGCTCCTCGCTGTATGATCTGGAGAAGAATCTCAACAGAATTATGACGGAGGTACAGACGGAGTTTCCCGGTCTCGAACTTTCGATCAGTCGCGATCAGACCCAATTATTGGAAGTCACCATCGACAATCTCTATAATAGTCTGATTCTCGGCTGTATCCTGGCCGTCACCATCGTTTTCTTCTTTTACAACTATTGGCGCATTCCGGTGCTGATGGCCATCGTGATCCCGGTGAGTTTGCTCATCACCCTGTTATTCTTCAAAGCTTTTTCAATATCGATCAACATGTTGTCGTTGTCTGGTATTTTGTTAGGCCTGGGCCTGATGATCGACAATGGCATTATTGTGCTGGACAATATTTCCCAGGCCTGGAACCGTGAAACGGACCTGGCTGATGCCTGCATCCATGGCACTAATGAAATGATCCGGCCATTGCTCACCTCCATGCTCACTACCTGCAGTGTATTCATACCCCTGATGTTCTTAAGCGGACTTGCCGGGGCCTTGTTCTGGGATCAGGCCATGGCGGTAAGTATCAGTCTGATCATTTCCTATCTGGTATCGATCATTTTATTGCCGACGCTATACTTTGCCCTGATCAAAAGAAAAAACTATACACGTGTCCGGCAAAAGAACAGGATGATCCTATTTCTGGAATCATGGTATCACAGAGGTCTTCAATTTTTCCTGGATAAAAAGACGTATGCCGTCTTATTAATTTTTCTGTTCTGTTTGGGACTTTACCCCATACTCAACAGGATCGTGGTAGAACGGTTCCCGGCCCTGCCTGAGTATGCTGTCGAAATCTCAATCGACTGGAATGAGCCTATTCGTCCGGATGTGGCGATCCAACGATTGCAGTCGATTTTTGAAAATACCGGGGAGCCGTGGCAGGCCCACGTGGGAGAAGGACAATATCTGCAAAATAATTTCTACGACGGAAAAATGACTTCTGCCGCAGTGTTGCTCAAATACACGTCACAAACCAATCCGGAGCTTTTAAAGCAAAATATTCGTCATCGAATAAATACCGGTTACCCCCGGGCAATCGTGAATATAGCCCCTGAGAAGACGGCATTTCATATGATGTTTCCGGAAAGCAATGGTAAATCAGAAATACGATGCTACCTTCCTCAGCATCAAAACAACACCAATAGTCCTTTATTTAAAGAATACCACTCACGGTTGCAAGCCGGTGCAGGAGATCAGGTATATTTAGAGGTTCCCTCTTCCGATAAATCGTATCTGCTGGAACTAAACCATGAGAAAATGCTGCATTACCAGGTTGACCAAAGGACACTTTTGGCTGAGCTAAAAAAACTGCTTGGCCATCATGAAATAGCCAAAATCAGCAGTTTTCAATATCAACTTCCGGTGATCGTAAAATCCGAACCCGAAGACATCACCAGTGTATTACTCAACCACTTCATAAAAAACAAAGAAAACGAACAAATACCCATCCGGCAACTGGTGAGCTTACAATCAGATTATGAACCAAGAAGTGTTTTTGCAAGTAATGAAGGGGCGTACATTCCGATGTGGGTAAGCAGCGGCGATGACGCTACAATTGAAAAAATAACCAAAGAAATCGCTTCCTCATTTCCGGAAATCAAAGTAGATCTATTGAGCCCTTCACAGCAAAATAACCGGATGATCCGGGACATTCTGTTGGCGCTCCTGGCCAGTATTCTGCTTTTATATTTCCTGATGGCAGCACAGTTTGAATCCCTGATATTACCGCTGGTAGTTTTGGCCGAAATACCCATTAGTCTCACCGGATCGATTTATTTTTTATGGCTCTTTGGCAGCAGCGTCAATGTCATGTCAGCCATTGGTATGGTGGTGACCATTGGTATTATCATCAACGACAGCATTATTAAGATTGACACCATTCACCGGATGAAAAGAACCGGTACGTCCACCCGCGAAGCGATATATGCCGGTGGATTAAAAAGATTAAATCCCATTATAATGACTTCGTTGACCACCATACTCGCCTTGCTACCCTTTCTTTGGGGAGATGACCTGGGCAGGATGCTGCAAAGACCGTTGGCATTGAGCCTGATCGGAGGCCTGGGAGTGGGAACCCTCGTCAGTTTATTTGTGATCCCGATGTTGTATGAATTAACTGCCAGGAAATACTAAATGTGATGTTGAATGGTCAGTGGTCAATGGTGCATTACAAACTATTTATTATGAATAATGACATGATTGAATGGATTACGAAATGGATTGGATTATCAACGGCTCTCATCACAGGGATGGCCATCAATGCTCACGGCCAGGACACCGTGGTGCTCAACCTGGAAAACGTATTAGCTCTTGCCGTCGAACAGGCGATTGATCTAAAAATCGCCAGTTCGCAAGCTCTGGAGCAGGAATACGCTTTCCAAAGAGCGGATCTGCAGTTCAAGCCACAACTATTTATGGATGCGACCTTACCCAACCTAAACCATTCCATCGAGTCAAGACCATTGCCAGATGGCACGGATGCCTTTGTAAGCAGGTCGACTATGTACAATGGTATAGGTATCGATTTAAACTACCAGCTGGAAAAAACCGGAGGTTTTTTGTCGGTACGATCAGACATCGAAAGGCTGGATATTTTCAAGACCGGCCAGTTTGACAAAAGCACCACCTATTTTATTAGGCCCCTCCAAATATCGTATACCCATCCGCTATTCGCTTTTAATGAATTGAAGTGGCAAAAGGAAAGGCTGTCTTTGCTTTACCTGGAATTTAAAGAAAATTTTGCCCGGGTCAGGGAAGATATTCTGATTAAGGGTATTGACCTCTTTAATCAAGCCTATACGGCACAGCAAAAAGTTGAATTAAACCGGCAAAAAATCGCCGAGACAGATTCACTGATCTTCATTAAAAATAGACTGCATGCGATTGGAAAAGTCACCAAAACGGAACTCTTGCGATTAAACCTGGACCAAAAAAACAATGACCTGAACCTTCAACAGGAGGCCATGTCCTGGCGACAGGCCCAGATCGCATTGGCCGATTTTATGGGCATGGGTCGCGAAAAAACCATTATCCTGGATACTCCGGAACTACTCCAGGATGTCAAAATCGACTGGTCGCGGGCAATGACCCTGGCCATTCAAAACAATTATGTCCAGTATAATTATCAGCGGCGTCTCAGAGAATCCGAGGCACAAAAAGAACGGGCAGCCAGGGACAAAGATATCCGGCTGGATGTCACGGTTTCATTGGGATTAAACAACACATCAGATAACCTTTCCGGCATCCTAAACCCTCTTCTGGACCGCGAAATCTTCAGCGCCTCCATCAGGGCACCACTCACCGGCTACAAGCGTTACGAACTGGCCGAAAAGATAGCCAGCGAAGCAGCCCTTCAGGAAGCGCTCCGTATTGAGAAAGAGCAACAGGATCTGAGCAGGGAGGCCTACAGCCTGGTGACCAATTTCGAATTGCTAAAAAATACGCTGGCTGCCCGGGATGATGCCCGTAAGACAGCGGACGAAATCCTGGACATCACCCGGCAGCAATTCCTGCAAGGTAATGCCACCCACACCGAAATCACTCTCGCTGCGCAGGACCGCGAACAGGCCCTGTTGCAATACTACCAGACACTGATGGACATTATCAAACAATACCATGAAATCCGAAAACTCTGCATGTACGATTTCATCCATGAAAAAGGTCTTTCGGAAGGGAGTAATTAAGTTCAGAATCTTGAATCTTTGAATTTTCTTGTTCTATCCGCTAGTCATACTATTCATTCTTGTAATCTTCTCCGCATTAAGAAGGCTTACAAGGAAACTTTCCACTAAAAAATGGAAATGGTTTATCTCCGCACCCACCTCCCTGGTGTATATGATGGTCCTTGCACTCACAGTAAGGCTATTCTTCTTCGAAATCTGCGTTGTGCCCAGTAGCTCGATGGAAGACACAATCCTAATCAATGACCATATCATCATCAATAAGATGGCTTATGGACCCAGGATGCCTCGACACATAATAGATCTCCCCTGGTTGCACGCGTTATAGCACTGAAAAGCAAACGTCAGACTTCCTTATCAAGCTCTAATTCCATTAAATCATTCCAAGACCTCCAACATTTAAAAGGTAACATACTTAAATATAATTAGAACAGCATTGCTTTCAGTAGTAAGTTCTGGTATATGAGTCTTGATTTGATTATCGTCGATTGACCAAACATCTGATAAGTAATGATAATCAACCAAAGCGCCCACTTTTTCATCGTCAATCTTGACCGTTGGAAAGAATCCCAACTTTACTCCAAAAGATTTAGCTTCTTCTGTGTCGGAGTAGTTAACATAATTTCCTGATCCCTTTGACAAAATAATCAAATTTGATCCCCGATTCTTGTTAAGAATATCAATCAATATATGTCCCTTAAGTTCCCTGAACTTGATGGGCATGTTATACTTGAAATTATTGTTTATATTATTAATTATATAGTCATCCTCAATCTCACAAATCTTCGTTGGAAACTGATCCTCCAATGCCAATGTGTATTTCAAACTTACATTTTCCCAAGATGACATACTATATACATGTCCTGTAAAAAAATCAAAAACTATAATTTCCTCCTGATATGTTGATAGTGCATCACTAATGCCAAAATTATTACTATCATAGCACGAATTATTTTTAATATAGTGCATATTTTTCCGGTCATCAATTTTTATGTTGTTTACTAAATATTCCTGGCTTCGATACGGAGTGTAAAACACAATTACATCACTATTCTTTGTACTTTCAATTTCATGTGCTCCGTATTCATACGGTAACTCCCTAACTAACTTTCCAGAACTGTGTTCATAAAATAACACTTTCTTACCCATCCCGTCCCAAACTAACAGACACTCATCATTCGCTGTTAATCCTCCGAATCTTACAAATTCACCTGGTCCCTTGCCTTCCGACCCAAGAAATCGCAAAAACTTCCCACTGTCTTCAAACTGCATGACCCTCCTTGAACTCCTATTGTAAATATATACATACTCATCTGATACACAAAAGTCCATCGTTGAAGGAACTAGAGTCTCTTCGTTTTGCTCCAGATATATTACTTTCTCGATCGCTGTGAAACCATCCTCCAATTTAAATGTTCGTATTGAATTATTCGTCAGGTCATCAAATTTCAAAAGAATTGACTCACTTTTTTCCATTTGAGATTCCCGTTCACTGAGACAGGATGTTAAGCTTAATATAAAAGTGAGAAGTAACCATAATGGAGAACCGGTAGTATCTATTGTTTTTTTTGAATGCATAGAGAGATCTTTGTAGTATGAAGGGAATGCCAAAGAACATTCCCTTATCGATCAATGATTTGGCTAAAATGATTCATTATGGACAATCCAAAAAAAACGCATACTAACTACCTGGCTCGAACACCACAAGAACAGGATTATCCCCTCCCTTTACGTCTGCACTATTATATAACTCCAAATCCAATCCGGCCTGATCTGCATAATTATGTAATTCTTCCGGCTCTACGAGCAAAACAAACTCCCTGTCAGCCCGGGTAGATTTCAATAATCCATACGGAAGTACAGAAGTATCCGGGGTGATCCCAACCTTTTTTTCAACCTTATCGTAAATCACATAAAATCTCTTTCGCTTAAGAGAAAACGTGCAGGCAAAAAAGCGGTCGTTATTGATAATATCACCCACCATATTAATCAACTCACCCTTCCGAAAAAGTCCCTGCATAACCTCCACCCCTTCCTCAATATGATCAGGCGTAATATTAAACCGATCGAACTGAATTTGATATTTAACTGCCACCTCGCCGTTCTGATAGGTATAAATTCGCTGGTCATAAGGACGACAGAACAACACCTCAGCATTTTCCCGACTGATCGAATTAGACAACATCATGCTTTTATGATCGTATCGATCAACAAGTATGGTGTCAGTACAGGTCTTAAAATCCGGTGAATAAACAAGATAAGAGTATATCTCATCAGAAATCACCTCATTTGTCTGATAATGCACCAACCACTGTCTATCAGCCAACTGCCTGAAGGACCGAATATACCTGCTGTCATAGTCCGTAGAAGTGAGTGGAGACATATTCAAATCAAAATCCGTCGTTCGCATCAAAGCTGCATCGAAGACTTTAATGGTAGATCTTCCGGCATCATACACAAAGTCAACCGGTTGCATAACCTCCCCCACTCCCTTTCCAACCGGTAGTGCCCTTAAGAAGGCTCCCCTATTGTTAAACCCAAGCAGATTTTTCCTCTTTAATTGATCAAGTATAAAAATGGTTGTATCAACCAATGCAACCCTCTTTGCCTCCGAAAACAGCGATTCATTCCCGGTCTCCAGTGGAATTATATTTATGATTCCGGCTTTCGTTATCTTATCTTCAGTCAAGTCTACCCTGATCAACTCACCCGCATCCTGTTCGGGTTCAACACAACCGATCCACAGGACAACGATCGAAATAAAACGCAAAAAGTTGTAAAAGCTCATAGATTCTTCCGATTAAAGACATTTTTTAGTCGATTCATTACCTATGGAAACGATAGCCTAAAGCCGGTTATAGGGTCCCGAATCCACCACAAATCCCATCTCCTGACCAGGCAATATCCCCGGTTGTCCATCCCTGGTCGCTCCAACTGTCCCCACAAATGGTTTCTCCTTCCTCAGCATTGGCCACCAGACACGCCAATTCCAAATTCTTCAAAAAGAAAGCACCTGATCTAGGGTATTGAACCACTAGTTTTAAATTGACCAGTACTGTCACAAGGAACAAAATGGCTCCAAAAAACTTCAATGTATTCTTCATAATATATTATAATATATTAATATTAAAAATCCCAGATAACGATAATTCAATCACTCTATCGATCTTGAGATCACAACCAGCTATTCACACTGGATCCCTCCTCAATTTCGCTATCCCTCAGTTCTTAACTACGATCAGACCGCTCCATGATACCACAATTGACTTGATTTTTATCATACCTGCCTCCGTCCAGTGGTATATAAAGATGGCCTAAAACTCTCTCGTCTTTTTCCTCTATAGATACAATATAAAATGTCATGACCCGATATATATATGCACTCGCTACACTTAAAAAACACCAAAATATCACCAATCAAATTCATACAATTCGATTTTTTGCCAGTCAGAAGACTCTATGGGAAGTTGATGAAACAAAAAAGAACCGCCATTGGAATGAAATATTTTATTCACCTTATAAATCCATACCCTTCTAAAATCCTTACTGTAGACCAGATTGTAACCGGCAATCACATCGCTTTCCTCAGGAGGGACCGCATCTCTGCCAAACTGCACAAAAAACTCTCCCTGCCGCAAGATCTGAATGGGATATAAATAAGGACTACCGTTTACGTGATCCATCCAAACACTTTGATCATTAATTCGTCGCAATGGTGGCGTATCCTTAATACCGGGAAGCGATCCTGTTTGAAATATCAGATCACCGGAATAATCATAAATATAGATTGTGGTGGAAATCGGAAAATTCACAATAATTCTATCCTCATCGAACAGTACATTAGCAAAATTAAAAAATCCATAAAACTCCTCGTTAAAAACCTGGGGATAATGAATCGGAAGTGTATCCAGGCGATGCGTGGTCATATCATAGTAGCCTATCGCAGGATGTTTAAAATCACTCTTGCTCCCATAAGGCCTCGTCGCAAAATAAATTCTTCCCTTTCGGTAATAAATGGGACTGGCATTATTATAGTTTACCGCAAAGAGTTCCTTCATACACTGATCCACCTCCGACTGCTTCCCGATATCCACAATCAAGTCCAAATTTTCATCCTCATCCATCAGCCACAACCGGTTGGGGTTGAGCTCCAGCACAAATAGTGAATCAGGGGACAAATAAAACAACGAAATCAATGTTGAAATGCCGTTAGGTCCGGCATTAGACAATTTTATGGTCCTGACATACTGTTTCTGAATAAATGAAAAGCGCAGGATGCGATGTGTCTGCCGGTCGTAGCCGAAATAAAATTCATCCGGATTCAGAGAATTCATTGAAAATATGCTAAAAGGCAAATTTCGGACGGTCCCGGGGGTTCCAAACTGCATGGTATCTATGCTAAAGTCCTCCTCACTAACAAAGGCCGTCTGTATAGTATCATCATCATTAAAAGATGAACATCCAACCATCAGGATCACCCCAAGAAGCAGAAGTGCATTACCACTAAGCCTGTTACCGACCCGATACGTACCTATCAATGAAACTCTCATAAGTTCTTATTGTTATATAAGTTAGATAAATATACTTCCAAATTAAATGTTACAGACCACTAGTTGTTGGTAGGCCAACATCCATGAGGAATACACCGTAATTTTTGCACCTTGTCATTACTATTCTGTGACTTGATAGAGAACCACAATGGTCCCAACTCCAGGAATATAAACCCAACTTGAATTTTAATCTAAATAATTTAAATCTAATTTTGCCTTAAGCAATACAGAATTAGAATTACTAGTTATCTTAGCAATACAATCAATATACTTCCAATAATTTTCTGGTGAATTTTTTTGAATGATATTTAGTTTATCAGGTTCGTGCTGCAACAAGTAATTATAGTTGTCTAGGAATTCATCCGAATCAGTAAGGGCATAAATAAATTCATTATCAACAAATCTTGGAATAAGTAAATACTTAAAGAAATCCTTGACTTCAGGTTCTCGAAGTAGTATTAGATTGTACTCTCTGCTTCTATTGTTCTTTGCGACCCAAACAATAACATTTTTAAACGCAAAAAATGTTAGATATAGATCTCCAGTAATCTTCCACTGACCACAGTTTGCATAAGTTGAATCACGTTTAATATCAGGTAAGATTAGACTAGCTTCACGAAATGCATTTAGATCATACAGCTGTTTAATTCTGAGAGCTAAGTAACTGTCATTTAATCCACTAAGATTGTTATAGATTTCTTTGACAAAAACTTTGTCATTCCGATTGATTCGATATAAAGTGTCCCCAAAAGTATGCTTATATAATATTTCATTATTTTTGGAATCAACATAGAAGATGTCAGGATTGCCATGAATTACAGAAAAAGCCTTTTGGTGCTTAAATAATTTATTCTTAATTTTCCCCTTTTCATCCGTAACATAAATGTTGTAAGGTAGAAATTCACTATTTACATATAAATAATACTTTCCTGCCATTTTTTGAAAAGCATCAACATCTTCTAGGTCGATATAGATCTCATCAAATAATTCCGAATTGACATCAAAAATCACAATCTTTTTAGTAAGTCTATCAAAAATCTCTATTCTATTGGTTGATGCATCGAAAATAACATCGGATGCAGTAGAAAAACTTCCTGGGCCTCTGTGAGAAGAACCTTCATATTTTTTGATAAATTTACCATCTTTGGAAAAAACTAATATATTATTATCAAGGTTATAAGCTACTTCATGGATAATGATATAGTCATTTGTTATGATCATTTCATCACTCCAGTCAAAGAACGCCTCTTTATGTTCTGAGTCTAATAGTATAAATTCAATATCGTTAAAAATTGAATTGAAGTGATCAAATTTTGCTGAATTAAAATCAATGTCAATTTTTGTATTAGATTTTTTGGGAGGATCTCCAGTATTAGATAATTCATCCTGTTTGCAAGAGAATAAATATGCTGCAGTCAGCATCCATATGGTATGTACTATTAAAATGAAATAATTTTTACTGCGCATTGGACTCTGAACTTGAAATAAAAATACATTTGGGTGCCAAACTGGTACCATCATCATTTAAGACAAAAATCTCGTAGATGGTCTGACGAATGTGAGGGTTATATTGCGGGAACTCCTCTTTCGACCAAAAAAGAAGGTACAACTCATTTCCAAACACTGAAACATCTCTGTAAAGATTCCAACTTATATACTTATAGTCTTCGTTGCTGTTAATCATTTCCTCATTTGATTCGATGAGATAGGTAAAATAGTCTGTCAAATCTCTATAATACAGTAATTCTCCCGTACTGTTATACTTAAATACGAAAGGTCTATTCATGCCAACCGAATAGACGTTCTCATCTGAGCCCTTAAGCAAATGGAAATTGTTTATAGCCCTTTTATGACGATAGTTATCTGAAGGGAAAAAGTGTCCAAACTCCAACAGACTATTCCCATTGGTTGAAAGTACCCGGATCGGAGCTTCTCCATCTACATTAGCGACCATCACAGTTCCATCTTTCATCATTACACTTTTTCCCAAGGACATAATTGTCGGAGAATATTTTACGATCTCTTCAATTGCGAAATCATCGAGACTAACCGAGACATATTTAGCGCCATCATGATCAAAGATGATGAGCTTGCCTTCCATGAAAAATGTCCATTTAGGGTTTATAAAATCCATAGGGCCCCTTCCCTTCCTACCGATAGCCGCCCTGGGATTTAGTTCATGATCAAAAATAAAAACGGTGCCGTTCTGTTGATCCGAGGCAACCACCAGATCTTTATTGACTGATAAATAGTTTATCTGGCCGGAAAAGAACACAGAATCGGAAAATTGGTCAGTGAGCACATCGGGGTAAAGCACAATTTCTTCAATTTGCTGCTTCTCAATTGTCCTCTTCATACATCCAAGAAGGAATAAATCAAGTACCAGAATATAATATATTATTCTCTTCATGGTTCTCAGATATTCAAAATTCTACTGCAATTTGATAACTGCATCTCGCTCCTATTAGCGATATGATACAATATACCACATCCAGCCATTGAAATAACTAATATAAGGTACGCCAAAGTGGTCAAAACATTAGAACTCATTGTTGTACTTTATCAAGGTCTATAGTTACCCGGGGTTGAAGATTGAACTATCTGAAAGTAAATTTGAAGAGAATGAGATTATCTAACTCTTCAATAGTATTTAGATCCAATTTGGAATAAAACAGGTTGCTGTACTTCTCTGACTTTTCCCTCTGACGATATCTATCTAAAATCCTATCTGGTGACAGAACTCCATACAGGTTTTGGCCATCGGAATGAAGAACGTGAGGGAAATCAAGATCAACTGTGTATTCCCAGAATCTGGCACCTCCCGATGTATCAAGTAGCCCCTGATATATCCTTCCACCTTTGCCTTCAAAAACTACATAAACATAATTGCTGACTTCAAATACTTGCACAATTTGTGTCTCATAATCTCTCAGGTCACGATCTCCAATACTTGCCTTATCTTCAATGCTTATCTTATCTTTGGGAACGAGTGAAGGTACTTCCAAACTATACTTGAATCTTACACTCCCCGAATTCCATTCCATAATCCGGAAATCTCCCAATGGAGGTCTAATCAGGCACTTCCCGTTCCTGGCATTTGTAAATCGAATCGATAAGACATCTTTCGTTCCTGAAAATGGAACAAAATAGCGGTAATTATCACCGTCCCAATGAATCAAGTAACTCGCGTCGATTGATTCAGGAATCCAACTGTCAGGTGATTCATTCCAGAAAACATAATCATCTGGTCCCACCAAACAAAAAGACATTGGATTGTAGGTGATGTTGCCGTCAAAATCAACCTCCAGGGTTCTTACAAATCCTCTTGTGCGAATATCATAAACATGTATCTTCCGATAGTCTAACACGTGGATTTCATGACTCTGACGATTAATAGAAATATCTCTTGCAGAAAGAAAATCACCTGGTCCATGTCCCTCTGAACCTACATCACCCAGATATCGTCCATTCCCAGCGCTAAAAACACTTACCTTATGCTGATCCCAGCTGTGGGCTATGATGAACGTGTCAAGCAGAAGTATCCTGTTGAGGTTTGCGAATAGAGCCTGATCGATGGATTCAAATTGTAATGTCTCAATATCGCTCGAGATAAAATCAAGAATACTCGAGTTTACATCAACCATTGAATAGTCAAAGACAAAACTCAGACTGTCACCAGTGGATACACTATGGTCCTTGTGGCAGGTACTACTTAAACAGCCCCAGCCTAACAATAAGATTCTGATGGATTTGAACACTTATTCAATTCGATGAGTGGGTCACACAATCTGACAAATTAACCGGACAAGAACAGTGCATTTATTCAGGCATTGCAAATAACACCAAATGGTCAAGGCGTGCAACTTTATCCATCACTTTTTACCGGAATGGCGCCAGAGCGGGCCGGAACGGCAGGAAATGATGTACTCTTTGAAGTGAATATCTCAAAACTGAAAGCTTATATCGAGCTTTTCAGGTAAACCATAACCTATAATCTATTGCGTTACGTTCTGACACGATCGCGGCCAGCTGGCCAGAGCGATTGATCTTCACCGAAGGCCAGGCGGTGGCCCTGGAAAAGACGAAAGAGACCCAAAATAGCTAGGAGACTGGATAGTCGAGAACCTATTGACCCCTCATCGAGTTCAGATTCTGGAATTAGGAATGTGAGGTGATTAGATCCATGAGCTGGCAATCCGGCAGATATTGCCCCCGGGGAAGGAGATACAGCATAAAATCCAATCATGGTTGAAGGAATGGGAATCCGAAGGATACAGCCCCTCTGGGAAAGCGGTCAGATTGAATAGCGACTACTTTCACTCATTCAGCAAAATGGACTAATCGCACATACTCACTGTGGGTTGCACTTGAGTCAAAATTACTCAGGTAATCCTCAGGCACCTTATCCACCTCAACCATATCCCAGCCAACTCCATCATGATTGTAGCCTCCTGGATAGAATTCCGGCCCACCACTAATATCATCCATGAGTCCATCATATCCTATCTCACCGCACCGACCTGAATGACTATCGAAACCCAGCAAAATTCTCTGCATCTTTTTTCGCGCCTTAAAAATATAGTACTTACCAACTATAAAAACATCCTCAATTGAGTTCCCATTCAAGACCTCTGCCCTGTGCATTGCATTTCCATTAAAATCGTGATCATATGGAATGGCATAGCTATCAATAAAGTCATACTTAAAAAATGGCTCAACATTAAAACTCAATGGATCAAATTTCACTATACCAAATGAAAACTTTTCATAAATAAACCAACCTCCATCCAGGCAAGGAAACACATTGCTGGAATGAATGGTGGTTCCCTCATTCAACTCTATATGATCATACCTTTTCCATATTTTGTCCTTTCTAATACCTCTATCTGAGACAAGCCATATGGAATGCCCGTGCTCCCAGTACATAGGCCTTGTCACATAGAATAGAAAATCTCCATTAGGAAGCAGCTTGATAAAATAAGGAGAAAGATCACTACGGAACTGATCAATAAATTCGCCGGTCTTCAATCTATAGCGGATGACATTCGATGTCCTCCCATCCAATATCACCAACAAATCCTGCTTTGCGGAAATCTCCAATCTGTTTACTCCCAAATACTCACCAGGTCCCCTCCCAATGTTGCGTACGCTCCACAACAAATCTCCATTAATATTAAAACAAAGAATATTCTCCTTGTCATCTGTGACTGCCAAAAATACTGAATCCACTACAACATTCTTAATAACAGAAACAGGCTGATCAGCAGGGACTTTTAAAGGTATATAAGTTAACGAATCGACGATAGTCTCCAGGGTAATCCGTATACTTTCTCCTTCAAATGCGGGAGAAAGATCAGTAACTGGCAAGGCCTTCAAGATGTTTGAATATTTTGAATCATAGTTTCTTGTTTGCTGACATGTCCACAATAGCGCACCTAGTAAAATAAAGTACTTCATAGTATAATTATATTACATAGCATTCGGCTCCAGAAAGAATTCAACGGATGGAAGTGGAAATTGGAAAATTCAGCATAATTATATTTTCATCAAACAGATCTTGATATCAGCAAAATTAGAAATTCCAAAAAATCCTCATTAAAAAACCCGGGGACATGAATTGGAAGCGTTCCAGGTGATGCTCACAGTTTTTAATGCCATATACCATGCCGCAAGGTAAGCGCATGTTTGCAAAAACCGAACGTTATCATGTTCAATCAAACCCGGTGGTCACATCAGGTTATGGTAATATTTCAATATACTGGTTGGCAATCGTGTTTCCGTTGTCATACAGCAGGCCTGTGAAGAAGCATGCCCTGTCAACGCAGGCAACAGCAACTCCTGACGCACCTGATATCAATTTCGCGACCGACCAGGTATTTGAAGATGGATCGTACACGTCAACATTTTCAGAGAAATTAACCTGTGAAAGCCTGCCTCCAAAAAAAATGATCTTGCCATCAACCGTTCCAACCGCCATATCATACCGGCTGTCTGAAAGCTCAGCAGAACTCCACTCACCGGTAAACGTATTATAGATGTCCACTGAGTTATTTTGTTTTCCATCTCCACCGGCAACGTAGACTTTACCGTCCAAAGCAATTGCCACACCATAGGGATGTTCATGAGGGGTCTCTGATTCAAACCATTCATTGGATTCAATGTCGTATATATCTACCGACTTGAGATTATTGTAGAATGGAAGAACAAAAAGACCTTCTGCGTTCTGACCGCCCGCTATGTAGATCTTGCCACCTGAAATCGCTGCACCTGCGTAGGCTCTTTCGCGCGGCATTTGCACCACTGACCATTGATTGCTTTCAGCATCGTAAATATCCATGTTGGAGGAGAATCCATCGATGATCTTGCCGTAGATGATCTTGCTGTAGATGGTCTTGCCGCCAATGAAGAAAGCCTTTTCCTCGCTACTTACGGAAGCCATGTATGCCCTTGCTTCACTCAGCGTTCCATAAGTTTGTGTATAGTCCTCAACATCAAAGATGTCAACTATGTCATAATACTTGAGAGGCCAGTAAGGTGCGATACCATTAGTCTGATTCAAAGAAACAATATTGGCTCCCCCTGCAAATAATACCTTATTGCCGGCACTGGCTGCTGAAAGATAACTTCGTGGCACCGAAAGGTACCTGTAGGCCCAGGCATTAGCCTTTGTGTTTAAAATATTGACGTCTGCCTGTACGAGCCCCCACGTACCCTCTTCATGTCCTCCTCCAAAGAAGACTTTATCTCCGGCAGAAGCGGCAGCGCCATAGGCACCCGGAACATAAGGTACCACACCGTTAGTTACTCTCCTGAAATTGTGTTCTGTCAGGCAGAAAAAGTATCTATCGCAAGTAATTAAACGCTCTAAGTCGTCGTCAACTGGCTGATTGATATATGGTCCGGAAGTCGGACTTTTCCGGATGACTTCCTCCTTGGAGCAGGAAAGAATCATAATGCCCCCCACAAAGAAGGCAAAGTGAATGGTTTTCATGGTTAACTGGGGTTTTAATCATTCATTACTAATTTACAATTTTTTCCAATCACGCAATAGTCCCCTAATGAAAATCCGTAAAGGGTGCAACATCAACATTGAGTCTTGATTATCCTCTCAGAAAGTTCGTTCGACAAAACATAAATCCCTAAATTGCCGGGACCTACACTCCCATGATGATCTGACCGGATAAGGCGACAAGTTTTGGCGGGCCGGTTACCTGGCAGACCGATCAAACTTCCGGTTGGAGATCGAAAAAATTTCAATATGGATAGCAGTAACTCTTCGCTTCTTCAATCAGCTTTTGATCAGGATGGTTATCTCCACCTGCCCGGTTTCTTACTACCAAATGAGATAAGAGAGCTGAAAGATCAACTGGAGCATTTCATCCGCCTGATCGTACCGCAAATGCCGGCTGATCATGCATTTTATGAGGATGCGGCTGACCAATCCACCTTAAAACAGCTGTTTCATATGTCGGATTATGATCCTTATTTTCAAGGACTCTTAAGGGGAAGTAAACTGGAATTACTCGCTGAAGCATTGCTGGGTGAAAAGATGTCCAAAGGATTTGTAGAGTATTTCAACAAGCCACCGGGCATCGGCAAGCCTACCCCGCCTCATCAGGATGCCTGGTATTTTATGATCACTCCCCCGCAGGCCATCACTTTCTGGGTGCCGGTGGAAGATACCGACGAAGAAAACGGCTGCTTGATTTATGTCAGAAATTCCCATCGCAAGGGCATGCGACCCCATGGCCGGAGCCAGATCCTGGGATTTTCTCAGGGCATTAACGACTACGGGACGGCCGATGACCTTGAAAATGAAGTGGCCGTGCCTGCCAGGGTGGGCGATGTGCTGGTACATCATGGCATGACCATTCACCGGGCCGACGGAAACAAAAGTCCGCACCGCTCCAGGCGGGTCATGGGATTTGTCTACTTTGGAGCATCGGCCCGGGAGGATACGGAGGCCAAAGAGGCTTATCAGCAGATTTTAAAGCAGGAAAGAGCACAGGCATGATGAGAAAATTCCGGTTTTTGCCATATCAGTCCTGGTTGGTTTCATTTTTCATCTTTATTTCACTGGCGATCCATAGCACCCGGGCTCAGGACATTATCCGGCTGGAAGACCAGCGGCAACTTTTTATCGACCACCACCTGATCGGGCAGATGGATCAGGTAGTGCCGCAGCTGCATCACCCGGAAAACCGGGGACCGGTCTTTTATTTTGATAAACCCTGGGAAGGCCATTTCAGTGCCTATTGTACCATCATCAAAGATGATTCCCTGTACCGTGCCTATTACCGAGGCGTGAGAGAAGCAGGAAAAGATGGCAATCCGGCCGAAGTCACCTGCTACGCCCAGTCGCAGGATGGAGTACACTGGGAAAAACCCAACCTGCAGATATTTGAAGTCGGAGGCACTTTAAACAACAATGTCATTTTGGCCAACGCCGCACCGGTGACGCATAATTTCAGTCCCTTTATCGATAAAAACCCCAATGCCCTTCCCGGACAAAAATACAAGGCGATCGGGGGCACCGGCGAAAGCGGCCTGATTGCCTACGCCTCACCCGATGGTATCCATTGGAAAAAAATACGCGAAGAACCGGTCTTTACCCAGGGACTTTTCGATTCGCAAAATGTGGCCTTCTGGTCGGAACACGAAAAGAAGTACGTATGCTATTTCCGGATCTGGACCGGAGACGGCTACTCAGGATACCGGAGTGTCGGTCGTACCACCTCTGATGATTTTATAACCTGGTCAGCACCCGAAGACATGACCTTTGGTAATACTCCGCCGGAACATCTTTATACCCAACAGACAAGCCCTTACTATCGGGCTCCCTCGATCTATGTGGCCATTGGTGCCCGGTTTATGCCAAACCGGCAGGTATTGACCGAAGACCAGGCCCGGAAGCTGAATGTCAATCCAAAATATTTTATGGATTGTTCCGATGCGGTCCTGATGACCAGCCGTGGTGGTAATGTGTATGAACGTACCTTTATGGAGTCATTTATCCGGCCCGGGATCGGGTTGCAAAATTGGGTTTCCCGGTCCAATTATCCGGCATTAAACGTCGTCGAAACCAACGATACCGAAATGTCGGTATACGTCAATGAAAACTATGCCCAACCTACCGCCCATCTGAAAAGATATGTACTGCGGATTGATGGTTTCACCTCGTTGTCGGCCGGATATCAGGGAGGGAAAGTAACCACCAGACCCTTCACTTTCACCGGTAATGAACTGGAAATCAATTACAGCACCTCGGCCGCCGGAGGAATCCGGATTGAAGTGCAGGATTCGGATGGTGACCCTCTGCCCGGTTTTGGGTTTGAGCAGGCCGATGAAATCATTGGCAATGAAATCAAGCGTATCGTCACCTGGCAGGGGAATTCCGACCTGACCCCATTGGCCTCCATGCCGGTGAAGCTTTGTATCTACCTCAAGGATGCCAATCTCTATTCTCTGAAATTCAATCAATAATGATCTTTCACATCTTTTTTACCTTATCGACCCTTGCATCGCTGCTATTTACTGCCGGCCAAACCAACAGCACGTTGACAGCCACATCCGATCAGCAGCCTCCCCTCCGAAAAATCAGCGATCTCACTATTTATGAAGATCCCACCTTCTATGCCGCTTTTCCGTCCGTGATCCGGAAAGCTTCCGGGGAGATCCTGGTCGCCTTTCGGCGCGCTCCCGATCGTAAGATTTTTGGGGAGAAAGGATCCAATCATGTTGACCCCAACAGTTATCTGGTCTATGTCACTTCAACTGACAACGGCCTGACCTGGACTAAAGAGCCCACGTTGCTGTATGCCCATCCTTTCGGCGGATCACAGGATCCCTGTTTATTGCAGCTCCGCGACGGAACCATCCTCTGTACGAGCTATGGCTGGGCTTTTGTGCGGGAAAACGGCATTGCCAACCTCAAACAACCCTATGTAGAAAACATGAAAGGAACCATTTTCCTCGGGGGATATTACTTGCGATCCACCGATCAGGGAAAAACATGGAACGGGCCATATTACCCACCCGCTGTTCCTTCAGAAATCAAAAACAGCGCCCTCGGAGTACCCCTCCCGGCCTATAACCGGGGCGCTCTTTGGGAGGGGAGCGACGGCCGGTTGTACTGGGCGGTGGCTGCCCGCAACGATCTCGACAAACCGGGCAAGACATCCGTTTTTCTGATGATCTCGGATGATCAGGGTCTGCACTGGCAATATTCCTGCCCGGTAGCCGAAGACCCGGAAGCCTCCTTCAATGAAACCTCCGTATACGAAACACCAGCCGGCGACCTCGTTGCATTTCTCCGCACGGCCGGCATGGAAGATCAGGCCTGCATCGCCCGCTCCACGGATCAGGGACGTTCGTTTGGACCCTGGAAGTCCATGGGCTTTCAGGGGCATCCCCTGCAGGCCCTGAGATTACCCGATGACCGGGTATTGCTGGTCTACGGTTATCGCCATCAGCCCTATGGTATCCGGGCCCGGATCCTGAATGCCGAATGCACCGATTACGAAACCGCGGAAGAGATCATCATCCGGGATGACGGCGGCTCCACCGATATCGGATACCCCTGGGCGGTCATGCTGGACGGGAAACGGATCCTGGTCACCTTCTACTTTAATCTGGACAACAGTACCCGGCATATCGCCGGCTCCATACTGGAAATTAGTTAGACAGTGGCAGGCGGCAGCGATTCATCCAGACGGAAATTCATCAGGGAAGGACTGACCGGGTCGGTTTCATTGTTGACTTTCCCCGGTTTGTCCGGACTAAAGACATCCCGGCAACCGGAAACCCTCGATTATCAGGTAACCCGTATGGTACCTACCCGGTTATTTGACGGAACAAAATGCTGGGCGCATCCCCGTGCTGGCATTGTTCCGGGCGCCGGTACCGGAGATCTCCCCCGGGTCGTCATGACCATGAATAGCCTGGACCTTTCAGGTAGTGATGTTTTCAGGGGCATGTTTGGATTTTCCACCGATGACCTGGGCAGGCATTGGACAGAAGTCCGGGAAATTCCAAATCTGGCTCCCCGCTTTGAAACCCTGAATGGGGAGGTGAGACCGGTTGCCGCCAGTGACTTCTGGCCTAAATACCATCATACTTCCCGCACTCTCCTTGGTACAGGCCATACGGTCGTCTATACTCCCGATTGGAAGGTCACCTCACCGCGACCACGACAGACTGCCTTTTCCATCTATGACCCCCGGGAAGATTCCTGGTCAGCATGGCAGAAGCTGGCCTTGCCGGAATTGGATAAATTTTACAACTCCGGTGCAGGCTGTGCCCAGCGTTATGACGACTTTGACGGAACGATATTGTTACCAATCACCTTTCGTCCGCCGGGTAAGAATGCACACATCACCGTCTTACAATGTTCGTTTGACGGTAAGCAGCTGTCCTACATACAACAGGGCAATGAGCTGGGCATTGATGAAGCCTCCCGGGGACTGCACGAACCATCCATCACCCGTTTCGACAACCGGTATTTTATGACGATCCGGAATGACCACAGAGCCTATGTGACCCATAGCGATGATGGCTTAAACTATCATCCCATTCAACCCTGGAAATTTGATGATGGAAGCGAACTGGGCAGCTATAATACCCAGCAGCACTGGGTCACCCACAGCGAAGGACTCTTTCTGGTCTACACCAGACGGGGTGCCGGTAATGATCATGTTTTCCGCCACCGGGCACCTTTATTCATGGCCCGAATAGATCCTGAAAAATTACGGGTCATCCGGGATACCGAACGCATCCTCGTTCCCGAAAGGGGAGCCCGGCTGGGTAACTTCGGGGTGACGGATATCAGCAGTGATGAAACCTGGGTTACCGTTTCCGAATGGATGCAACCGGCGGGAGTCGAAAAATATGGCAGTGACGGCAGTGTCTGGATCGCGAGCATTCAATGGAGTAAACCAAACCGGCTTTTTATCAGCTAGTCGCATGGATATACAACATGGGTTTCATATGGCAAGAGCAGCATTTCGGTCACTTTTTACAACTAATAGAAGCCGGTTGTGAAATTTTACAGACTCGAATGGTTCTTGTGTTTCTGGATGCTGGCCAGGTTTATTCCTGTTGAAGGGCAGCCTTCGGGAACCCGGTTTTCCGCCTATTTGAGAGAAGTTCTCGAAAATCAGGATGACTACCAGCTCCGGATGCAGGCGGCCGAAGCATTGCTCCGGAATAACTTCCCGCTCGAAATCCAACGGCACTTTCACCGGGAGCTGAATGGCAATGGACCGGAGAAAATCGGTGCACTGGCGCTCCTGGCCTGGACTCACCGGAGAGACAGTACTACCTACGATTCGTTGGGAAAAGAAATCCTTTGGGAGTTCAGGACTTTACAAGATGAAGAAACCCAGCTGTTAGCCCTGGAGCATCTGGGTAGATCCGGCTGGAAGTCAACAGATGAAGCAATCCGTCAACTGGCCCATTCGGGTCAGGGTGACCGGCAAAACCTGGCCAGGTGGGTACTTGCCAATTCCGGTAAAACCGACGCGCTGACTTCCCTGGCGCAGGTATTGACGCCCACCGATACCTCTCGGATCCCCTATGCCGCCACTGCCCTGAGGTCACAGGAAGGCCTGCCGGATCCGGTCTACCGGCAACTGAAAGAGCGCTTCGAAAGTTTGGGCAGTCATCATCCGCTCCGGGTCTATCCGGCCAGTGCGCTTTGGGTGCATGCTCCGCCGGAAGACCAGGCTCATTATAGAAATCTCCTTCTATCCTTCTTAAATGGTCAGCCTTATGAGCGACGGGAAGTCTTTGAAGCCCTGACCCGCACAGGTATCAAAGCTGATCTGGAGCTGATCCGCGAAAAATTTGCCGCCGAACCGGATGCCACGGTCAAAGTGGCGGCTGCCAAAGCCTTTCTGGCCAATGAGCATCATCTGCAAAGCAAGGTGGGGTGGCCTGACTGGATGATTCTGATTGCCTATGGCTGCCTTCTATTGGGCATAGGATGGTACTATTCCTATCTGCAGAAAAACAAAGAAGACTACTTCCTGGGCGGTCGAACGGTCAGTCCTTTTGTTTCAGGCATTTCCATGTATGTATCTTTTTTCAGTGCCATTTCATACCTGGCGGTTGCCGGTGAGGTCATCAAATATGGGCCGGTCATCGCCACGGTCAATATCCTGAGCGCCCCGATCATTTTCCTGCTGGGGAGTTATTTCCTGATCCCGTATTTTATGAATCTCCGGATCATCAGCGCCTATGAGATATTGGAAAAACCACTGGGAACTTCCGTCCGGAAAGTGGCATCCCTGATCTTTGTGATCACCCGGCTGGTCTGGATGGCTTTGCTCATTTTTCTGGCGGCCAAGTCGATGGTCGTCATGATGGGCTGGGACAATGACCTCATCCTCACGATTACCGTTGTTTTAGGGATCATAACCATCTTGTACACAGCTATGGGAGGCCTGAAAGCCGTATTGCTCACCGATGTCATTCAGTTTTTTATTCTGCTATTGGGAGCGGTCCTGACCATCGCCGTAGTGGTCATGAATTTTGGCGGATTTGGTGCCATCATTCCCACATCGTGGTCGGACAACTGGACCACCATTGAATTTTTCAATTTTAACCCTTATGTCCGGTTGACGGTCTTCTTTGCACTGGTCAACAACATTACCTGGTGGATTTGCACCACCGGAGCCGATCAGATGGCCATTCAGCGTTTTGTATCGACGAAAGATCTGAAATCGGCCCGAAAATCTTTCCTGATCACTCAATCCGGACAGGTGATGATCATCACTGTCCTGGTATTGGTGGGACTATCGGTCATGCAATTTTACCAGAACAGCCCGAACCTGCTTCCACAGGATACCGATCTGAAAAACAATGCCGATTTTCTATTTCCGAATTTCATCGCCAATCAATTTCCCAGCGGGATGTCAGGACTGGTCATTGCCGCTCTTTTCTCAGCATCCATGTCCAGTTTATCATCGGGCATCAATTCGGTGTCTTCGGTACTCACCACCGACATTTTCCGCAGTGCTGCCCAAAGCGATTCCGATTCTTTAAGAACGATCCGGATTACCAGCGGAGGAATTGGAATAGTCGTGATTGTATTCAGTCTGGTCATTCCCCTGATTCCCGGCAATATTATCGAGGTGACCGCCAAAACCAATGGCCTGTTTATTGCCCCGTTATTCAACTTGTTCTTTATGGCCCTGTTTGTAAAGAAAGCCAAACCCATGGGTGTCATTGCCGGATCTGTGTATGGTCTCCTGGCGGCATTTACGATCGCTTTCTGGGATGTGCTGACCGGCAACCCACCCTGGTCATTTTTGTGGATCGGTATATGCTCGCTCGTTGTTTCTATCTGTTCCAGTTATTTATTCAGCCTCCTTTTACCCTCTGTCTCCGGCAAAAGAGCGGTGCTGTGGGGATTGATCCTGATGATACCCTGGATATTTATATATTCGGTCATCTTATTCTGATGTCATGAGAAAAAGTCGCATCCTTAAACTGCTAAGGGCCGGTCAACCGGTCAATTGCTTCAAGGTCAACATACCTGATCCGATCGTATCGGAAATTGCCTCCATGGCAGGTTATGACAGTGTCTGGCTTGATCAGGAGCATATCGGGCTGGACTGGGCTACCCTGGCTTCCCACGTCCGCGCTGTGAAGGCTTACGACGTCGATATTCTGGTAAGGGTCGGCCGTGGGAGCTACAGTGATTATATCAAGCCGCTGGAGTTGGATGCCACCGGGATCATGGTACCTCATGTGATGAGTCTGGAAGATGCCCGGAGAGTGGTCGAAATGACCAGATTCCACCCTATCGGACGCCGGCCCATTGACGGTGGAAATGCGGATGGTGCCTATACCAACATGGACTTCAAGACCTACCTGAGGAAAGCCAACGAACAGCGTTTTGTCATCCTCCAGATTGAAGATCCCGAGCCCCTGGAAGAGCTGGACGCCATTGCTGCCCTGGAAGGATACGATATGTTATTTTTTGGCCCGGGCGATTTCAGTCAGGGGATTGGGGTGCCGGGAGAAATGGATCATCCGGAGGTCATCAAAGCCCGGAAAATCGTGGTAGAAACCGCGCTCCGGCATGGTAAATTTGCCGGAACGGTAGGCAACCCAGCCAACCTGCAGGAGCTTCGTGCCCTGGGTTATCAGTTTGTCAGCATGGGTGCTGATGTGATCGGCCTATCCCAATATTGCAAAAAGCTGGTCAAGACCTTTCGTCAGACTTTAAAGACCAGAAGCCAGTAGCGCATCTACCAGCGATGTCCGCGCAGTAATCGGCTATTAACCGGACCGGCGATTTTGCCCAACGAAAACATCTTAGGGAATACTTACCAGACACGGAAAGGATAAAAGCAAAAATGTCATGATAAAAATCGGAATGCTGGGAATGAGTCCTGGGAATGCTCATCCTTATTCCTGGTCGGCGATCATCAATGGCCGCTTTGACGGCGGGGAAATCACCCGGATTGGCTATCCCGCCGTAACGGAATATCTCACCGTCAATCAGCAAGATCTCGGCATCACCAATGCCCGGGTCACTCAGGTATGGTGCCAGGACAAATCCATCGCGACGAGTATTGCCGCCTCTTCCGGCATTGACCGGGTGGTCGACCGGTATGAAGATATGATTGGCGAGGTGGATGCCGTGATCATTGGCCGGGATGATCCCGAAACGCATGTGACCATGGCCAGGCCGTTTGTCGAAGCCGGAATTCCCCTGTTTATTGACAAGCCACTTGCCGCAACAGAGAGCGATCTTCAGTGTTTTTCCGACTGGGTAGAGGCCGGAAAGTTTATCATGTCCTGTTCCTCCATGCGCTATGCCCGCGAAACCAGCCAGGCCATCCGGCAACTCGATCACCTAGGGCCTCTTCATCTGGCCGTTGCCGTGGGCAAAAAGGACTGGGTGAAGTACGGTGTCCACATGCTGGAAGCTGTCTCGACCGTTTTGGATGATCCGGAACCCACGTCAGTTTGGGCAACCGGTAAAAAAGGCGGTTCGGTTGTAGTGGTGGAATTCACCAATGGCACCGTTGCCACCTTCCATCTGTTTATGGACATATCATCGACCTTCCAGGTCAGTATCTTTGGAGAAGCGGGCTTTTGGTCTTACGAAATCAAGGACAGTTATGCGATGTTCAGGGCCAATCTGGAAGCCTTCATCCGTAGTGTTCAAAACGGCAAACCGGAATTGCCCTTTGAAAAAACCCACCAGATCATCCGGATGGTGATCGCAGGTATAGAAGGTTTGCAGACCGGTCAAAAGATACACTTGTCAGGATAGTACATCCCGGATCCCGAGGGAAGGTTCCCGGACATGGCAAAATGATTTATTGATAAATTGCACCCGGTATCCAAATCGACGATATGAGTAAGCAGAAGTTTATCCGGAGCCTGGCCGAAGAACATTACGCCGGTGAACTGAAGGCATTGCAGAAGGAAGATGTTACGCAAAAACCGGAAAACTGGAAACTGACGCCCGCCATGGTTTGCCTCTATATTCTGGGGGGCAAAACCGCCTCCGGAGTAAAGATCGAGCCTAAATATTTCGGGGAACGGCGGCTGATCGAACTGGCAGTAGCAACACTGCTGACAGACCGGGCATTGCTGCTGATCGGAGTTCCCGGCACTGCCAAGACCTGGGTGTCGGAACATCTGGCTGCTGCGATTTCCGGTGATTCGTCGAAGGTCGTCCAGGGTTCGTCCGGTACCAGTGAAGATGCCATTCGCTACGGCTGGAACTATGCAAAATTGTTGCAGGAGGGCCCCAGTGCCCAGGCCCTGATCCCAAGTCCGGTGATGCGGGCGATGGAGTTGGGGCAATTGGTGCGTATTGAAGAATTGACCAGGATCCCGTCAGACATCCAGGATGCGCTGATCACTGTCCTGTCGGAAAAGAGTATGCCGGTGCCGGAACTGGACATTTATATCCGGGCAATCAGCGGATTTAACGTGATTGCGACGGCCAATGACCGGGATAAGGGTGTCCATGAATTATCCAGTGCGCTGCAGCGGCGGTTTAATGTGGTACGATTACCGTTGCCGGCCAGTCTGGAAGAAGAAATGAAGATCGTCACCTACCGTATACGGCAAATTGCCGAAGAAAAGAAACTGCCTCCCCAGCAAATCGGTATTGAAGAAATCAAAAAATTAATCACGGTATTCAGAGAGTTACGCGCCGGCAAATCGGAAGACAGCGAGCTGAAGATCAAATCCCCCACGGCAACTCTCAGTACCGCAGAAGCCATTTCAGCGGTTAGTAACAGCATGGTTTTGTCGACTTATTTTGACGATCAGAAAAACAGCATCAAGCCGGTGGCGGAAAGCATCGTCAGTGCCTGCATCAAAGACCCTACCCACGATCTACCGGTTCTGGAGGAGTATCTCGACACGATCATCAAATCCAGAAAAGGCTGGTCGAAACTCTACGAGGCCTGTAAAGAAATTCTGCATGGCGGACATTAATCTCTACGGTATCCGGCATCATGGAGCCGGTTCCTGTCGAAACCTGGTGGCTGCCCTGCCCCTGTTCCAGCCGGACATCCTGTTGATCGAATGCCCGTCCGATGCCGAATCCTGCCTGCACTATGTGGCCCTTGAGATGGTCGAACCACCGGTGGCCATTATGATTTACAACCCCAACAACCTGAATCAATATGCGTATTACCCCTTTACCGTTTTCAGTCCGGAGTGGCAGGCCATTCAGTATGGTCTTCAAAAAGCGATTCCTGTCCGGTTTTTTGACCTTCCCCAAAATCAGAGTTTCCTGATCTCTGAGGCAGCTACCATGACCAGGAAAGAAGAGGGATTTACCCACGATCCATTTGGCTATATGGCATCGATCGCCGGGTTTGACGATTCCGAACGATGGTGGGAAGAATACGTCGAACAACAAAGGGAAGCGCCGGAGATCTTTGAAACCATTGCCGCGTTGATGCAGGAACTAAGGGCTTCTGATCTCACCGATAAAAATTCAAATCTGCTCCGCGAAGCCTTTATGCGCCAGCAAATCCGTAAGGCCGTCAAAGAAGGCTTTGAAAAAATTGCGGTAGTCTGCGGAGCCTGGCATACCCCGGCCCTGGCTGATCTAAAGCACCCCCCGGCTGCCGATGATGCCAGACTACTCAAAGGCCTGAAAAAAACCACGGCAGCCTATACCTGGATACCCTGGTCTTACAGCCGGATTGCCCGTCATACCGGATATAGTTCGGGGGTTATCTCACCCTACTGGTACGAGGCACTGTTTCACGATCCTGACACGGCGGTGGCCCGCTGGATGAGCCGCGCTTCCGGGTTTCTCATGGAACTTGGCCATCCGGTATCACCGGCCCAGACGATCGAAAGTACCCGTCTGGCGGAGAGCCTCGCATACCTCCGGAAGAAGGCCATGCCGGGAATCAGCGAGCTTTTCGATGCGGTAACGGCCGTACAGGTCAGGGGCGACGACCGGGTACTCGAAAACCTGAAACTGAAATTACTGGAGGGCGAAAAAATGGGTTCTGTTTCCGATCAGGTACCTACGGTTCCCCTCCTGAAAGATCTGGAAGACCAGCTCAAAAAAGTGAAACTATACCGGGACTGGAAAAAAGACGGCGAGATCGAAAAACATTTCGATTTGCGAAAGCCGCTCCATCTGGAAGCCAGCCGGCTATTGCACCGGATGGCCATGCTGGGCATCGATTGGGGTATCCCCAAAGACCCGGAGCATAATCCCCTGGGTACCTTTCACGAATACTGGGATCTTGAGTGGTATCCGGAATATGAGATGCAGATCATCGAAGCCAGCATGTGGGGCAACACCGTCGAAGCAGCTGTCACAGAATTTGTCCGGAGCCGCCTCAGAGAGGATACCCATTTCGATCAACTTGGTCATCTGCTCTATCAGGCCCTCCATGCCCATCTTCCGGAACTGGTAGAGCCTGTCAGCAAAAAAATCAGTGACCTCGGCAACCTGACCGACGACGTACTCGCCATCATGAAAGTGATCCCTCCTTTGATCTGGTCACTGCGTTATGGCGATACGGCCCGGATCGATACAAAGGGCATTCAGCACCTCATCGGACAGCTCTATCCACGCCTATGTATCCTGCTCCCGGGAAAAACCTCCGGTATCAGTGAAGAAATTGCCGCCGAGACCTTTAAAGGAATGAATCAGTTGCATCAGGCCATCCAACTGACTGACATTACAGCCTATCACGAACAATGGACCAGTACTCTCGATCAGATCGCTTCGATTCCTTCGGCTAATGCCCTGGTGAAAGGGAATAGCCTCCGGTTATTGCTGATCAGGCAGGCGATTGCCGAAGATGATCTGTTCAAACTGGTACGGTATAGTCTATCCAGTCTTTATGATCCCTTCTATCCCTGTTATTTTCTGGAAGGCCTGCTCTTTGGCGGAGGGTGGCTGGTCATCCACAAGCCCGCTCTCCGGCAGATTGTGGATCAATGGTTACTGACCCTGAACGAAGAGCAGTTTATCACCTATCTGCCGGTACTGCGCAGGGCGTTCAGCACTTTTACCGTCGAAGAGAAAGAAGCTATTTATGACCTCCTGTTTTTTGGAAATTTTGTGGAAGAAAAGGCCCCAACCATCAATTTAAAACGACAAAACATTGTATTACAGGGGGTTAAAAACATGCTGAATTAAACCAGACCCTGAAGTCAGGAGTACGATCACTTGTCGTCTGACCGGCCTGATCTGGCACCGGTTACTCTTCTTCCTCGTAAATGGTGCCGGAATATTGAGGAGTGATGTCCTCTTCAGGTGCCTCCTGGTCGCTGTCATCGCCTTCCTCCGGTAGCGTCAGCCAGAAATTGTTGATTCCTTCACCCTGAATCAGATGAATCTTTTGCTGACTAAGGAGCTCCAGCAGGGCCAGAAAGGTAACGATGGCATGAATGCGGCTTTCCAATACTAAAAAGACTGCTTCGAAAGATGTTTGCTCTCCGGCCTGGATCCGGTTTAAAAGATAATTTTGTTGTTCCTGGATCGTATATGCATAGCGGGCGATCGTATGCGCCACAACCTTCCGGTCCTTCAGCTGGTCCATCACATTTTCAAAGGCCTTCAGCAGCTTGAAAAGGGTAATGGACTCCAGTTCGGCATCTACCATCGCCAGCTCGGCAATCTTCTTCAGTTCATCTTTGGCGATGCCCCGCCCAAACATATTGGCCCGTTCTTCTTCCCAACGCCGGAAAGTGTCGAGCGTCTCCTTGTACCGTTTGTATTCCAGGAGTTTCTGCACCAGTTCTTCACGCGGATCGATTTCATTCCCCTCTTCATCCACCGCTTTGCGCGGCAAAAGCATTTTGGCTTTGATGCGCATGAGGGTCGCGGCAACGACAATAAATTCGCTGGCCAGATCGATATTCAGTGATTCGATATGCCGGATATACTCCAGAAAATCATCGGTGATTTTGGCGATGGGTATGTTGTTGATATCCAGTTCATCCCTTTCGATGAAAAAGAGCAATAGATCAAAGGGCCCCTCAAACTGAGGGAGTTTTATGGTATAAGTGTTGTAGTTTTGATCACTCATAGTGGCGCCGGCTCGGAAAGTTCTGGGCTGCGATAACCCGATCAAAATCTTTTCGAATGCCGTTCCGCAAAAGTACGTAAATAGGTAGTCCCATTTCTTATCATGATGCATAAAAAACCCGGCCGTCTTTTTCTGGTTCCATCCCCTTTGGCAGAAGGCCAGACCGACACCCTGCCGGCATTCAATGGCACGGTCGTCAGTCAGTGCCGTTATTTTCTGGTGGAATCGCTCAAGATGGGACGGAGGCATGTCAAAGCCATGGTGCCGGAATTCGATTTTACCAACAGCCATTTTGATGAGCTCCATAAGGATACGCCGGCTGAAAGTCTTGAGGATTTGTTGCGACCCGTGACCGAAGGTGAGGATATCTGTGTGTTATCGGATGCCGGCAGTCCGGCAATTGCCGATCCGGGCAGCCAGCTGATCCGTCTGGCTCATCGCTGGCAGATTGAAGTAGTCCCCCTGGCCGGACCTTCGTCGATCATGCTGGCGCTGATGGCTTCCGGTCTGAACGGGCAAAGCTTTACGTTTCACGGCTATCTTTCCCGCGATAAAGGGAAACTTCGAAGTGATTTAAAGCACCTCGAACAGGAAGCCCGAAAAGGATACACCCAAATCTTTATGGAGACGCCTTATCGAAACGAAGCCCTTTTCGAACAGGTCCTCAACACCGTAAGTCCAGGGTTGGTCTTCGGTATAGCCTGCGATCTGACGGGACCCAACAGTCTGATCCGGACCCAGACCATCGCCCAATGGAAAAAGGATCAAAAACCCGTGCTGCATAAAAGACCGTGCATATTTTTGTTGGGCGCCTGATGATTATCTATTCCGTTTCCTGGTAAATCCCGTGCCGTGAAATTAAAAGCGGTAACTCACTTTTAAACGGGGTGCAAAGGGAATACCGGGAGTAAAGTGGATTTCCTCGACACTCCGGGTTTCGTGCAATAACCGGGATTCTGTGGCAAACTGGGCTTCGTACCATTCCGTATTGAGCAGATTCTGGACCACCAATCCTACAGTGAAATGTTTCAGATTGTAATGAACATTGGCGTCGACCCGGAAATATCCGCTGGCTGTGAGGCTATAGTCCTCATTGGCCGGCCGGTCACCCAGCATTATGAAGCGGATACCTCCATTCAACCCCTGCGCCTGCCGGTAGGAGATGCCACCAGACAGGGTGGTGTTGGGAGCCAGAGGGATATAATCTGATCCGGCTGGTTCATCGACACTCCGGGCCCGGGCATAATTGTAATCTGCATAGACAAACCAACGGTCATCCAGTTGCACACGGGCGCCCAAATCGACTCCGAGACGACGGGATTGTCCACTGGCTTCTACAATACCTTCATCCCCTACGTAGACAAACTCCTGTTCAGACCACAGATACCAGAGAGCCGTGGTCATGACGATCCGTTTTCCGGGTCGCCATACAGTACCTAAATCAGCTCCATAAGCAGATGGCACCAGTTTGTGGTTGCTGGTTTCCGGATTTGCCTGAGAAGCAATGATGCCCCTGGTATCATTGGAATGGAAGCCTTTACCCACCTTCAGAAAATACTGCCAGTTCCGGCTCTGGCTGTAAGTCAGGGTCAATTTTGGACTGACTACCACGAGATCTTTTGATTGATATTGGTAAGCAGGTTGAAGATGGTCGTCATAATCAAATTTAAAATGATCAAGGCGGATTCCCGGGTTGAACGTAAACCTTCCAAGATCGACCGTAGCGTCGAAAAAGGTAAAAAGGTTGTTTTCGAGAATGTCGCCCTGATAGATCGATTCCAGGAGAGTCTTACGATTGAGGGTATGATCCAGGCTGATATCTGAAATCTGATCGTACCGCAGTCCTGCTCCTGCCTGTAAGGAGGTAAAGTGGGTTCCCAGATAAAGGTCCTTGAAAATGGAGGAAGTAAATCCAACAAGATCGCGTCTTTCCTTTTGCCGGATCTGATCTGCATTGAGCGGGTCGTTCAGATAGAAGGTAAAATTGGAGAAGAGGTCAAAATCGTAATGAATGTAGTAAGCATTACTCTTCATGAATGCCCCACTTCCCAGGTTTTTTGAGTGAGTAATGGCCACATTCGTACGTGAAGTTTCACCTCCTTCAGTGTTGTCAATCGCCCCAAATCGACCAATTAGTCCCTGTTCAACGGCTCGTTGGGGTATCTGACCGGAGGCATTCCACCGGCTGCTGAACCGGGAAGCAATCAGACTGAACCGGTCACCAGTTTCCAGCTCATGGGAGATTCTCGTCATCAGATTCAACCGGTGCAAATCCTGGGGAGCATCAAAGGGCCCGTCGGTCATTAGTTTCTCCATGGCCAGATAGCCATTGGTGTTGCTCTCCTTCGGACTCAGGTCCACCAGCCCCAGGAGCCGGAGTGTATTGTAACGTCCCCATTCAACATTCAGGCTACTCTCTTCCAGCCGGTCGAGGGTTTCGAAGGCCACTTGTCCGGCAGTAGCCAGGTTACCAACCCGGGTCTGATAGGGCCCCTTCTCATAATTGACCCGGTCTATCACTTCAGGGATGAGAAAGTGTAAATCGGCATATCCCTGCCCGTGTGCGTGTGATACCATATTAACCGGCATTCCGTCGACAGTGATATTGATATCGGTTCCATGATCCAGATCAAATCCCCTGAGAAAAAGCTGCTCAGCCTTACCTCCACCGGCATGTTGACCAATCACCAGGCCCGGTACCTGCATCAGGATTTCCTGGGATGAGGTGACCGGATTGGCCCGAAGATCAAATCTGGCCAGCTGACGGGTACTGTGCCGGTGATCGGAAATATTGATCTGACTCAGGTCATATTCTACCTCCTCCAGAGTGATATGCATTTCGCGGCTAAAATTCTCCGCACTGATGACAACACTTTGAGGCCCATAGCCCAGAGAAGAAACATGCAGGGTGTCGCCAGCTACCACCCCCGGTAACCTGAAAAATCCCAACTCGTTGCTATGGGTATGCTGCTGGCTCTGATTGATAAAAATGTTGGCTGCAAACACCGGTTTGCCGCCCTGGTCCCTGATGACACCAGTTAAAACCTGGGCATTTAGTCCTTTAGCAAACAGCATTAACAGAACAAATACACACGATCTGAAAAACATTCCGGCTGTAAACTTTACGCTCATAGATATTCCTTTTCCCATACCCTGCAGTCTCCTGGCCGGTCCGGTATGGTATTGGACCGGTAACGGGAAGCAAAGAACCGAACATTTTCAATGGCAGACAAGTACAAAGTTTCAGAATAATCTGATAACCCGGATATTATGAAAGCCACAGATTTGGTCCGTATGATGCTGATTCTTTTACTATGGCCTGGAAATTATCTGATGGCCAACCCAGATCCCTCTGCTGCCAAAGAAAGGGGATCTCTGGATAAAGAAAGAAAACTACAAGAACTCCAGGTCAAAGCCGATGTTTTACTCCTGAAAATACAGGACCTCAGGAGCGCAAAAAAAATGGCTACCATTAAAACCGAAAAAACCGCCATCCGGCAAGAAGTCAGAAAACTGCGCGCCGAGTTGAATGCCCTGGAAGCCGAGGCTCGTGCAGTGAGCGGAGGCATTTACATTGGTTCCGGTGCATTGATACTGATCTTAATCCTTCTGCTCCTGTTGTAGCAAAGGCCGGAGGTTTGTCTCCCTTAATTACTGACCAAAAATCCTTAACGGAGCTTCTTTGGCAAGGCAAACGCAGCAATGGTACCGGAAGGATTCTCGTTGCTACCGGTCACCGCAATCAGCACATACTGCCGGCCTTTATAACTGTAAGTGGTGGGAGTGGCATAACCTCCCCCCGGTAAATCAGTCTCCCAAAGCAGGTTTCCATTCGATTTGTCGAAAGCCCGGAATTTTTCATCCCGGGTAGCAGCGATAAAAACCAGTCCTCCCGCGGTGACGATCGGTCCGCCCCAGTTTTCAGCGCCGGTATGCCCGCCACCCGGTTTTTGTCTTTCAGGATAATTACCCAGCGGGATCTGCCATTCGTATGCACCGGTATGTACGTTGTAGGCATTGAGGGTGCCCCAGGGCTGACTGATCGCCGGATATCCTTCCGGATCGTTGAAGGTACTATAGGCGGTCACGTTGAGATAGCCTTTGTTGGTCTTCGGATCGACCGGCCTTTCGACGATTTCATCTTTCCCTTCATTGTACAAAAACGCAATGATGGCCTTCTCTTCATTGTCCGTCATTAACGAAAATCCCGGCATCCGGCCAGCTCCCTTTTTTATCTTATCAAGAGTCTCGGCTTTCGCCATTCGCGACCCGATATTTTTTATGGAAGGACTACTGATATCGCCTTCCAGGTCATTGCCATGACAGGTACTGCAAAAGGTGCGGTAATATCGCTCTCCCAACTGATGATAGGTAAACCGTCCCCGGGATTCCATGCCCGCTTCCCGGAGGGTCAGGATCTCCGGCGATTCGTTGGAATTGATGTAAAGCAATCCGGTTGACGGATCATAGGCTGAGCCTCCCCATTCAGCACCTCCCCTCGTGCCGGGCAACATGATGGTACCCTGCGGCCCGGCCGGAACATACAATCCATCGGATCTCATCTTATTAAATCGACTCAGCACCGAATCACGGATCTCCGGTGAAGCATCGGTGAGATTGTCAACGGTGAGGTGTTGCCGGGCAAAAGGTGCCGGCCTGGTAGGAAAAGGCTGGGTCGGCCAGGCTTCTTCGCCCTCGATGGTGGCCGCAGGTACAGGTCTTTCTTCGATCGGGTAGATGGGCTCACCGGTTTCCCGGTTAAAGAGAAAAAGAAATCCGGTCTTGGATGTGAGCGCAACCGCATCGACCTTTTCACCATCCTTTTCAATCGTGATCAGATTGGGTGGAGCCGGCAGATCGTAGTCCCAGAGATCATGATGCACTGTCTGAAAATGCCAGATTCTTTCACCGGTTGAGGCATTCAGGGCTACCAGCGAATTGCCAAACAGGTTCTCGCCTTTCCGGTTGGCCCCATAAAAATCGTAGGTCGGCGATCCAAGCGGGGCATAGACAATGCCCCTGGTCTCATCCAGGCTCATTCCACCCCAATTGTTCGCCCCACCGGTATATTTCCATGCATCTGTAGGCCAGGTTTCGTAACCAAATTCTCCTGGCTGCGGAATGGTGTGAAATATCCATTCCATCGCCCCGGTTCTTACATTATAGGCCCGGATATGACCAGGTGCCGCATCATACGACTCGGATACCTCAGATCCCATGATGATCAGATCCTTGTAAATGATGCCAGGTGAGGTTGGTTTAACCCAGACCGAATCGGGATTCACCCCCAGACCCTGATTCAGATCCACTTTACCACCGGCACCAAAAGTCCGGATCGACTGACCCGTCTTCGCATCCAGGGCGTAGAGAAAATTGTCTGCTGTAAAGAGGATCCTTGATTCCCTGTCATCCGACCAATAGGTCACCCCCCGGCACATCCCGCCTCCCCGGCCCCCGTCAAACGGGTCAAATGACCAGATGGCGGCACCCGTGACTGCATCGATGGCATATGCCCGGCGGCGGGAGGAAGTCGCGTAAATGGTGCCATCAACCACGATGGGATTGCATTCGTATTTTCCGTACCGCACTCCGGCCGGCACATCTTCCGGATCAAACCGCCAGACCATCTGAAGCTTGTCGACATTCTCACGGTTGATCTGAGTGGCCGGCGAATAACTGGAACTGGCAGCATCAGCTTTGTATACCGGCCAGGACTGGGTGAGACGGCCAGAGGCACAGGCCACCAGCAACGTAACGACCAGGATCAAAGTGCACCGGTAGAGAAAAGGGGGAAGCATTCGGACTGGAATCATCATGAAATCTTCAATTATGCCAGAAAAATAACGAAAAGGCCTTTCTATATTTCTCTGATTCCGCGATTTTTTCGGAGTTGACGCCTGCAATCAGGAAAACGTCTGTTGGGAATTCCAAGCGGATAGTTCGTTGAAAATTCAACGGCAGGCCATGAGAAAAAAGGTCAATTCCAGCTATCGAGACCGAGCAATTTCCGGCCTAAATCGTTGAGTTCAGCCGTTTTATAGCGGGTCTGTTCCCAACGCCGGGGATCACCCGGAAAAGCATAACCCTCCGGAGCGATGCGGTCACGCCAGGACCGGATACGCCAGTCACGCAGGGCGATATTGTCTTCCTGGGCTGGCATCATCGAAATGTACTGGGCGATACGGACCTTGTCTTTTGACAAATTGGGCCGGATACCATGCGGCTGGGCACTGTGAAAGATCAAAAGATCTCCTGCCTCCAGTTTCACCTTGACCAGCTTATCTTCCAAACCGGTAATATCCGGCTGAAATTTATTGCGGTCTTCCGGTTGGGTTAGTTTCCAGCTATCATACGTTCGAAAGAGCTCTGGAATGCATTGAAAACCTCCCATCTGCTCATCGGTCTGGTCGGCCAGGGCCACGACACCCTGCACATTCTGGGGTTTGGTGTCCGGATCGTAATCCCAGTGGATAAATCCTCCAAAATCATTGGCACCCCTCCTCGGAAAATTGAGGTTGGCCCGGTCAATGGTCACCCAGAGCTTTTCAGTACCCCAGATGTCCACAAAGGCATTGTAAATCCGGGGATTCTGCCGATTGTCCCAAAGCAGCTGATGATTGTAGACCTCGACCATTCCGCTGCCTATCAGTTCTTTCATTTGCATCTCTGCCCGGGGTGGCGTGTACCAGGTATCCGGATCACCGGGGTCCTTTTCTTCAAATTCCCATAAAAATGCGGCTGTCCTTTCTGCCTGTTCCCGGGGAATGGCATTTTTTACAACGACATACCCCTCGTGCATCCAGAAATTCCAGTCTTCTTCCGAAAGTACCCGCAAAGGCAGGCCATTGGACCGGTCGTTGAGCCTGATGGTACTGGATTTGGCGGTGGAGGGATTTCCGGGTATGTCCTTATGGGCATTACCCGGCTGCATCGTGGGGGAGTCTTCTTTCATATCTGCATTTTTGACACTGCCTGATCTATACAGCAGTGCCTGAGAAAAATACAAAATCAGACCGTAATCGCCGGTTATGGAGCGACGATTTTCAAATGTTCCAAGGGGTCATGACCCCTTGGATTCCTTTAAAACAAAAAATCGACCTATTTCTGATCCGTGCCGGCATTACACCGTAGCCATTTGCTGGTAAGCTTTCCAGCCCCCTCCGTTTTGTACATCCTTCCAGCCCTGGCTTTGCAAATAGGCTACTACCTGGCCACTTCGATTGCCGGATGCACAGACAAAAATCAACGGTTTGGACAACTTCTTCAGTTCGTCCAGTCTGGATGGGATGCTTCCCATCGGTATATTGACCGATCCTTTGACTTTGCCCAAAAATAATTCAAACGGCTCACGCACATCAATGACGGTACCCTGATTCTGATTCGCTTTCATGATCTTTAATGACTTTTAGATTTAAAGCCCCAAAAATAAATGGATGAATTCACGGGGACTGTGATGAGGATCACAGCTGCCATTTTGATGGCAAACGGTAATACCCGGCACACTTCATTGAAATTTAATGACGAAATTCCGGAGCATAAATTACTGCCATCCATTATGACAACAGTCAGGACATCGATTTTATGGGCCATGCTTTGCTGGCTTCCCCTTTCCGGTCAGACCATTCTGACGATCGACCTGAATTCGAAAGCTCAGGTGATCGATGGGTTTGGCGCCCACCAGGGCAATGCCCAGGTCAACCAAAGCTGGTGGCAGGATCTTTACTACGGTGATCTGGGAGCCTCCATTTATCGCGTCGATCTGACTCCACGACTGAAATCTCCCTGGTCCGATTTCAGTTATTATTCTCCCTGGTTTATGGGATCCCAGACCAGAGATCCGCTGAATCTGGAAGATCCCACCTATCCCAACGGACCGGAGAACAACCGGGTACGCACCTACACCAACGCTGCTGATTACAGTCGTTCTTTCGGGGGCAGGAATGCGCCCATTGCCGTGATGGGTCCGGATATCGAGACCAATGTGCAATATTTTCAGTACGGCGCTGACGGTGCCATTGAAGAAGGAAAGAAAAGGCAAGAGGAACTGGGTGATTTCAAGCTGACGGGATCTGTTTGGTCGCCGTTGCCCTGGGTCAAGATCAGTTCCGGTAATCGATACAACCAAAACTGGTGGCCTGGCCCGGTGCAAAACACTCCCTGGCCCTTTATCTGGGGTGGGAACTTTGCCGGTGGTCAACTCGATGTATCCAGTCAACCTCTTACCGTTTTCGATGATTCGCATCTGGGAGGTACCGGTCCGACCAGCGCTTTGACCCAATTTGCCCGGAGTACCGCTGCCTACATCAAAGGGTACCAGGATTTTCACCGGGTATCGTTTTATGCGATCTCGATCCAGAACGAGCTGAACTTCGAGCAATTTTATAACAGCACCACCTATCCGCTTGCCAGCCAGTATATCGCCGCCCTTAAAGCGGTGCGTCAGGAGTTTGATCAATACGATGATCTGAAGGCTATCCGGATCATGGGACCGGAAGATCTGCTGGGAGGCGATGCCTACGGGATGTGGGAATATGGGGGCAGTTCTGGTACCATCCACAAGAATCTGCAGTATTTGCAGCAAATGGCGGCTGACGGTGACGCCCTCGAAGCGCTGGATTTCTTCTGCATCCATGGTTATGCCAGCGACGGAGTTAATGCCGCCGATGCCAATCCATTACTTTGGGACTACTGGCTGAATGGCTGGCAGCAAAGCCCGGCACCGGGTATTCCTGCCAACGTACCCGGATATGCTTATTACGGAAAAAAGTCCTGGATGACGGAGACCTCCGGAGAAAAAGCCCCCTGGCTTTGGCCCGCCGACCCATATCCCGGTGATGGCGCCTGGGGACTTGCCCTCCGGATTCATCAGGCGCTTACTGCCGGCCGGCAAAGTGCCTGGATCTACTGGACCTTCAGCGAGGAGGGTGACGATGGTCAGGCTTCCGATTTTGCGTTGACGACCGAAGTATTGCGTGATCAGTCACCCAAATACGTCGCAGCCAAACATTTCTTTAAGTACATCCGTCCCGGTGCTCAGCGTATCGATATACCCCTGGAATCCACCCATCCGGTGAAAGCCAGCGCCTACCTCCACGAAGGTCATCAAACCCTGACGATCGTCTTGTTAAATGGCAGGTCATCCGACCAACAGGTACGGATCAGCCTGGACAGCAATGTGCAGACAAACCATACATCCGCCTTCCTGTCTCAGCAAAATGATTATTGGCAGCAGTCTTCCCCTGAATTTACCGGCCATGAACTTGAAATGACTCTGCCGGGGTTTTCCGTCGCCACAATCTATAACGATATAAACCTGAGTACGGCCACGCGTGACCGGAAAACCGGAAGTATCCAATTATTGCAAAACCATCCGAACCCAACCTTCGGGGAAACGCAGATCGCATTTGAAATAAATCAACCATCAGAAATAATCTTAACTCTCCACGATGTCCATGGAAAAGTATTGAAAACGTTGGTCGAGGAGAAAAAACCAACCGGGTTTCATCTCGTAAATGTTGATACGAAAAGCCTGAACCCGGGTATTTACCTCTATTCGATCACTGATGGCCATATTAAAGCCGCTAAGAAGATGGTTGTCCAAAACATACATAAATGATGCTCAGGTACCTTATTGCATCACCTGGATACATCAGATGAGATTGGTCGTTCTAGAACAATATTTATGGTTAAGGTTTATTGGTTTAAATACACCTTAATCTGTTTTTTTCCCTTTGCTGTTGCATATGGGGCTATCAGATGTGCAATTAGTGATATGGAATGTCTGATTTGTTCTTCCGGATTTAATAGTTTAAAGGAAATGGCCGCTTCAGATATCCAAAATCTTGCTATCAGAGCGATGGTCGAAGCTAAGAAGGCTGCATCATCATCTTCCATTCTCAGATAGCCGTTTGAAACCAGTGAATGAACGTTATTCTCTAGTACCTCGTTTCTCTTCATTTGAGTTATCTTATGTCTTTCTGAAATAACCTTGTTTTGCTTCATCAGATGGACAATACTGAGCATGATGCTTCTGTATTTCATCTGGTTTTGAAAAATACTCTGCAGCATTTCCAGAAATGACATCACAGACAGATTCCTCTCATCCACCATAATTGCAGAATTCAAGTGATTCAGGTTCAACGCAAGTTGATTCACAAGGTCATCCTTGGTGGGGAAATAGTAGGAAATATTACTCACTCTTATGTGAAGATTGGAAGCCAACTCCCTTAATCCCACATACTCAATCCCCTGATCATTAAACATTTCAAGGGCTTTTGAAAGAATAAGTTCACGGGTGTCATTCTTTTTTTTGGACATTGTTCAATTTAATATTGTACATTGTCCAAAAATATATATTTTTGTTGAATTGCAGCCATAAAATCAAAAACACATGGAGATCAAACTACCGGTAACAATCGACAATGGACACGGAGAAGTTATTACCTTCAAAGAATTGGTTCATGAGGCAGATGGAGACAGGCTTTTACTGGAAGGCCGGGTCCAGCCCAACTGCGGACCAGTGATGCATGTGCACTATAAACAAGATGAGCACTTTCATGTAGTGCAAGGGAGGATGGCATTCCAGGAGCCTGGTAAACAAACGGCGTATTTAGAGCCCGGACAAAGTACAACCTTTTTGCGAAATCACCCCCACAAATTTTGGAATGCTGGAGAGGAAGAACTCGTTCTTGATTGCTGGATAAAACCAGCCAACAATGCTGTCTTCTATCTATCAACGCTCTATGCTGCTACTCACAAGCAGACAACACCCGCACCTGAGCCATTTGACGGAGCTTACTTAATTGTAAAGTATGCCAGAGAATATGGATTGTTGGAGCTGCCAGCGTTTGTAAGAAAGGTAATTATTCCTGTTACTTATTTCATGGGACGCATTTTTGGAAGGTATAAAAAATTTAAAGATGCCCCCAAGGCCGCATAATATATGAGCCCTTCCACTGTTTTGTACACTGGTATTTTTTGAAGTAATCCTGTTAATGAAAGAGAACACAATTCGACCGGTTATAAGGTAAACAATCATGATCAAATGGGCAAATTTTCAATCCATTACACAACGAACTGATAAGACCAACCCATGATCATTGTTGACCCTGTTTATATTGACAAAGTCTTTTAGCAGAACGCGAAACCAGGTATTACTTTTGAAGGTATGAAAATCAGGTAAAATATTCGCATCACTTATAAGGGTATTGTCTCTCTTTCGATGCCACGCATCGCGCAGCCTCAATCGCTTGGCTATTCAGCTTTCAATGGCGGCCCAACCACTTTCATATCATGGTCTGTAAAAACTTTGGCAACCTCTTCTTTCGATGGTGGTGAAGTCCAGCTATCTGTGACTTTAAAAAATGCTTCCATCTTTCCCGCCGGTAAATAAGAAACAATCATCCTGCCCTTTTCTGACAATTGCACAAAAGCATGTGGCACATTTCTTGGAAGAAATATGGTGTCACCGGGTTTCATAGGGTATTTGTCATCTCCTACCTGAAATAAATACTCTCCTTCAATGACATAAAACCATTCGTCCTGAAAAGGGTGAATATGCAATGGCGGGCCGCCGTTGGGGGTTTGTCCGGTTTGCTCAAAGACCGCCAGATCATTTTCGGTATCCGTCCCGGAAATTTTTATATCCAGGATATTCAGCGTGACGCCTTTCATTTTGTAGCGTTCGCCAAACCTGGCCTCACCAGCCTTTACTTTAAAGCCTTTATCGATTCTCTTCAGAAGGTTATACTTCATTTTTGAAAAATATCCCAATGGAAAGAGAGAAAGGGCCGATAATAGAAATTTTCCTCGTTTCATGGTATTGATTTGTTGCCTGATTACCGTTATGCTTTTCCTAAGACATACCAAGGTTTTCCTCTAGGGAATAATCACCACCAAATCACAAATCATAATTCCCGGCAGCTTCAGGTTGATATACAATTTCATCAATTCTAATTCTTGTCAGACCAGCAGGTACAATCCATTCAATCTCATCATGCGCTTTATAACCAATTAATGCCGTAGCAATTGGAGAAAATATGGATATCTTATTTTCCTTCAGGTTCGCCTGGTCTGGATATACGATTTGAAACTGAATCTGTTTATTATTTTCCAGGAAACTCAGTCTTACTACTGAGTTCATTGTCACTACATCCGAGGGCATCGCTTCGGGATCGACAATCCGGGCTGAATCCAATTCATTCAATAATCGTACTGCTTCTCCACTGTTGATTGAACCAAATTGCTTTGCATTGTTTATACTCTTCTTAATGCGTGCATAATCCAATCTGTTGACAATCAATTTGCTCATACTAAAATACATATTTAGTGGTAAAAAAATAGAAATCCTATTTTGGGAAAATTGCTGGTGGATCTACACCGTATCAGGTCCTGTTCCTAACTTGATCCACTCCATAGTTTTGCGGTTTCGCTTCGCCAGGGTGTCCCCATGCGGATAAAGCGTTACGTTAGTAACACTGAAGGCAGGCAATTGGTTCTGTCTGCCAAAAATCCTGATGTATCTTATGGATTGGTACTTCCGGGTGACCTGGCAAAGGCCGCTCTCCCTAACATGGTGAAGCGCCGAAACCGGGATTTTTTCCTGAAACTTGAGCCAATTCCGGTCTGCAACCAAATCCGGTCATGATGCCATTTTCCTTGCCATTCCCGGATCACGCAGAGGAATGTCTGCCAGTCTTCTCCATTGCAGGGGCAGACAAACCGGCTGATTAAAATGCCCCGATGGATCCTTGATCTGTCTCGTGCTGTGATTCCTGTTCTTTAAGACTTCAGGACATGAGATCCTGAAAGCAATGCACTTTCAGTCACCTTCCGGCGACATCTTTACATTTCCCGATATCCCTGCACTGTTCTGCTTGTCCTGATTAGCACTACTCCTGCTGCGATCATCCACCGATTCCAAACGGAACAATGATAAATCCTAAAGCAACCATGCCTGTCAGCATACCAATAACTCCCAGGAGTCCGGTAATACCTGCCAGATAACCCCAAACCGCCAGCCAGCCCGGAACCCAATCCTGTTTGCCGGCAATGGATAAACACAAGGGGCCAAAACCGATGATCAGCATAGTGGCTATGTCATCCAAACGGGCACCAATCCACCCGGTGACCACCGCAACCTCGGGGGCAGGAATCAGGACAGCAAGAGACAGCATAGCAAGGAACGATACGATGGCAACGGATGCACCGGTTCTCATGAATACCCTTCCCATTTCTGAAAGTCCAGGATTTGCAATACAAAATCCGGCCATCATTGTTCCGGCGGTAGCCATGAGCAACACTCCCAATATCCAGAAGCAAGTGTTAATGACCAGCAATGGCTTTACCGGTGGTAATTGCGCCAAATAGGTTTCCATTTCCATGCTGGCAAGTGCCTGCCAAAGGTCCGTACCCGATGCCCCCCAGTAAGCTGCCCCGATGAGCATGGATACTGCTCCTGCGATGGACACCCGTCCGGCAAATGCCAAAGTTTTTCGGTTGAAGGTTGGTGCTACCATTTGCTTTCTTTTGTGATTTCGCAAAATTGAAAGAAACGGCTTTCAAGAAATTGTATAAATGTTCCATACCCGCCAGGGAGTCTATCCGAATATCTGCCCGGGAAATGGAGACATCTGTCTGCGGTATTCACCGGGTGTCATACCCGCGAAATCCTGAAAAGTGTGCACGAAATGAGATTGGTCGTAGTAACCATTGTCAAGACCTGCATCAATCAGTTTTACATCCCGGTTATGCAGCGTTTCCACGCTCCGGATAAACTGAACCAGCTTTTGATACGAGTGTGCCGAAATACCGAACCAATCATTGAACAGACGATAGGTCTGGGTTCGGGAATACCCCATCAGGTTCTCCATGGTTTTCGAAGAAGGTTTGTGTTTCCGGGTATGATATCTTCCTATAGCCTGGTCAAGGTTAATGGCGATATGCAGGTCGGCAGTTTCATTCATCTTTTTGAGCAGATAGCTTTCAAGCCATTTTGCCTTTTCCATAAAACCATCCCTGGAATATAGCCGGTCCTCCAACATCCTGATGGTGTCAAGAATAGCATCGCCCTCGACAAAATAATCCCTGATCTTGAAAAGTGGAATTCCGAAAAGTGCTTTCACCGCAACGGGTCTCATCTGTACGCCAAATGCATGAAATCTTTCAAAAGTCATTTTCAGGGGTCTTGTATGCAGTCCCGAAAGAAAGCAGGAATGATTGTTCACAGGATTATCCCGGGGTGCAATCCTGACCGCATCCAGGCTTTCAATGGGACAAACAGGAAACAGGAGTTCCACCTTGCCAGATGGTAACACCGTATATCTTCCGGGAACCGGCATTTCCTGTTCCCAAATCAGGTCAACGATTCCGGCTAATTTATTCTGTATGTACGCTTTAAATTTCAATGGTCATCTATTCATCAATCTAAATGTACTGCTTGTTATGCTGTGACCGTCAATGAAAAAAAAGCTCTATTTACGGTTTCTGGAGCCAAATTTTCAAAGCCAACATACATTAGTGGTTCTACCTAAATATAATAATTATCTGAACTTGCCGATAAGGATCACACTCATTTTGCAGATTGGATCGGGTGTCTGATTTGCTCCTATGGAATCACCCTTTGGGGTGAGGAAAACACCTGAATGACAGGTTATCTTCACCAGGCAAATATTCAATCATATATAAATCAGAAATCGATGCGAGTACGAAAAATTGTCATGGGAATTGGTTTCCTCCTGTCCTTTCATTTGACGATAGCACAAAGCTATGATCCAGGGAGCGGATCAACCATCTGGCACCTGCCCGGTGATGTCATTGTGGTTTACATTCCCACCGACGATGGATCGGAAGTGGCCGTTTGCAGAGAACCGGGTCCCTGTGAGATGACCGATTGCACCGAAGATGAAGAAGGGTGCAAGGACATCATCGGTGATGCATCTGACGGCAAAGTGCCACCTGCAAAAGGAGGTGGAGAAAGCGATGGAGAAACCACCCAAATGCTCACTAAAGTCAGAGCCGAACTATTCAAATTTCGGAAAGGTAAAAACGCCCGGGTTTTCTACCGAAATCCAACCGGAAAGTGGTCTGTCATCTCCAATTCAAGCGAGTGGAAAAGAAAAGTGATTTCCAAACTGTAAAAATTCAATACAGGACGATTTCCAAAACTTCTGAAATTCATCATGCTAGATGAATAATTAAATCCAGGTTGTTACTATTTTATAATTAATAAACACTAATGTTGGGACATGTTTATAACTGTATAAAACGGACCAAACTGTGCCACTCATTTCAGTCCAAACTGTGCCAGTGA
>CAYRYD010000024.1:0-85127 GCA_964428345.1 uncultured Saprospiraceae bacterium | reverse complement strand
ATAAGTACAAAAATTTTTTCGTAATCTTTGTCTTATTCTCTAGGGGGCTGAAACAGACATATCAAATGGACTTTCTGATGAATTGTATAACTCGACCCATTCGAACCCGGAATCGGCTTCTGCACGATCATAAAATACTTCGTTGATTACTAATTGAGTGAATGCCAAATGACCGGACAGAAGCAGCGGAATGAAAAATTTAATTTTTAACATACGGTATGAGTTGTGTTAGTACTTATGAGCTGCACATCGAGAAATCTGTAGATTTACTTCTTAATGTTGACCACAATACAATTTCGACTCTCGAAATCATTCATAGGGTAGTCAGTACTTCATAAGTTAAGTTTTTTAAAACAAAAATCAAAATCAGGGGCCCTTCTAAATACCGGGTGGCATCGTGAAACTGTTATTTGATCAGAAACATCTCATACCGAATAGTCAGGAAGATAGAGATGGAATATTCCGGCTTAAGCCCCGGGATCGTGTTGGCAGTACCGGTGACTGGCCTTTGACCGATGGCCTGGCCGCCCATTCGCCCACCCCACTCTCTTCGAGGTTCCTTCCCCTGAATGTCCAGGGACATTCAGTACGCATGCTATGCAGATATCGTTACCTCAGTCCATGCATAGGCAAGACCCAACCTTAAACTGGAAATCACCCAGAACTTACCCCAATGAGCCCCTGGCAAGGACAACTAAATGCAACGCCATACCAAAGACCTTTGATAAAAAGGGGTCTCCAATCGGTAGGCATCCAAGGGGTCATGACCCCTTGGACCGTATCAATGAGACGAACCAATAAATAAAAGTAAAGTACCGGATAACTAACCTGCCTCAAGCCCGAAGAGTAAACCACCAGGGCGAGTTTTTCCGAGTAGAGCGGTTCGTTACCTCCCCGCTCCCTCACAGATCCGTACGAGCAGTTTTCCCGCATACGGTTCCTCTAATTACAGTTTCGCTAATTGATAACTGTGATAAATTTTTGGTCGCAATAAGGGGATCCAGTATTTAACAAGTTTAGAATATTTCTCCCATATCAACCATTTGCCACCTCGACGATTTATCCACTTATAGAGCATGCGCACTACTTGTAAATAATATTTTTTGAGGCTTCGGCTGTTAAAGGTTATTCCATAGTACTCATAGTATCCCCTCAGTTTTCGGTTCAATTCATAAATAAGTTCTTTGATGGGAATGCGTCTATTCGCTTTAATCCAATTATGCATCTTATTTAATGATAGCCAGAGCTTCTTGCTACTCGTCTTGCGCATTAATATCGACTTCCCTTCTCGACTTTTACTCATATAATGTGTAAATCCTAAAAAGTCAAAGCCCCGTTTTTCGGTATCTTGACTATTTAAATCAATCAACCTGGTTTTATCCGGGTGCAGGGTTAACCCATACTTCGATAAGCGCTTGGGCAGTACCCCCAACACTCGCTCCGCATCCTCTTTATTTGTGAAACACAATAAAAAATCGTCTGCAAAACGAATCAGACTACTGCTACCTTTTAGTAGCGGTCGTATCTGCTCAGTAAACCATTTATCCAAAACATAATGCAAGTAGATATTGCTCAATAATGGGGATATACCTCCACCTTGTGGTGTACCCGATTCCGGATAGATTACCATCCCGTTTTCAAGTATGCCCGCTTTTAGCCATTTATCTATTTGCTTGCGTATCACGCCATCCTTTATCCGTAGATCCAATAGTTCCCGCATGCAGCCGTGATCTATGCTCCCAAAATAATTCTTCATGTCAGCGTCTATTATGTAACGCTTCCCTCGAAAACTTACTTCTTTGAACAAATGCTGTATGGCTGCATGGGCTGATTTGCCCGTACGAAACCCGTATGAAAAATCATAGAATTCTTGCTCATAAATCGGTGTCAGTATTTTCGATATTGCTCGTTGCAATATCTTGTCTTCTACCGTCGGTATGCCTAAGGGGCGTTTCGTGCCATCACCTTTCGATATATACGCTCTTCGTATATTCGCAGCCCGATAACTTCCACTCTTAAACTTACTGTGCAACTTCTCTATGTCTTCCTTTACATTCACTTTGTATTCATGCCAACTCTTGCCGTCTACTCCTCTGGAGCTATTTTTATTTAGCTCTGTATAGCAGCCGTGCAGGTATGTTGGTGTGATGTAACTGTGTAGGTTCGTCAGTGCTACCCCTGGGTTCTTCCTGGATCTTTCCGCTATCTGCATCTCTTCTGTTGACATTATTCCCATGGCTCTGGTCCATTTAATGTTTCTAAAATACAGCTCTGTAATCAGGTATCCCCCTTCCCTACTCAGTGGCTTTCCTGGTGCAGATTTCCCACCTTTCTTCCGGTACTATGGAGATACTAAGACTGCCTTCGCCCATCCCATCAACTTCGGTTCCCCTCGTCTCTGGTACCAGTCCGTTACTACCTTATTCTTCTCGTTCCATAGGAGGTAGTAGTACCTATTTCACCCGGTCTTCTTTGGGTAGGGTTTGACCGATTAACCCTCTTTCGTCTGGAGGCGGGAGGCTCTCCCATGTTCCCGTGGTTCCCTTTTTGACTTTGATCCGTTTCTAAACCCCGGCCGATTCTCAACGTCTCGTCTTCTAACGACGTCTCAATATTGCCCCAACCATTCTAACAATTAAGGCATCAGCTTTCAATAACCTTTTTCGAGGCTACCTCGACGGACCTTCATCAATCGCTGTCTACGCTTCGTGCCAACATCTCTATTGACTACGCAAAACTCACTTTCGGTGGCTGACTAGACCTTTCCGTACGGGTTTCTCACCCGTGGGGACTATTCTTGCTACTTATACTTTTATAACTCACAAGTCCACGGTCTTACCATGGCGCAATAGAATTTAGGTTTTCTCCGCCGGTTTCAGGCTTAGCCTTAAAGCCTTGGCTGTCCGGCTAAATGTGACGGGATCTTTTGATACTTTTGCCTGTCCCGATCGAAGCATCGGGCTTGCCCCGATCGTAGCATCGGGCTTGCCCCGATCGTAGCATCGGGGGGATCAAGTCAAAAGTACAAGAACAATAAAAAATATTGCCCTGGATATTCCGGACCATATTGACCCCCTAGTTGCAGAAATGACCTTGGAGTTGGAATGAGCGGTGATCAGATCCGTTAGCTGCCAATCCGGCAGATAACCCTTCGAGGATAGAGATACCGAATAAATCCAATCATGCCTGATAGAACTGCAATCCGGACGAACACCAAAATCAAAATGGATAGTTATTTTTCAGACATTGGTGGCAGTTTTGAAGAAACCCTAACCGATTCAAATTCGTTATCTTGTCTACAAATGTCTAACCATGGAAGTCAAACAGGAAATCTCAAAGATTATTGAATCGCTGCCGGAATCGGTACTGACTGAAGTATTGACCTTTCTTCGGGATATTGAGAAGGCCTCTCAGGATGGCAACCTTACCACAATGCATCTGCGAAAAATTCTTAAGGAGGACCATGAACTCCTTCAAGAACTTGCAAAATGATATTCAGGCAAGAGGCCATCAAAATCCATCAAATCCTTATCAAAAGGTATGGCGGAATCCAGGGAATTAGAGATCTGGCCATGCTGGAATCGGCATTGGAACGGCCATATGCTGGACTTGAGCGTAAAGAATTCTACCCCAGTCCTGAGGAAAAGCTTCGGCTATTATAGAAAGTATTGTAAAGAATCATCCATTTTATGACGGTAACAAACGAACTGGATATGTTCTAATGAGATTGACGTTGCTCCAGAATAATCTGGATATCAAAGCTTCCATGACCGACAAATACCAATTCGTGATAGCGATAGCTTCTGGTGAACTTGACTTTGAAAGCATTCTGGATTGGATAAAAGACAGAATCATTGAAAAGTAGCCAGCCACTAATCGGGTAGCCGGCCCCGACCAGTGACCTGCCCGGCAAGTTTCACATGTTTCCATCCGAAATGAAATCCAGGCAGACCACCAGTAAGTACGGATCTTGATCGTGTTAGCAGTACCGGGAATTGGACTTTGACCGATGACCTGGCTACCATTCGGCCACTCCATCCTTTGCGAGATTCCTTCCCGTGAATGCCCCTGGATATATATTCCGCATGTTGTGTGAAAATCGCTACGTCAGTCCATGCATAGGCAAGACCCTTATCAACTCAGGGAAGAAGGAGCTATTTCCTTTTCGCCCTGCTTCTTCTCCCGCATCTACAATCTGCGGGACCAATACAATACCTAAGTCGGGTTCTAACCCACTCATCCAGGACGCGGAGTCTGTTAAAGATATTTACTCTTCGGAAAAAGCTAGCCAAACCTCTGAAATAGCGGGGTCAAACGAAATCGGAACAGGGGGGGTCAAACCGATCGGAATATACAACCGGGACATCCGAAATCACGAAGAAACAGGACCGGCCAATAGACCGGGTCGCGATAACTTTCCGGCAAAAACCACTGTCAGACTCTCAGAACAATCCATGTCCAAACAATATGAAAACAAATAGTAAAATTTTTAGTCTGATATAACACATTATTGACAAAAGTTATTATATTCGTAAGGTTGGCACCCTCAAAACCATTGCTGATGTTTGCAACCTCCCCTGGTCAGACCATCGAAATCAAAAAAAATCCAGCACCGCGTTCAGGATTCCCTGGAGTCTTTTTTCCGTATGATGTTGGAATGATTCAGCGGGTCAACATTCTTCTTGACCGGTTTCCCATTAGTGGAAACCCAGGGAAAAACAAGCCCCCTTCGATGGCTGAAAAGAAAGGGTTTTTATTGCACAAATATCCGGCATATTACCAGCCGGTGGTATCTCCTGGACACCGGCAAGGATGTACGGTATATCCAAAAATTGTTGGGCACAAGGACATCAAGACTATCCTGGGATACACACACGTGACCACCAGGTCTCTGGGGGTGATCGAAAGTCCGCTGCATCAACTGAAGTTGGGTGATCGTTTCAATAAAAACCCACAATGATGATATAAATTATAGGCACATATAACGGAGTTAATGGCAATAAGTAAATAAATAAATTAAATAATATGAAAGATCCACAAATCATTGACTTTATGTCACTTAACTGGGAAAAAGGAGATATCCCAGGTGTAAAAAAAGCTCCTATCAATTTCAATGCTTGTGAAGCAATTGTAGTATTCTACCCCAAGGGAACAGATGTGCCTCGGCATGGTCATTCGGGTGAAACTATGACTATAGTATTGGAAGGGGAATGTGAAGGACCCAACGAATCAAGGCTTACACCGGGTATTTTGTATAAATGTGGTGGAGTTCAGTATGGACCCTGGAAAGTTTATGAAGATACATACTTTCTAATTATCCAAGGACCTGGCACTAAATTCGTTCAATAAACTTAATTCATTTAATAATTATCTATAATAATTAGAAATATGTTACAAGTTACGCATTTTAAAAAATCATTAGCTGTTGAAAGATCAAAACCATTTGGAACTATTAGAATATTCTTTGGTGCACCAGATCGCTACTACGACTTCCCGCCGTTATCACTAACAAGATTTATGGCGTTATCTCACATTTTAGAAAATAATCCTGTTTTATATGACCCCACTGAGAAAGTACTGCATACTCCAACTGAAATTTCAGATGAAATAGATCCAATGGCATGAAAAAAATATTCTACATACTAATTTCATTGAGTATCTGCTCGTGTAGCTCAAATAAGTCTTTAACAATAGTCAAAATACCTAAAGAGACCAATTTAGTAAAAGCTAAAGCTGTAACAACAGCAGGGAATAGAACATATGATCTTATGGTTCATCAAACAACAGAGCAAGTTGATGCATCGATAACCTTAGAAGATAATAAGATTATAATCAAGGTTTTTGACTCATCTAAAATTCAATTAAAAGAAACTGTTAATTCGAATTTAGATCTTGATATTGAAGACGAATTTGACTATAGTCTGACTTACGATCTTATGTATAAAGGTACCCTTGAGAATAATATAGTTGATAATTCTTTGCTGTATGACCTTCATCCTTATAACGGGAATGAATATTTAATCGGAGAAAAATTCAATTACAAATCATCGGAATCAATTACTCAAGCTCTAACCGTACCTTTTAAATTCCGAGGGGCGATGAATCACATTCCGTACGAAGTTACTACTGGAGTTAATGTTGGTATTGGATATGGAATTAAATGGAAATGGTCATCATTAAAACCGATCTATCACAAAAACCAAAAAAAAATGGTCGCGTACGTTGATGATGATTTTTCATTTGCTCTTCTTCCTTTTGCTGGATTTACAACAATAAAGCAAACTCCATCAAATACAAATAATAATATAGAATCGGATAGGACAATTATTGGATTAAATTATGGAGTTAGTGCATTAACTCAGTTTAATAAACTAACAATTGGAGTCGCATATGGATTTGATAAAGGTTTGGGAGAGGGAGTAATTTATTGGTTATATCAAGATAAAAACTGGATTGGATTAATAGTTGGTTTAGAAATACTTAAATAAATACTGCCATTAATTGAGTAGACGACCCCGACCAGTGACCTGACCGTGGTACTCCTTTCACATTTATCCATCCGAAATGAAATGAAGGCGGACCACCAGTATGTACGGATCTGGATCGTGATGGCAGTCCGGGAATTGGACTTTGAGCGATGGCCCAGCCACCCACCCTCGTCGAAGTTTCCTTCCCTTGAATGTCCCCCGGCCATTCATTCCACATGCTTTTACGGAAACGCACCCTCTGTTCGTGCAGAGGCAAGACTCTTTCAACTCCGGGACGAATCAGGTTTTTCTTTTTCCGCTCTACTGTCCTCTCCCCTCCATGGTTTCCATCCGGTCAAATCCTGGTTGTCATCGAAAGGCTCCCTCGGATATCCCAAATCATTAAGAAGCATGCCCGGCAGGAACTGGTCCCCCCTAACTCTCCGTCAAGAACCGCTGACAGACTATGAATCTCATCCCTGTTGTTCGGACATATGCAAACAAATGGTCATATTTTTTGCCCGGATATAACTCATTCCTGACAAAAGTTAATATATTCGTAAGATTGGTACCCTTAAAATCAAGCCTGATGTTGGTAACAGCCCCTGGACAGACCATCGAAATCAAAGAAATGCGGCACCGCAAACAGGATTATCCTTCGATCTTCTTTCCGCATGATACCGGAATCATACAGCGGGTCAAAAGTCGTCCGGACCGTCAAGATTCCGCCACCCTGAGATGCCGGTACCTGCCATCCAGCAAAGCGTCTTTCGATACCTTTCTGCAAATGTGTGATACAGCACACCATCTCTCCTTTGCTTTACCGGAAAAAATCAGTTCCGGAACCATCGCAGATACTACTGCAAAAAATGATCATATCGGTATAGCTTCCACTGAGGAAGAATCTTCAGTAAGTGCCTTGATCGCAGGCAAACCAGAGGCTGCTGACATACAGGAGGAGAAGGATGAACGTGTGCACATTGACTTAATAAACCGTCAGTTTTTTATTCGATGAAGTATCATGCCGGTGACATTGACTTTCTGAAAGGCCTCAGTGATACCTGGTGGAATGGCATACACGGCAAATGGGTGGACCGAGGAAGTGAACTCAACCTGCTGCTTGTCATTGTTGATCCACGCATACCACTCCAAGAAGTTGGGTCCAAGCCACCACGAATACAAAAGCCCGAAAATCCACCCACACAACTCCGTCCAACAGGCCGTAATATCGACATGCAAAGACTCTGTGAACTCTATTGAAATATTGTTACATTAGAAAAGCAAAATCGAATCGAAAGAACCGCAGATAAGGCCGGCAGGTCGCATACTGATGGCCGTTATCATCAATAAAAAAAAATCAAAATAATGACAGATAAAAAGACAATCAAAGCAGATCCCAGTAAAACATTCTTCATCGATATTCTTACCAGGGACATTTCGTTGAAGGATTGCATTCTAGATTTAATTGATAATTCCATCGATAGTCTAGTACAGAATTTCAAACTTAACATAATGAACACTTTGCTTGGTAAGGACTCAAACAATGAAACAAAATATCTGAGTAAAGCAGTTATCAACGTGGACTTTACATCAAATAACTTCATTATAAGTGACAACTGCGCCGGTATATCAATCGAAAGTGCTAGTAGTGATGTATTTAAGTTTGGTTCCGATAAATCTGACTTACAACAGGAATCTAACGGATTGAGTGTCTATGGAATCGGAATGAAGAGAGCTATTTTCAAAATTGGAAAGATTATCAATATTGAGTCCACAACAACTGATGAGAATTTTACCGTGGATATCGATGTAATAAAATGGCAAAATGATCTAAACAATTGGAAATTCGAATTTACATCCACTAAGAAAGGTATTTTTAAAAATACAGGAACAAAAATATCTATTACCAAAGTAAATGAAGATATTAAAAGAAAACTGGGACTGAAATCATTTGAATATGAATTGATTGAAAAAATTAAATCAACATACTCATTGTTCATTTCCAAAGGATTGCAGATTAATGTCAATGGAATAAAAGTTCCCTCACACTTACCAACTATTTCCCATTCTGATGATTTGAGGCCTGCAGTAAAAAAATTTAATTATAAAGATGTAGATATTCTAATTATGGTAGGTTTATCAGAGTTCACCGATAAATACACAAAGGGAGGCTGGTACGTCTTCTGCAATGGGAGAATGGTTTTAGAGTCGGACCAAACTCAAACAACTGGATGGGGAAGAAAATTACCCAAATTTCATAGTAAATACAATCATTTTATTGGATATACTTATTTCCAGAGTAAGAATGTCTACAAATTGCCTTGGAAGACTTCAAAAGACAATATTGAAACGGAATCCGAAGTTTACCAATTCGCACTCAACCATATGGCAGTCAACGGAAAGTTGGTCACGAATTTTCTAAACAAGATTTATCCATCAGAAGCAAGTGCAAAGGATGTTATCGAAAAAACGGTTTATCAAAAGGCCAAATCTAAGTCAATTGAAAACATATCTAGTGAAAATTCAGACTTCACAGTAAATCTCGACGTTATTGAGCTTCCTGACATGGTCACCATATCATATTCTAAGCCTAAGGATAAAGTACTGGCCATCGCAAAACATTTGGGGAATAAGAAATTGAGCTTCAAGGAAGTTGGTTCGATGACTTTCGATTACTACTATTCAATGGAAATTGATTACTAATGGCCAGTTTCGAGAAGATTGATTATTCCAATAGACCATCTAAACAGATAGAAAGGAAAATATTCATTCACTTATTTTTTCTCCTTTCTAACTTACAATATTCAATCAAGAACTACAAATATGTAGGCTTGGGTTCAATTCATTATGTAGATCACATTCTATTTCATAAGTACTTAGATATAAAGAAGATGGTTTGCATTGAAAGAGAACCCATACCGAAGCGAATGAAATTTAATAAACCCTATGATTTTCTGGAATTAATAATTGACGAATATTCGAATTACATCCCTAAAATAAACAATCGAAACAAATATATAATATGGATGGATTTTGATTCAATATTATCAAATGATCTCCTAGATGACGTTGGGAATACTATCGGAGTAGTCCCCAATGAGAGCATTGTTCTTGTGACTGTCAATGCCGAAAGGCCGTCATATGCAATGACTCAAGCAACTGACCCAAATGAGGATTTATTAGAAAAAATAAAAGATGATTTAAAACGTGAATTCGGAAATTATTTGACTGTACTTGAGAAAGAAAAATATTCTAGTAAGAATTTTCCAGATGTTATTATTTCAATTCTTATTGAAAAAGTGAAAGATACTATGGTAAGCCGACCAGATGACGATTTCTTTCAATTTGTTAATTATAGATATAAAGATGGGGCAACAATGATCACTTTGGGATGGATAATCGACACCAAGGAAAGAATAGCCTTATTGGCTAATAGTGATTTTGCTAATGATCCATATGTAATAACTCAAGAAAGACCATTTAATATTACGGTGCCTCCTCTGACATCGAAAGAAAAACTGTATCTTGACTCCAGGAGTAAGAAATTAATAGCGGATATGGAGAATGGAAGACAATTGAATATAAATTTCGAATTGAAGGATTCTGAACTTCAGAACTACTTGAATGTATATAAATATTATCCAGAATTTAAGGATTCATTCCTATGAATATGAATTTAAAATACGAAATTAAGAATGGTGTTTTATACAACGAAGATGTATTGAACGCATTAGATAGGATTGAGGATGATTCTGTCGATCTAGTATTTGCAGATCCACCTTTTAACTTAAATAAAGTATATGATGAGGATATTGATGACAAGATGAGCCAGTCTGGATATTTAGATTGGTCATATTGCTGGATTGAAAAGAGTGTTGATAAATTGAAAGATGGTGGAGCATTCTTCCTTTGGAATATACCCAAATGGAATACATACTTTTCTGCGTTTTTGAATACAAGACTGAACTTTCGAAATTGGATAAGTGTTGAATTCAAGGTTTCAATGCCGATAAAAGGGAGACTATATCCATCTCATTATTCATTACTTTACTATATAAGGGGTGAGAGACCAAGGACATTCATACCTGATCGACTACCGTTAGAGGTCTGTAGTAGTTGTCATAACGAAATGAAGGACTACGGTGGATATAAGTCCAAACTGAATCCGAAAGGATTGACATTACCTGATGTTTGGAATGATATTTATCCAGTAAGGCATAAGAAATACAAGAACAGGGAGGCCAATCAATTACCTATTAAGCTTATTGATAGAATTATTCAAATGTCTTCTATTCGAGGTGATACCATATTGGATATATTTAGCGGTTCTGGCTCTACATTAGTGACGGCGGAACTAAAAGATAGACATTGGATTGGGATTGAAAAGGGAGACATTGACATAATTAAAAATAGGTTTGAAGATCTAGCTAGTGAATTCGAATATCTACAAGAAATTCGATCTGAGTACAATTCTCTATTTACTAAAAATACAAGAAATCTGCGGATTGACAAGGGGATTTGGGTCAATGATATTACTGATGCTAACAGGCAGTGACCACGTTCATTCCTCTTAATGTCGGTACGACGGTTACGACTGGCCGTTCAACAAACCCGACCAGATCTACATAAATCGTACAGCAGATAAATCCGGCATGTCCTCGCATTGGGTTGATCACGACCTGGCCGATGCGTTACCGGTGGTTAAATTCGTGGAGAGCCTTCAGCACTACGGCTTTTCCATCTGCCAGTCAGAAAGCTTCTCTACCTGCTGATAATCACCCGGCCTGGACAGCCGGTTATAGAGGTCTTCCACCCATCGATAGGTTTCGGGCAGCGGACCTACCACCACGATTTTCCGGGGAAACATCAGTCCGGTCACCTGGGGCAGATCGGTGACCCGCAGACAGTTGAGCATCTCGATGGCCTCCCCTTTTCCATCGGGTTGACTCGCAGCATGCTGGGTGGCCGGTGGATCTTTCAGAATCAGGGTGTGTACTTTCCCATCCAGCAGGGCGGCATAGGAGGCTACCGCCGCCATCTCCCCTTCGGCCGCCAGGTAGATCTGACTGGCATCGATGCCCGGGATCGACCGCATCACTTCCAGGCAGCGCAGCACATCATAGACCCGCATCGACGCAATGGTCCTTCCGGTCCAGGCTGCCGCTCTCCGGATATGCCATTGAAGGGCGGGCGACCAGCCGGTCTCTCCGATGCCTCTGGCCTCAAAAAAGGCGATGTTCATGGGTCCGGTCACTCCGGAGGTCAGCCGGTAGGGTGTCCAGCGATCGCCTCCCGGACTGACCAGCGCCAGCAATAAAGGCGCCTGCTGATCAGCGGGCATTCTTCTCCGCAGGGTAAACTTGAGCCGCCAGCCTTCCTCCGGTACGAAGCTGTAGACCTGCCTTCCGTAAGGGGCAAAATCGGTATCCTGAAATTCCAGTTGAAGATCCGGTGGAGTGGGCACTTCCGGAAAGGCCCTGAAAGTCTTCTCCCTCAGAAAGGTGAGCACCTCATCCCGGTAAGTATTCAACTGCTCAGAAGTTTCGATCTCCGGGATCTCCGCCAACGGTACGAAGACATCCTGAATGGTGGTCGTCAGGTCATCTTCGGGAATACCATCGGCATAGGCTTTCAGCTCGTCGTCCGTCCATTTTTGCACTATGTCGACCGGGGTCATTGCGCCGGTTTCGACTTCCTGACCCATCAATTCCCGCTGAAAAAAAGCGAGAACCTCCTGACGAAATTCCTGATTGGCCCCGTAGCTGTGACCTCCGGCGGCCTCGACCATACGGACGTTGTCCGGTTTGCCCAGGAGTCTGTAAAACGGCTGCAACTTTTGATACAGGGCACGTACCGCCTCTATGGAGTAGTATCCGTCGCCCGTAGTCTGGGCGATCAAAAACGGCCTCGGTGCGATCAAAGCCCCGATATCCGGAAAATCAATCCCATAGGTATTGAGGGGCATCATGCAATCGCAATGATCGTCCAGGGTCCGCTGGCACACCTGGCCTTCCAGCGACGCTGCTCCTGCCACTGCCGCCGATGCCCGGATCCTGGCATCGACTGCCGGCAGGTACCAGCTTTGTGACCCACCTCCCGAAATCCCGGTCACCCCAATCCGGGTCGCATCCACTTCCGGCAGCTGACTCAACAGGTCGATGCCCCGGATACCATTCCAGACTTCCACTCCTCCGGGGTTATAGCCGCGACTGTACCAGTGAAACCAGCCCAGGGATTCCGCACCGAGATGCTCGCCCCTCACCTCCCCCATCTGGATCGTTTCGAAAATCAGACATACAAATCCATGTTGAGCGAAAGACCGGGCATGAGCCTGATAATGATGTTTTTGAGTGTGCGAATGCCCGCAAACATACAGTATCGCCGGTACCGGGCTTGTGATACCATCCGGTATGTAGAGGTTAGCCGGTACATACAAACCGGGCATCGATTCATAATACAGTTTTTCGATCCGGAAGCCTTCGTCCTGAATGACGCCGGTGCGGGTCACCTTGACCGGTTCCCGGTCGCCTGTCACCGGTTTGTCCTGCAAGCCCAGCATTTCCAGCAGTTCCTGATGCCGCCGGGCTCGTTGACCGTTCCAGGCTTCCGGACTGTCGATATCCTGCAGTGACCGATGGGTCAGCTCCCGGGCTTTTTCATTCAGGTAATTCCGGATGCTGTTGCATTGATCATCCGCCACATTCAGTGAAGAGGTCAATTCCTGTCCGGGCAGCGACTGAAAAATGGCGATGCATACTGTAAAAACCCAATAAATCCTTAAAATCATTTTTTATAGAAATAAAAATTAATCCTGCTAAAATTAGTACATCTGCCTGTTCTATAGTGCACAAAACAAACGAAGAGATGCATGAAAGTAACTTTCCTATTGGAGTTGCCACAGTTTTCTAGTAATGGTCAAGACTTGGTAGTGTATGAACATGCTATTTGGTACACCAATGGGTAGGCGAGGATACCTGAGTACATGACAAAAACTGATGGAGAAGCAAAGAACGGTTGCTTAAGAGATGCCGGACAGAAGCCAGGAGCACCGGCAAAACCAAAGGCCTTTGCAAAAGGGCCGGCCTAGTATCCGGAGTCTGGGACCCACCGGTGGCCTGAAGCGTCGCATTCTGTTTGACAATTAAGTTTTGCGTCAGCTTAAAAAACCACCGCACAATATCCGAAAAAATGTTTCTATATTTGGAAACTTTTATTATCTTTGTGACGTTTATCAGGACAATCTTGAATGAGATATTTTGAAACAAGGTTTTTAGAGGAAGCCGACGAGTTCATTTCAGGACTTGACCGAAAGACAATCAGGAAAATCTTTTACAATATTGACCTGGCTGAACAAACCAATGACCCAAAGCTTTTTAAGAAACTTCAAAACGACATTTGGGAGTTTCGGACAAAATATGCGGGAGTTGAAATCAGACTTCTTGCATTTTGGGACAAAACAGAAAGTAAAGAGACTTTGGTTCTTGCAACTCACGGTTTCATAAAGAAAGTGGACAAAGTTCCGGCGAATGAAATTGAGCGGGCTGTAAGACTGAGAGACAAATATTATGAAAACAAGCAAAAAAAATAATTCATATGGCAACTAAAGAATTAAAGACCTATTCACTTGCCGAAATGAAAGACAAGTATATCGGCAAAGTCGGGACTCAAGAACGTGACGAATACGAATACGAACTTCGTATGGACGTTCTGGGCAAGATGATTAAAGCAGCAAGACTAGAAAGAAACTTGACTCAGGAAGAACTCGGACGACTTGTCGGAGTGCAGAAAGCTCAAATTTCTAAACTTGAAAGTAGTGCTAACAGTGCGACAATTGACACGATAATAAAGGTGTTCAAAGCATTGAAGGCAGAAATCAATTTCAACGTAAAACTTGAAGACAATTTCGTTAAAATCGCCTGACAGAAAAGAAAGACGAACGACAACCAACGTTTGTGAGCGTCACACGGTGCATTGGAGCGGAAGCGGCCGGTAGTGTCCGAGCCAAACCGAACGACCAAATCAGAGAATACTTGCCACCAAAAAGTAAATAGTAAAATACCTCTATACATTACAAAAACTGATGGAGAAGCAAGAACGGTTGCTTAAGAGACATAGGACAGAAGCCAGCAACGGCAAACCAAAGCCCTTTGCAAAAGGGCTCCATTCCGGCTTAGTATCCGGAGCCTGGGACCCACCGGTGGCCTGAAGCGTGGTATTCTGTACAGCGGACTTGGATAGATAACATGGAGGGGCATGAAGATCGCACGAGGAGGGACAAGAATTGCTCTTTAGAGAAACACCGCCTTACAGAATACAGCGGAAGGCCACCAGGTGGGTAGGCGAGGATACAGTCAGCCCTCGTGAAACCCCTGCGGGAATGTTTCACAGGGTCGGCGGTTTTGTCAAACTTTTGCCGCCAAAAGATTGTCCCGCTGAAGGCGAAAAAGTAATAAAATATTTCTTCTAATATCTGTCACCATAGAAACCTGCCAGGAAAAAGAAATCGGTTTCTGACCAAGAGAGTACTATCTTTCCATTATTCATTGGCAATTTATCTTTTAACCCAATCATGAACGGATTCCGGCATCTCAAAAGCCTTTCTGAAATATTGCCATGGTATGTGGCCTGGATGTTCCTGATCCTGTCGGTTCCGGCTCTGGCCCAATATACCGCCAATACCCACCGGAAAGTAAAGGATTTCGAAATTGCCGTGGATGGTCCCGGATCGTATGGCATTCCTGGGGCTACTTATGTAGTGACCCGCGATATTGTCAGTGAAAAAAGCGCCATTTTCCTGGGTAAGGATGTGACCCTGGATTTGAATGGTTATACAGTGACTTTCGCCCGGGGCAATTACGATCACATCCCCAATGCCGGTTTTGAAGATGGACTGAACCATTGGGATGTATCGGCAGCTCCGGGAGCCCGGGTGGTCAATACCAGGGATGTCCATATTTTCCTGGGAGAGAAACTGCTCAGTCTCGAAGGGGGCGATGAAGTGGTTTCAGCATTCGTGAATTTGCCGGTGGCCAACCGTTCGTACTATGCCATCTGTGGCATTACCGGTCACCACTACCGCGATATGATGGGTGATTTATCCCGGGAAATGAAGATCAGCCTTTTCGTGGAGGATGCTTCCGGAAATCCGGTGACCTGCAAGACCATGTATGGTGATGGTGAAAAGGTCAGTTGCCCGGTCCAGGAAAAATCGCCCCGCCTGGGAGGTGGCTTTATTGTCGCCCACCTCAATAACCTCCCTGCCGGTCAATACCGGATCCGGGTAAAAGCCGATACCCCATGCCTGATCGACGAGATCGACATCCGGCCGGCTTTTGATGTGGGGATCGGCATTGCCGGAGCAACGAATCCCTTCGGGCATTATGATCACCTGTATGAAATCGTGCACTCCGCCTTTTTCGACTATACCCTGGAGGCGAAAACCGGTACGCCAAAACCGGACATACCTCTGGTGAAAGGAAGAGGGACGGTCACCATTAAAAATGGGGTGATCCTGAATGGTACTCCCGGTGTCATGTCCTGGGGCATTCAATCCACAGCCCCGGAGGTCAAAATTGTCCTGGATAATGTGCACATCATCAATTCGGGCATCAATGCCACTGCCGTTGATGTACCGCAGGCGTCCATCAAGCATTGCACCTTTGAAGTCGACAATCCCTTTTTGATCAACCGGCATGGCAGTCAGCACTATGCGGTCGATTTACGCGGACCGGAACCTTCGGAAGTGGCCTTCTCGGAATTTCTGGGTGGACAGGGTTGTCTGGTATTCAAGGGAAAATTTTCCACCATCCACGACAATTACCTGGTCAATCATCAGATGGTGACCAACCATTACAGCATCATGGCGATGGGAGACAGTTCTCTGATTTTTGGGAATACCATCGAACCCCAAACCGGCTCAGGCATTGAAATATACGTTCACCGCGGCATTGAGATTTTCAACAACCACATTGCAGTCACCGCTTCGCCGCCCACCTGCGAATACGGGCACGAAGAATACAGTGTTGCCGCCATCCGGATCGCCGACTATCAGGCGGAACCGGGTTCCGAGAGAATCGCTGCCGGAAACAAGGTGTACAACAACACCATCCAGGTGACCGGCACGGACTATCCGGAATTCTCGAGCTATAGACCGATGGTCTGGGCGGTTTTCTTCAGCGCCAGCGGTGGTGAAAACGCTATTTTCGGAAACCGGATTTTGGTAGACCACCGCGATCCGCGGTCGAAAGCAGAAGCCGCGGCATTTTATATCGGCCCTGGCCTGAAGGGGTATGGCGGCCATTTCTACAACAACCGGATCCACACCAATGTACCCGCTGCCTGGATCGCTACCATGTACGGAGGCACTGCCAATACCCGGATCGCTCACAATACCATCATCCGGTCACCGGATGCATCCGACCATTTCCAACCTTTCCGCATGGGTTGGGATCCTTGCAAATCCTGTATTGCCAAGAACGTCCGGTTTTCGTCCAATGAAATTCAAGGTGCTGACTTTGGCATCGATATCACCGGACAGGATCACCGCTACGAAGTGTACTGGACTTTAAAGATCAAGACGATCGGTACCCAGGGAAGTCCGGTCAGTGATCTGAATATCTCCATTTACGATACGCACGACCAACTGGTTTTCGAAGGAAAAACCAATGCTTCAGGGGAAATTCAGACCGAATTACTGGATTTTATTTTTGAAGACGGACAAGAAAAGTCCTCGAATAATTACCGGCTAACATATGCCGGAAAATCCGGACAAATCAAGATGGATAAAAATCAATTTTTGGTATTGGAAATCAATTGAGGTTTATTCAATGGACCCTTCACTTACCATCTTCCCGGACTAAGCCAAAGTCTTAGAAAGCCTTGGTCCTGCCAGGTACCGGTACCGGATATATTCCCTTGGCATCGGGCAGGATCGGTGGTGTCGTTGACCAGTCCATTACATCCGGAGCCAGATCTACTTTCGAATTCAGGGCATCGTCCCAGGTAACCAACTGACCGGAATGACAAGCCATCCGGCCCATGATCGCAGTCAGCGTACTGTTGGCACCAAATTCGGTGTCGTTGATCGGCTGATCATTGATGATCGCTTCAAAAAACCGGTCCTGTTCGATCTGATAGGCATTGGGGGCATTAGTGTCATCAAATTTCCAGATCGTCTTTCCTTTGTCGCTGATGATGCCTCCCCGCACATCGGCCTGCCCTTTGGTGCCCTGGAAAAAGGCTCCGTTTTTTCTCCAGGTATTGTCGATGATGCTGATCTGGCTGTGTAGTCTGGTGCCATCTTCATAGAGATATTCAATATAAAAATGATCAAACACTTCACCGGTATCCGGACCCTTCAGAACGGAACGCCCTCCCATACCCTGAGCCGATACCGGATACGAACCTTTTACCCAATGGACAATATCGGTATTATGGATCTGGAGACCTGCCGGTGCTCCTCCCCACAGCCAGTTGAAAAAATGCCAGTTCCTGATCTGAAAGGCCAGCTCCGAATCGACCGCCGACCGGGGTACAATGGCGTATTCGCCCTTCATGTAATAGCAGATGCTTGACTTGATATCTCCGATCGCTCCCTTCTTCAGACGGTCTACCATCTGGATATAGGCCGGGTCATACCGGTTTTGCAGTCCGACCACGACCTTCAGATTCTTTTGAGCCGCCAGTTTGCCCGTTGCCAAAATCTTGCGGGTGCCCGGACCATCGCAGGAAAGTGGCTTCTCCATAAAGACATGCTTGTTGGCTTCGACCGCCGCCTCAAAATGCAATGGCCGGAAGCCCGGAGGGGTGGCTAAAATCACCGCATCGCAGGACTCGATCACTTGCTGATAGCCGTCAAAACCCATGAATTGGCGTTCTTTCGGCACATTGACCTGACTCTTGATTTCAGGAATGGCACACAGATTCTGATAACTTTTATCCAATTGCTCCTGAAAAACATCAGCCATGGCCACCAATTGCACCATGCTGCTGGCTTTCATGGCTTGTACGGCCGCCCCGGTTCCACGTCCGCCACTGCCCACCAATCCTACCCGGATGGTCTCCGCTCCACCTGCGTAGGCAGCCATTTCGATGGGTAATGCAGCCACCGATATCCCCGCGGTCAGCATGCCCGAATTTTTCAGGAATGTCCTTCTTTTCATGGCAGCATTGGGCCGGCTTTCTTTCTTTTCTCTTTCCATAACCAATGAATATAAATGGCACCCGGACTTATCTCCGGCATGCAATGCCCAAAATTACCAATAATTTCAGAGACATTTTATGAAGCTGCACCAGTTATCCCGGCAGACCTGATTTCAGAACTCGAAGGGAACCTCGACCAGCGTTTTGGCCCACCCCATCTGCATGATGGCGCCACGGGCTCCATCCGGTTTAAATTGGATGGAAAAATGTTCAACGGACTTGTCCATCATCAGGGCAGGAACGGAAATCCGCAGAGCGTCATGGTCGGGATTATATTGATAGGCCCCCCAGTGATCCACATCCCTGTTGAATATGATGACCCATTCCTTCTCCCCCGGAATGGTAAACAGCGAGTAGGTTCCGGATCCCAGCCGGTGCCCTTTGACCGAAACCGCCTTGTAAAATTTAATTTCCGTACTCTCGTTGGCACCGGTACGCCATAGTTCTCCATAATGGAGCAGTGCCCCGAAAATATCCCGGCCGCTCATTTTGGGCCGGCTGTAGATAACCCTGATCAGGGCTTCCTCATTTCCTTTCCGGCTATGGGGAAAATTGTCGGGAAAATAGGCCATGTCCATCGGGCTGATATCTGGTGGTTGAAAATCCTGCGCCTTTACCGCTGGCCGAAATAAAACCAAAAGCATCAATATTATGAAAGTCCTAAGCATCATTTGGAATGTGTTTTTCTGCAAAATCGTCATTTTTTGGGTATCGACCAGCTGAAAACAGCACTCAATGCATTCACATCCTGAATGTCAGCCTGTCACCTCGATCCAGTCTATACCATTCTAATGATGTCCAATGTCTTGATTTTCCATAACCTGTCCCTTGAAAAATCGTAGTATGACAAGTGATATAAAGGAAACCTGCACTATGCTTGCCTGAGTACCAGCGTTTTACTAGCTTAGGCTCTGATAGTGATTTGAGGATCTCCTCCACAATAAGGTAAGTTAAGAAAACCGTTAATTCCGTTAACCGGGTATATGAAGCATTTATCCATCATTGGAAATTGTGCGCTGCTGGCATTGGGCATCCTGATCCTGCATTCAGGATGTCAGTCCGGCTTCGGGGGTGATCAGCAGTTACCCGGCCTGCCCGAAGTGGTGGATTTCAATTTCCATATCAAACCGATCCTGTCCGATCGTTGCTTCAAATGCCATGGCCCGGACCGGAATACCCTGGAAGCCGATTTACGCCTGGATCACGAGGAAAGCGCCCTGCAAAAGGTGTTGGAAAATGGAGGGCATGCCTTTGTACCGGGCAAACACCATAAAAGTATCGCCTATCAGCGTATCACTTCGCAGGATCCTGAATTGCAGATGCCACCTCCGGATTCCAGACTGACCCTTTCCGAATACGAAATTGCGCTGATCGGCAAGTGGATCGATCAGGGAGCCCAATACCGGAAACACTGGTCTTTCATTCCACCGGTAAAGCCTCCTCTTCCGGAGGTTCGAAACCCTGCCTGGGTTAAAAACGATCTGGACCGGTTTGTCCTGGCTGCTCTGGAGAAGGCTGACAAACAACCCAATACGCCCGCTGACAAGGAAACCTTACTGCGCCGTTTATACCTGGATATCACCGGTCTGCCTCCCAGCCCCCGGGAAATCGATGACTTTCTTCAGGACAACGATCGGTCAGCGGTGGATAACGTAGTCGACCGGCTGCTGCAGTCGCCTCACTACGGAGAACGGATGGCGCTGGACTGGATGGACGTAGCGCGGTATGCCGACTCCCATGGATATTCGCAGGACGGATCAAGGATCATGTATCCCTGGCGGGACTGGGTGATCAAAGCATTCAATGAAAATATGCCTTTTGACCAGTTTATCACCTGGCAAATCGCCGGTGACCTGTTGCCGGAACCTACCCGCGAACAGAAACTGGCCACTGCATTTTTACGCAATCACCGGATCAATGCTGAGGGCGGTATCATCCCGGAAGAGTACCGGGTGGAGTATGTGGCCGATCGCAGTCATACCACTGCTACTGCATTTCTGGGGCTAACTATGGAGTGTGCCCGCTGCCACGATCATAAATACGACCCCATCTCCCAGAAAGAATATTTTCAGTTTTTTGATTTCTTCAATCAGACCAACGAAGAAGGTCAGGGTTCGCCGGATGGCAATACCGGTCCGGAAATCTACCTCCCGGACGATGCCATCGCTGAGAGAGTGGCTTACTTCGATCAAAAAATCCGGGAGCAGGAAGACCGGCTTATTCAAATAAAGACAGAGGTACTTCCATCTTTAATGTCTGACCTGCCCGGCAAGGAACCGGATCTCCTTTCGATCAGGGCCGGACTTCATCAGGACTTAACTGCCCACCTGAATTTCGACGCCGGATTTTCAGAGCAGAAGACATCAGGTGGGATTCAAAAGCGGGTGAAGGATGATAAGCTTCGCCAGGATTACCCGGTTAGGGGGTCTGCAGAACTGGTATCTTCCATCCGGGGAAAAGCCTTGAAAGCCGGAGCCTATGATGGTATGAGCCTGCCCGCCTCCCTGATCAACTTTCGTCGTTCTGATCCCTTTTCGTTCAGTTTTTGGTTGCAGGCTCATCCGGAAACGGGGTTTATGGAAATCCTGCACCGGATGGGTAACAAATACACCCGGCAAAACGGATACGATATTGCCATCCGCAATGGCCAGCTGGCCTTCCGGTTAGCCCATTCCCTGCCAGCCAACCTCATTGAGGTCCGCATGAATGAATTACTATCTCCGGATCAATGGGCCCATATCGCCATCGCCTATGACGGGTCCGGTCGCGCTGATGGAGTTCAGTTCTATTTGAATGGCCAACCGGCTCAAAGTAGCATCGTCTTTGATCAGCTCGAGCGAAATGTCACCCACGATGGCTCCCTCACCGTCGGAGGAACCATCCATCTCGAAGAAAACATCGACGATGGCTATTTCCTGATCGATGAGTTGCACATCTATGGCAAAGCCCTGACCGGTCCGGAGGTAGCCCTGACCTTTGATGACGCCGAAAGCCGGTTTTCGGATCACCAACTGGCCGGACACTACCTCCAACGCCAGGACAAACTCTGGCTTTCGATACAGGATAGTCTCCGGTATTACCGCTACTTGAGAAACGAGCTGGAAAATCAATTCCTGGGGGTTATGGTCATGCAGGATCTCCCCCACCCCCGGCCGACGTATGTTTTAAACCGGGGCCAGTACGATGCTCCTGGTGAACGGGTATCAGCCGGCACCCCGGAGTCTTTGTTACCATTTCCCGAATATCTGCCCGCCAACCGGCTGGGACTGGCTCGATGGCTGACTGATGTGCAAAATCCGCTGACTGCCCGGGTGATCGTCAACCGGGTATGGGCTCAGTTTTTTGGCCGGGGTATTGTCACTACTGTCGAAGATTTCGGTAGCCAGGGCGATTTACCCAGTCATCCGGAGCTGCTGGATTGGCTGGCGACCACTTTTATGGAATCCGACTGGGATGTGAAGGCCCTGATCAAAACTATCGTTTTATCATCAACCTACCAACAATCATCCATCGTACCCCTGAAAGAAAGGCAGGAAGATCCCGACAACCGGTTACTGGCCCGGGGGCCTTCCTTCCGGTTGCCGGCAGAAATCCTGCGAGACCAGGTGCTTGAAGCAGCCGGATTGTTGACCGACCAGATTGGCGGTCCCAGCGTCAAGCCCTATCAACCGGATGGTTTGTGGGAAGAAAAAACCCGGTTCACCCGTGATCTGGCTACCTATGTGCAGGATCATGGCCCCGATCTCTACCGGAGAAGTCTTTATACGTTTTGGCGACGTACCAGCCACCATCCGGTCATGGCGGTGTTTGATGCCCCCACGCGAGACAACTGCACCGTGCGCCGGCAGATGTCCAACACCCCTCTACAGGCGTTGGCCTTGCTCAACGAAACCCAGTTTGTGGAAGCAGCTCGCGCATTGGCCGGCCGGGTCATGAAGGAAGAGTCGACCCTAACAGGTCAGATCACCCTCGCCTATCGACTTCTCACCGTTACCCGTCCTCCGGATGATCTGGTGGCCAGACTGGCAGACCTCTGGCAGGAGGAAAGACGACATTATGAAGTCAATCCTGAAAAAGCCGGAGAGCTACTTGCCATTGGTGAATATCGAATACCTACTGAGCTCAATACCATCGATCAGGCCGCATTGACCATCGTCTGTAACACCCTGATGAATTTTGATGAAGTACTGACCAGACGTTAATACCATGAATCAAACCGGAGCAATCGGAATTTTACATCCAGCTGAGAAAAGATCACTATGAAATTTAAAGATCTGAAAAACGAACACCAAAGCCCCGGGTTGGCTGATAAACTGGGCATGAACCGGCGACAGTTTCTGACCAGTGCCGGAGTGGGGATCGGAGGAGTAGCGCTCTCCGCCCTTTTAGGTGTATCCAAAAGCTATTCAAAAACTTTGCAGACCGTCTCGAAAGATCCGGGAATCCTCCATGGCAATGTCCATTTTCCGGCCAAGGTCAAAAGGGTGATCTATTTGTTTCAGAGTGGTGGTCCCTCGCAGCTGGACCTCTTTGACTACAAGCCCCTGCTGATTGAGCGCAACGGCGAAGAGCTGCCCGATTCGGTGCGTCAGGGACAGCGGATTACCGGGATGACGGTAGGACAGCGGTCATTTCCCCTGGCAGGTACCCGGTTTTCCTTCCGGCAATATGGTCAATCTGGAACGTGGTTTAGCGAATTGTTGCCCTATACCGGTGAAATCGCTGATGAGTTGTGTGTTATTAAGAGCATGCATACAGAGGCCATCAACCATGATCCGGCACTGACTTTTTTTCAAACCGGCAGTCAGCAACCGGGCCGGCCCAGCATTGGTTCATGGCTGAGTTACGGTCTCGGCAGCGAAAATGAAAACCTTCCGGGATTTTGTGTCCTGCTTTCGGTGGGAACCGGGAAAAAAGATCCTCAGCCACTGTATAACCGTCTCTGGGGCAGTGGGTTTTTACCCTCCCTGCATCAGGGTGTACAATTCAGACCGGCCAAAGATCCGGTATTGTATCTGAACAATCCGCCAGGCATCGATCCCGAAACCCGGCGCCGCAGTCTCGATTATCTGCAGGAGTTGCAATCCCGGCGTTTTGATGACATCCAGGATCCGGAAATCAAAAGCCGGGTTTCGCAGTATGAAATGGCCTACCGGATGCAGACTTCAGTACCGGAGGTCATGGACATATCCGGTGAACCGGAACATATCTATGAGATGTACGGGCCTGAGTCCAGGATCCCTGGTAAATATGCAGCCAATTGCCTGCTGGCTCGCCGGTTACTGGAACGCGGTGTCCGGTTTATTCAACTGTATCACAATGCCTGGGATCAGCATTTCAATTTACCTACAGAACTCCAGGCTCAATGCAGGGATACCGATCAACCCTCCGCTGCTCTGGTAGCCGATCTCAAACAGAGAGGGCTTCTGGAAGATACCCTGATCATCTGGGGTGGTGAATTCGGAAGGACCAATTATTCGCAGGGTACGCTCACACCGACCAACTACGGGCGTGACCACCATCCGCGGTGCTTTACGATGTGGCTGACCGGCGGCGGTGTAAAAAAGGGAATGACCCTGGGGGAAACAGATGAATTTGGCTACAACATAGTCAGTGATCCGGTGCATGTCCATGATTTTCAGGCTACGGTGCTCCATCTGCTGGGCATTGATCATGAACGGCTGATTTTCAAACACCAGGGCCGGCGATACCGGCTGACGGACGTGCATGGAAACGTGGTGAAGAAAATACTGGCGTAAGAGACCTTACCGGTTTACCGGATATCCATCCACTTCAATCCAGTCCAATCTGGAGCACGCATCCGACCCGCCACCTCTCATCAGGTCGGTCCAGCCTATCTCTTCCACTTGCCGGAGATCGGGATTTTCAACCACCTTTTTTTCAATGACCGTGTTGATGTCCATTGACATCCATTGGAGGTCAGCGAGATTAAACTCCTTGATGCGCCAATCTGCTGAAGGCGGATCAACTGCCTCACTGACCAGCCAGGTACCATCCGCCAGTTTCAATACGACATGCAACCGGTGAAAACCGGACTGTTTGGACCGCCACCGGATCTTTGCCTGTCCTGAAAGGTCGACGAGCCTGGAGCGGTGTTTGAGCGTGACTGCCCAATTGCCTTCGCAGAGACCTGACCAGATATAATAGGGGTCGTCAGCCGGCGTATCGTGGTGGCTTTTCTTGATCACTTCAGCCCCCGGACCATAAAGCGACAAAATCAGATTGGTATTGTCGAGATGATCCTGAGTGACCGGTATCTCGGCCGGTGTTTCCTTAAAATCTTCCCGGAAGAACAATCCCGGCCGGTCCTGAGCACTCAGCATAACCGGAAGAGCCATCAGGAGCATCAACATTTTTTTCATTCAAAAAGGGATTTCTATGGCTAATGTAACGGAAATCCCTTCATTTCGCATATCCTGCAGGAAGCAAAATGCTATTCCAACCGCAGAGATAAAAATCACTGGTTTATCGCATCAGACAGGTCACATTGGCCACCGGAATCAGGGTCTTGAATTTGATTTTTTCGTCCAGTTTCGTTCTCAAGGCAAAATTTAACAAAATACCATTGCTCAACCGGAAATCACCTCCATAAGTGAGGGTAAGTCGCGTAATAGACTCAATCGGTTCGTTAAACATCACCCAGCCATTGTCCAGATCCTTGATGTACTTGGATGCAAAGAGCTCATCATCCGAAAATCCACTGGCTGAAAAATTTCGCAAGGACTCATAAGCCAGTTCGCCGTAAAAGCTGAACCTCGCTCCCCCAAAACGATAACTGACACCAGTCATAAAATCCTGGTTTTCACCCACTTTTTTAATCCGGAAAATCCCGCCAACCAGTCCCCGGTGCCCGGCCTTCAAAGCCCCATTAAGCCATACTGCATAACCTGTGTTCTGAATATTGAGGGTATCCAGTTCGTTGGCATACGTATAAACCCGGCCAAAGGCGAGATCCAGTCCGCTGCTGTTCCAGTTTTCGGCCATGTAGTTGGCCTGCACCTCGATCAGGCGTGCCTTCTGGGCTTGTTGCAGGGAGGCCATTTCTCCCCGGGTATTAAAGATTTCCTCCCTCAACATCAGACGCTCTTCCTTGCTGGATACTGTGTCCAACTGCGCCCTCAGGTCCTTAAGGTATTCTTTCAGCGGTCCTTGTTGTTCGGCCAGTTCCTGGGCCATTTCGGTGAGGAGAACCGGATCCGAAACCGGATCCTTTTGCCGGAACAGATTGATTTTAAAGGCATAGGCAAAATGATTGATGTTGTCATTTTTTGCCGTGCCGATGGAGAGACTGAGGGTCGACAAGGTTTTCATAAACGGAGTGGCGTTTCGGTACTCTTCCAGTCCTTTTCGATCGTAATACAGCGCCCAGAACGGCTGCATTTCCAATGCCAGGTCGGGAGCCAGATTATAATTCTTAATCCGCCAGTCAACTTTAAAATCCTGTACGGTACCCGGCCGGGTCACCATTTCGGGTGTGGCGCCCAGCAAGGTGAAAGCCGGAGCCGATGGTATGGCAAATTCCGAATTCCGGATGATTTCTTCCGAGAGAGTGGCAGCCTCCTCCATATACTCCTCTCCCGAATATTCCTGTTCGTAATAGTACTCTTCTTCGGCATATTCCTCCTGAGCTTGAATTAGTGTCACCAGACTAAAAAATCCGAATAAAATCAGGTAGCGTTTCATCTTATTGGTTATTTGTCGTTAAAAAGAACAAGACAAAAATGAGATAAAGCGAACCCAGATCTATCACCCGAACGGGTGATTTTACAGAGAGGTCTGGGATTAGACCAGGCAGATCCTGCCATTTATGGCGTTGCGATCTGTTTCAGATGCGGAGTGCTTTTGCTTTCAGCGAAGATTTTAAGGGATTCCAGGGGTCGGCATACGACTCCCTGAAGAAAAATTCTTTAAAATGGGCCACCGACCGTACAATTCTCAGATAATAGCCGGTATAAAAAACCATTGCCGGCAGATAAAGCAACAAGCGGTGTTTTTCCCGTGGATTTCTCACCATGAGCATAATTGCACAAAACTGGAGATAATTGGCCAGGGTATAGAGAATTAAATTGGCAGGAATAATAAATATCAGCAAATGCGAATAATTCCATGCCATATCGACGATATAAATCATCCATTTAATGTTCATCAAAACATTGTATGTAATATTTTCCAGAGAGGAAAACATATTTCGAAATTGAAAATTGGCATTTGGATAGAATATATCAAAATGTTTTCGCAGGCGGAAACGGATGATAGATTTATCCCAGCGCAACCGCTGTTTGGTCAGTTTTTTAAAAGTATTCGGCACACTGGTCAGACCATTGGCCGCAGGCTCAAAATAGACCCGGTAACCCAGCTTCCGAATCTTGACCGTAATGTCTCCATCCAGTCCGGGCCCGATGTCCCAACCACCGATCCGGCGGATAACGTCCGCCCGGAAAGTACCAAAAGCGCCGGAAATGATCCGGTAAATTCCCAGATAGGATGTCACCATACGTCCGACCAGAATGACTTTCAAATATTCGATCGCCTGCAGGGTTGTTGCCAGGCTTTCCTTTTGATTGCGAACTTCCAGATTGCCCCCAACAGCGGCAATTCGGGGATCATAATAAAACGGGATCAGGGATTTTTCAACGGCGTCGCTATCAAAGGAACAATCGGCATCAAAGTGAACAATATATTTTCCTTTGGCATAACGCAGGGCGATATTGGCTCCGGAAGCCTTACCTCCTCTTACTTCACAACTAATAAATAAATCGATCAATCCGCTCTTTTCCAGATCCTTACCGATGATACGGGTTTGATCATCGCTGCCATCATCGACCACGATAATTTCATAGTTGCGATAGGTTTGCTCTGCCAGCGAACGGGTGAGTTTGTAAATATGTTTGCCCTCATTTTTACCGGGAACGATGATCGAAACCAGCGGATTTTCGGCCATTAACTGTCGACGGGCTTCCTCCCATCTCGGGCGGTTCAGCATCCTATCCAGATAATAAAAGATGACCACCAGATAATCGACCAGCACGTACCGGAATAATTCGAAAATGATGAAGTACCAGAATATCCGGATGATTTTTTCCAGTCCGGCTTCCCGCCAATAGGTGATCAATTCTTCAAGAAACATACTGGCCTAAACGGTTTGGACCTGGGTAAGAATGGAGGAAATCACCTGGCTGTCCATCGGAACAACCTCGTAAGTCAGCAACACCCTTTTCAAACGTAGATTATCCAGGAGTAAATGATTGATCAGAAATACCATCCTTTGGGCGATGGTCTCTGCATCACTCAGGTGGGTTTGCATCAATGTAAAAAACAAGCGGGGAAACTTTACTCCCCTGAAGTCAAATGGTTGTTGAGCCGACCGGATGATCTGGACAATTTCACTAAAAAACCGATGTTTGTTTTCCTCTCCGATCTGACGGATCATACCGGGTAAATCGTGAAAATGGAGCACAACCAGATGATTGTTGTTACCCTTTTGCTGAGCTACTTCATAATCGATCGTCCGGATAAACATCTGCCAGGCAAGGGTGTCGTCCACCAGAGGCTCCAGTGCATGGTCTTTTCGATTCAGCCGGCCAGCCTTCAGGGCATTGATCGCCTTATCGGTCAGGGAATATTTTTTTAATTCTTTTTTAATTAAATGCTCTACCTGCTGATCGTGACCACAGGCTGTACATTTCGCCATCATGGCATAGTGTTGAAAATCAGCCTGGCAAGAGAGACAATGGTGCATGGTTGCCGGCTTATCGTAGTCGACTCCGATATGCTTCAGCTCGTGATGGCACTTGGGACATTCCAGGCCACCCACGAGATGGCTTTGCCGGTAATCGGACAAAGGAGCCATGTGTGCACAACGAAAATGATGGACAATTTCTTCCGATTTCAGATGGGCAGCATGGCAACCAGGGCATACCTCCCGGTATAAGAGGTGATCACCGAGACATTCGCCGCATACATAGGTACTCTGATCAAAAATCCCCTCCACGAAGGTTTCGCGTTCCATCTTTTCCAATACTGAAAGAAAATGCTTTTGATGCATATTGCTCTGCATCAGATCGGTCAGCACCGGATAATAAATGCCGTGACGGTCAATAAAGGGAGCGATTTGCTCTTTGCCCCGGGAATAATGAAATGCCAGATAATTAAAGATAGTCTGCTCCTCATAGGGCTGATTTCTGGATAGATCAACCTGAGAAATCCGCAATTGCAAAAACTGTACGGTTGAAGTCAGGGAAGATAAATGCTGAAGATGACTGATGCATCCATCTGCTATCTGAGCAGTCAATCCGGATAAACTACCTGTTTGCCGGAGAAAAAAAATCGGTTTCAAAAAAACAAACTGATCAAAATGACCGCGGATTCTGGATGCGGTGTGCCCGGAGAAAATCGGATCGGTCCACTGAATGATTACCGCGTCATATTGTGCAAGGGCAAAAATGCTGCCCCGGTAAAAATCGTAAATGAAAGCAAAAGAAAATCCTCCCTCCTTCAGTTCCTCAACCTGAAGATGGACCGGTGTCCTGTCACCATCACTCATTCGGTCACTGTCATTCCTGCCATTCATGAGGTGCTGAAAAGTGGTTTGGTGATTTTTACATTCAGTTTATAAAATGCTTTCCATTTCTCGAGCTCTACTTCATTGATTGGTACAATATCGGCGGCGATGCTTCGGGTGGTTGGCTCATACTTCTTCTGAAACTCCTCCGGGAGCTGATAGGTCGCAAAATAGAATCGCTGCAAGACACCCATACTGGTGGTACCATCCGGAAATTTCACATCGACCACATCACCTTCCGACAGATGCCGGATATTTTTTTGATCATAGAAGGCTTTGATATATAAATTGGTCGGATTGTGTATGGAAAGAATGGTTTGCGACTCCAGAGCTACTTCATAATCTTCCTTATAGACCTGGGTGATCGAACCCTTCACCGGCGAAATATACGGTTTCAAAACAGGTACCGGATGAAGGGCAAGTTGATCATTCTTCGATTTCCGGAAAATGTTGCTTCGCTCGATCTCCTCCCGGGCATCGAGGTACTTAAGGTATTGCTCATGAAACTTAATTTCTTCCTGGCCGGAAATGATACCATGTTCCAACTCTGTCAGTTTCTGGAGGTATTGATCGAGTTTGGTTGCCGGATAGATATCCAGGTATACTTCATGCTCTATCCGCTTTTTTTCTTCCCCGGTGTGTCGAATTAAGCGGCGGCATTCACTGATTTGAATATTGGCAAGTTCAATGCGTTTCAGGGTGGTTAACCGTTCACGTACGATCCAGTCCAGATTGTCATTGCTGACGATCACTTCCCGGGTTTGTGGTGCGGATGTCATCGTTCTGATCGTCTCTCCGGGGTAATAAAAAAAAAGCGTATCACCGATATCAACGGAATCACCTGCATGATAAACAAAATTGACAATCTGAATATCTTCCGTCAATTGAATATCCAGTTTCTTAAAAAGTACCTGACCTTCTCCTTTTATATAAAGTCTGCTACTGACGATCATGAATAATATAAAACCTGCCACGGCAATCAGTACACCCAAATAAATGATCCGGTCCCAATTCAGTTTTTTGGGTGCCGGACGGACTTCCTGCAATACCCGGATCTTCCCGGCATTGCGATTAAAATCTGCGCTCTTCATGCCAACCTACCGTTTTCCTGTCCAGATTAATTAATTCGTCCATACTATCGATCACCACAGCAGGCACTTCGAGCTCTGCAATGACCTCCTCAATAAAATCATCAAATTCCAGCTTGGTGCTAAAGTCCTGTGGTCGTACTCCCGGATAAACATAATCGTTCGATAATCCGGGAATCATCGAACGCAGATTCCTGAAAGCACTGTTGACTTGTTCGCTGTGTTCGGGCAAGAGGTGTACTTTCGAGATCAACGGCAATAAGGCCTGTATCAATTCCGGATCGGTATGCGCCGGTACGGATATCGAAATATCAAACGATTTACTGTATAAAACCAGCGTTTCCTGAATCTCGTCATAGTAGTGGTTATGCCTGTCCTTAAGGGCCGCATTAAGATCAAAATGAAGGGAAGGAGTAAGCGAAAGACTGATTTCCGATTGGAGATCCGGTGCCAGTTGACTGCTTCCGCCTAATGGATCTACCGCAAACCGGACGAGCAGGTCGCTGCCCACTGCTGCATCCAGCAAAGCAGCATAACGGAGATAGGTGGAGGGATCAGCTCCGGCATCAACAACGACCTCTGTTACACCATTCTGCCGGAAAAACTCCATCAGAAATGGTGGCTCATACAAACGCAGATCATCGGCACTGCAAAATAATATCCGCCGGGATTTATACTGGCTGACAAATTGATTATAGTCTTTAATATCAATAAAGGGAGTGACATCCACCGCATTGACCATGGAAAAAACCTTTAATGCTTTCAAATACATTTTTTGCTGGATATCGATGAGTTCCAGATCCACGCTGAATAATTCATCGAGTTTATCAACAACCTGCATCGGACTGTAATCCGGATCATCGAGGTTGCGTTTACGGATACCACGATTGATGGTCACTGCCAGCTGTTCTTTTTTATAGAAAAAATTCAGGTATTGCTTATGGGCATATTCATATTCGTAGTAATGATTGAGCAGCTCATTATTGAGACCATTCCGGTAGGACTCAAAATCCGTCTTCAGTTTCTGCTGTTTTGCTTCTTTCCATTCCCGTCTGGCAGATTGATTAAATGGTATGGGAATTGTAAGACTCAGACCTGCGGTGAGAAAATCCCGTGCATTGTATGAAGATGCCAGGCCACCATCGTAATAGTTGTAGCGCAATTGAGCACTCAGGTTGATTTCTTTAGACCAGTGAAAATCGTGTTCCAAAGCTTCCAGATTCTTTTCCAGTATGAAATGACGGGTCATGGTATCACAACCCTGTCTGACAATCTCATCAAATAGAATATCGAAAACCGGCAAGTCGGACACCTCCTGGTTAACGAGCTGCGAATCCAGTTGCACCGATCGGAGATAAGTCAGATAATTCTTTAAGAATAATTCGGTCTCCGACTTTTTTGACATGATATCGAGCACATCTTCCCAGTGATTGTAGCGCAGGTAGTACATTTTTTCAATGACCGAAAGCAATCCACTTAAGATGTTCAAACGATTTTCGATGACCTCAACTTTCTGTTTATTAAAGGTGTAGATGATAAAGTCATAGGATTTACGATAGCTGAAATCTTTTATTCGTTCGTTTTGAGCGGCTTGCTCTGCTTCATATTCACGTTGCAACTGAAGCAGTTTTTGTTTTCGGGCCAAAACTCCCCCTTTCATCAGGTCCCAATCCAGACCGGCATAAGTACGCCATTGATAGAAGGTTCCATCATCTTCAAGGAGTGATCCGGTAAAATTGTTGGCATAACTGGATTGCAATTTGAGACCATGATCCCCGCGAATGACCTTCATGGCGGCCGACCTTTCCGCCTGATCGTGAAAGACCTGCAGGGAATCGACTTGCTTCGGTCCAAAAAGCAACTGCAAATCATCCACATTCCGGGAAAAGTGATGTTTCAGGAAGCTCTGTTTTACATAGGAATTGACCAGGTCTTCGAGTTGATGGGAAATCGAAGACATCAGCTCTTCCTGCTGGGCGAAGAAACAATGACCCAGAGGAAGCAGACTCACCTGAACCACGAGTATCAGTCGGTACATAGACCGGATTTTGTGTTTGATCTACCGGTAAATCAAAAAACAGACCATTTAACAATCATTTTTCAAAAAAATGTGACATTACAGCTAATTACTCTGTATAGGGATCTGCAGGTCAGGATATTAAATGAAAAAACGGCATTGATTTTTTTGAGTATTTTCGTCTTCCGGTACGAGGACTGTGACGGTCTATCGCAGGTTAAGGTACCTGACGGATGCCTGGGTCCGGTTGTCAACCTCCAGTTTTTTAAATACATGCCGCAGATGTGTTTTTACCGTGTTGACAGATACCTGAAGTTCGGCAGCGATCTCCGGGTTGGATTTTCCCTGTGATATCAGGTCCATGATATGTTGTTCACGATCCGTGAGCAATTGATCCATCTCCGTTACTGTTTTGAACAAATTGACCGGGCTCAAAACTAACAGATCTGGCTTACAGTTAGATCACCTGAAAGGGTGATATTGAGGTATCCGGGTTCATTGCTATGCTGGTCTATTATAATTTGTCAAAATATGGATTCAATGTTTGTCAGCTTCATATTGGTCCGATGTCCGGGCCGGACTGGCTGAATTGATACGAATAGTCCAATCTGCTGCACTCCAAAACCCGGTAAGCTTCCTCCCGGTCATAGACATTTGCGATCTGTGTAATCTGAGTTTCTCCGGGCAGTTGTTTATAAGTAAGAAAATAATGTTTCAGACGATCCAGCAGACTTTGGGGTAATTTTTCGAGGTCGCTGAAAGTTCCGTAAAAATCATCCTGACGCAAAACGGCAATGATTTTATCGTCCACTTCCTGGTTATCTATCAATCGCAGTCCTCCGATCGGAATGGCTTCCACCAGAATGTCTCCCCGGCTGATCTGCCGTTCAGTCAAAACACAAATATCGAGCGGATCCTGATCTCCGGTCAAATGTTCCCTGGTGCCTTTTTGTTCGGCGCGCAGGGCGACTTCCCTCCCGCAAAAGGTTTGTGGTATAAATCCATAAAGAGCCGGCAAAATATTGGAAAACTTTTGCAACCGGTCAATCCGGCAATATCCGGATATTTTGTCAAGCTCATATTTCACCGTATCCGATGGTATGATTTCAATAAATGCGTTGACCACCCGAGGGAAAAGTTCTCCGGAGAATATGCCATGCCAGGGGTGTGATTTATACCGGGAAATCATGAGCGAATTTTTCAGGATTATTGGTGGTTAAAAATGCAAAAATCCCCCGATTATCCGGACAAGGCGCCGAAAGTTTCGATGAAAGGGCACCTCTAAAAACCCCATTCAATTGTCAACCGATTAACTATAATGAGCTATTTAAAAATAACCTTCCTTTCCCACCCACTTCGTGGTTTCCTCGCTTCGAGATCCACTGGATCTCGACCCCACCCACCCGCTGAAGCGGTTCGTCACTTGGAGGTCTCCCAGACCTCCACCGGCCGTATGACCGGCTCATTCCTCAATCTTCCGGATCGCTCCTCAATTTCGTTATCCCCCTGCCTGGCCGGCCATGGCAGACAGGTCAGTCACTTAGCTACGGCTAGGCTCCTTCGGGATGCCTCGACTCGCTTGGTTCTTTTTGAATTTGCCTAATTTCAGAGGTATTTAGAGGTGCCCTAAAGACTATGTATCCGCTGGGTGAATGGTGACCAGTGGTCACTAAGAACCGGATGGAAGGATTGCAGTTGCGCTCCCTCCATCCGGCAACAGGCAGCATTCGATAACACTTCACACCGTCACAAGTAACGAAGGATAATCAATAACCGGCAGCGGTCAAAAAGATCAATTGCTCCAACCCTCATCACCGGATGTTGTCACTTTACTATTCGTAAAAGGTGATATATCCTAACCACCCCAGCGACCCTGCCAATGCAATAAACTCCATAAGCAGGAAAAATACGAGTGCAAGGTTATTTTTGATCCACTTAAAAGAAAACATATATAAGTATGCTTATTGTTAAATAAAAATTGGGAGAAATCAGCGCGTGTCCCGATTCCGGTCTGATTTGTACAAAACCAGCGAAATCAACTAATTCGGAATAACGGGAACACAGGCTAAAAAAGAAGGGTCAAAAAACAACTAACAAAGCATACATTGATAAATAATCACCCGGTTTATGATTAGCTGCAAATGGTCGTAACGACACAGGTTTCCGGATAATGCGGTAGCTTGCAACAATGATTTTCGAAAAACCGAATGACCAGTGTCTGCGATTTTGTTTTCACTTTCATGCCCGGAAACCACCTGGGCATTTTTCAAAAGCAGGTCAGGAATAATGTAGTCTGATGATGGCCAATGATCTTCAGCGGTCAGGACGTCTCCACTGTGATTGTAAGCCCCCAAAACAGTCGTACTCCGGAACAAGCCGGACAGAACCATCAATACGAACAGTAACCGGAGAGTCTTCATTGGTGCTATGGACAGTATTGATATCATAAACGCTTTTTCACCGATCTTTGTGTTTTGAACTCCGGGGTAATTTCAGGGTGAAATCAGATACATCCACAGCAATCCGCCCAGGTATCCCAATAAGGCCAATAGACTGACCCTTTTCAGATACCAGATGAAGTCAATCCGCATGAGGCCCATCATGGCAACGCCAGCCGCCGAGCCAATGATCAGAACGCTGCCACCCGTACCGGCACAATATGCCAGTAATTCCCAAAAACGATGATCCTGTGGATAAACATCCATCGAATACATCCCCATTGCACCGGCAACCAATGGAACATTATCGACAATGGCCGATAATAGCCCAATCGATAAATTGATCAGATAAATATTTCCCAGGTGGCGATCGATTACCTGGGCAAAATCAAGCAGGATACCAGTCGTCTGTAACCCGGCCACTGCCAGCAGGATTCCCAAAAAAAATAAAATACTGGGCGTATCGATGCGCCGGATGATATCGGCAACCGTCAGTCCTTCCGCTTCTTCATGCGATTTCTTCCGGTGTAAAATTTCGGTTGCTATCCAAAGAACGGATAAACTGCCTAACATTCCCATAAAGGGCGGGAGGTGGGTCAGATTTTTAAAAACCGGAACAAAAAGTAATCCCAAAATACCCATGGAAAAAACCAGTTTCTGCTCAAAATCCGTAACTTCTGCTTTATAAGCGCTGGCACTTTTCTTTACTTCCGGTTTCTCCAGATGCCCTTTCATGGTGAATGACAAAATCAAAAGTGGAATCAGGAGACACAGCAGACTGGGCAGAATCAATTGGACGATGATCGATACCGCTGATATCTTTCCCCCGATCCACAACATGATGGTGGTCACATCTCCAATCGGTGACCAGGCACCCCCTGCATTCGCAGCGATCACCACCATACCTCCATAAAACCATAGATCTGATCTTTCCTTAATCAGCTTACGTAATAAGGTGGCCATGACGATGGTAGTCGTGAGATTATCGAGTAGAGCCGAGAGGAAAAAGGTGATGATACAGACCACCCACATCAACTTGACTTTATGGGTCGTCCTGATATTGTTGGTCACCAGGTTAAAGCCCTGATGCGAGTCGATCAATTCGACAATGGTCATAGCCGCCATCAGGAAAAACAGTATCTCGGCAATTTCGCCCAGATGGTGGAGAAGCGATTCGTCGATATGTTCCAGTATACCGGATCCGGATAGTTCGTGACTGAAAAACGTTTCTCCGGAAGAGATCATCAGTGTCCAGCACACTACGCCGGTGATCAAAGCCGATGCGGCCTTATCAACTTTTACAACATGCTCCAGGGCGATGAAGACATAACCTCCGATGAAAGCTAAGATCAGTATCAGATACATGTGGCCAAATTAGGCCAAGTAATTTACAGTTATTGTTTATCCTGCAAATAAAAAATTTTTTGATCGCTGTTTCAGGTCGAAATCTCCATTTGGCAATGAATGACCTATTCGGGTTCTTGACCTCCATGCTTTTCCCCAGATGAAAACCCACGCCATCGACCAATGATCCTGCGTACACCGCTTAATAAAAGCAGGTAAAGAGTCGGGGCCGCTGCTATCCAGCTCGATCGACTACCAGGCATACCGTGTTATTGCAGATAAACGGTAGGCAATTGTTTTGGGTTTCTAGAGTAGCCAGTGTAGCTATCAATTCATTTTCAACCAGTGCTGACAGCATCACCTCTTATATCAGACCTGTACAAAAAGAGGAAGCGCATCGACCCAGTATTAAAAAAAAGCCGTATTACTTTTAATACGGCTTCGTAATACCAACTTATGTACCAGTACTGCAAACTTTCAATTTAATTCAACTTGTTAATTAAAAAATAAAAAAGCCAGCGGCCGGATTCGGCGATTTGCGATTCAAAAGAATTCCATCAGCGCTCCGTTTTTATTGCAAAACGAATCACCAACCAGCACGCTGGCCGTCACCCAATTGACTCTCAATTATTTGGTTCTTAACGATTGCATGTCAAAAGGTAACACCGGATGGGAATGATGATCAAAAAAAATCCTGATCGACCGTTAACCCGATCCAAATGTTACAGAGAGTGCTCGTAGAAAATGTTTTGAAAAAAGATTCCGTAAAAGGAATGCAGGATGTGTCGTAAGTAGTCGTACCTTATAAAAGCTAAATTATGGCAATTATTGTCTATATGCAAAAATTAATGTGTTAAAATTGAAGCAAGCCAGGTCGAAATATTTCCTCGAATCCCAGGTCTTCAACAAACCACCTTCCAGTTGGCTGGCAGGTTCAATGGGGTGATTTAAAACTTGGAGAAGGCAACACCGGTCATTGATTTTTTCAATCGATATCATCCGGACATTTTTGCATAGGTGAGCGTAGATAAGCAGTTGACAATTGGCGGGAGTTTTTAGGAGAGAGGGTCTATTTCAAATCCTCTCGGCAAATAAGATAGCCTGAAATCGAGATTTGCTATCTTGTCAGACCATGGATCTGATGCATGATATTTTAAGAGGCTTACTGGGATTGATCGTCCTGACCGGAATATGCTACTTGTTGAGTAGTAGCCGATCGTCGGTCAACTGGCGCCTGGTCGGTATCGGAATACTACTTCAGATAGTTCTGGCATTTCTCATGTTGAAAGTGCCCTTCGTACGTGCCTTTTTCAAACTCATCGTTGACTTTTTTGTGCTCATGATCCATGCCACCGAGCAGTCAGCGCGATTTCTTTTTGGAAATCTGGCAGATCCCGGTCAACCTTTTGGATTTGCATTCTACGTACTACCCACCATTGTCTTTTTCTCTGCCCTTTCATCCTTGCTATACTATCTCGGAATCCTTCAGAAAGTGGTTCTTGCTTTTGCCTGGATTATGAACCGGACCATGCAATTGTCCGGAGCAGAAAGCCTGGCGGCCGCCGCCAACGTATTCGTTGGGCAAACCGAGGCTCCACTGGTGGTAAAACCATACCTGGAACAGATGACCAAATCAGAAATCAACTGTCTGATGACCGGTGGAATGGCAACCATTGCGGGAGGGGTATTCGGGGCTTACATGGCGATGCTTGGAGGTGACACATTGGAAGGTAAACAGTTGTTTGGTATGCACCTGCTCACAGCTTCGATTATCTCGGCGCCTGCCGCCATTGTGGCCGCTAAAATTCTGTTTCCCGAAACAGAACCGGATAAGATCGACAAAAACATTCATATCCCCCGGACTCAGGCTGGCAGTAATATCCTGGATGCAATATCAGTTGGCACCACCGACGGAGTCAGGTTGGCCGTGAATGTCGGAGCAATGCTTCTGGCTTTTATGGCTTTCATCTACCTGGGCAACAGTCTGTTTTTTGCCTTTGGTCAATGGACCAACATCAATGAAATCATTACAGAAAAGACCCACGGCACCTACGATGGCCTGACATTACAATACATCTTTGGCATTCTATTTAGTCCGCTGGCCTGGCTTCTGGGAGTTCCCGGCAACGATATTATCGCTGTCGGACAAATGTTGGGAGAAAAGACCATTCTCAACGAATTCTTCGCCTATGTCACGCTGACCGATATGAAAAATGGAGGCGAAATCAGCCTTAAATCAATCATCATCAGCACGTATGCCCTTTGTGGATTTGCGAATTTTGCTTCCATTGGTATTCAGATCGGTGGTATCGGAGCCATTGCACCTGGACAACGTACGAATCTTTCCCAACTCGGTGTAAGAGCCCTGATCGGAGGAACCATTGCTTGTCTGTTTACAGCAACGATTGCCGGCGTGCTGGTTCGTGAACTTTAATCATGAGATCCAACGAAATCCACCATGCAAGACATCCTCGATCGAATTGACAGCGGCTTTACCTTCATCCGGCAGCGACTCCGAGATTGGAGACCATCGGTGGGCATGATCCTCGGATCTGGGTTTTCGGAGTGGACTGATACCCTCAGTCAATATTTTAATATTCCGTATGATCAAATTCCCGGCTTCCCGACTACCTCGGTACCGGGTCACACCGGCCACCTGATCTTAGTGGATATCGACGGTCATCCGGTCCTGATCATGCAGGGAAGATTCCACTACTACGAAGGTTATAGCATGCCGGTATTAAGTATTCCGGTCCGGATTTTCAAGAAATTGGGAATTGAAACCCTGATCCTCACCAATGCTTCGGGATCGGTCAATCCCCTGTACCACCCGGGTGATCTCATGATTATCCGGGATCACATCAATCTCGTGCAAAACAATCCCCTGATTGGTCCTAATGTTGATGAATTTGGAACCCGTTTCCCTGATGCTTCTGTCATTTTTACGGAGGACCTCCGAGAGCTGGGACTTCAGACCGCCCGCGACCTTAAGCTTAGGGCTCACAGCGGGGTTTATGTTTATACCTCCGGTCCGGCTTTTGAAACTCCTGCTGAAATCCGGATGATGCAAATCATCGGTGCTGATGCCGTAGGTATGTCCACCGTACCCGAAGCCATTACTGCCTGCCATGCCGGATTGAAGGTCATGGGCATATCACTCGTGGCCAATCTTGGTTGCGGAATGGCCCAACACCCTCTGACACATGAAGATGTGATGCAGACCATGGAAAGAGTGGCACCCGACTTACACCGGTTTTTGGGAGTTCTGGTGCGAAAACTACTGCGAAATGAGCATCATTGAGCTAATCGTTAAGAAAAGAGACGGCGGCACCTACACCGAAGCGGAAATATACCGCCTGGTGCAGTTGATCTGTGATGCCCGAACGCCCGACTATCAGATTTCAGCGCTACTGATGGCCATCTATCTGCGGGGCATGAATGAATGGGAGGTATCGTACCTTACCCGTGCTATGGCAGAAACCGGAGAAACCATCAGTTTCCCCTCCGCTGAAGGTCTGGTTGTCGACAAGCACAGCACCGGTGGTGTCGGTGACAAGACCACCCTGGTTCTAATGCCGCTGATCGCCGCCACCGGCCTTAAGGTTGCCAAATTGTCCGGACGGGGTTTGGGACATACTGGAGGCACCCTGGATAAATTGTCCGTTTTTGAAGGATACCAGTACGATCTTTCCAGGGAGGAGATCATCCGGGCAGTGCATCAAAACGGTATCGTTCTAAGCGGACAGACCGGACGACTGGTGCCGGCCGACCAAAGGATGTATGCCTTACGGGATTCAACCGCGACCGTTGATTCCCTGCCGCTGATAGCCAGCAGCATCATGAGTAAAAAGATTGCCGGAGGGGCTAAAGCGATCCTCCTGGATGTCAAGGTTGGAAATGGCGCTATCTTTGAAGATTCGGGAAAAGCGCGGGAACTCGCAAGTTCGCTGGTTTCGGTCGGACAGCATCTTCAGATTCCCATCCGGGCAGTATTGACCGATATGTCAGCACCTTTGGGATATGCGGTCGGCAATGCCCTGGAAGTCGGGGAAGCCATCGAAACGCTGCGGGGAGAAGGTCCGGTCCGGTTCCGGGAACTTTGCATTCAACTGGGCATTCGTCTGATGATGATGACTGGCCGGACCCCTTCGAAACAGGCAGCTGAAGATCTACTCAATAAAACCCTTGACTCGGGTGAGGCATTGGAAAAATTACGATCCATCATTGAAAATCAGGGAGGCAACAGCCGCTATCTGGATCATCCGGAAGACTTGCCCAGGGCAGCTTTTCAGAAAACCCTGACCTCTCCGGAATCGGGATTTATTGTCTCGATCCATGCCCGGAAAATCGGAATGGCTTCGATGTACAGCGGAGCAGGACGTACATCAAAAGAGCAAAAAGTGGACCTGGGAGCCGGTATCTATCTGCATCAGGACCGGGGGAATCCGGTATCCAAAGGTGATCCACTGCTGACCATTTATGCGGCCAGTCCGGAAAAAATGGACCAGGCTTTACAAATCGCTTCTTCCGCGATCACGATTGCGGATGAGGCACCGAAACCAACACCTCTGATCCTGGGAGAGATCTGACCAAAATAGCGGTGATCATTTTCCTAGGTGCCAGGTAGTCTTAATCTCCTGGGCGTCCATGATGCTCGATTGCGCAATATTGGTAAACAGGGAAGGCCGGCACCAGAAACCGGCACCTTCTGGAAACGTACAACTTGCTTTAATAAAGTTCTGGCCCTTCAGCAATGGAAAGGGTGGTCAGGTCAATCATGCTGAGTGCAAGCTTTAAAGCAAAAACCTTAGACTGATGCTTGATACTACGTGCCTGTAACCGGGTGATCCCTTCTTCAACTCCCACCTGGTCAATCACCGGTGAAATGCCCGGGAAATTTTCATAGTACGTCGATCTTGAATACATAATAGTCTGATAACAAGCATCATGCAGAGATCTATTCAATTCGCGATTCGATCTGCTTAAGGTGCCTTTGCAGGTGAACATTGTAAAAACTCACCATTTGAACAAGGGACATCCGGCCAGCTACCGGATGCCGGTATAGCTCCCTGGTCAGCAGTTCGTCATCCACTTCTGAAAGAAACTGATGAAGTTTCTGACGATCGGAAAGCCAGCGGTCTTTCAATTCTGCCAAACTGCAAAATTCGGGAAGATTTTCAGTCTGTACCCCTTTTGGTGCATTGTATTTGAAGGGTAATTGCTGTGACCACCGAAGGAGAAAGTGCCTGCCGGCAGCCATCAAGCCAGCCTTCTTTAGTTGAGGATTAAAGCTTAGCTTTTTCCTGACATATTCCAGAGACAACCTTTCGCTTAACATGAGATGGGTAAGAATCTGCATGACCGACCATACGCCCGGCCCTGGAGGAAGATTCAATGTCTCATCCGGAAAAGCCGCCAGCCGATTCAGGATCTGGTCGGTCCGCTCGTTAAGCGTCTTCAATTGTCTGTTCAGGTTGACCCGTTTTCTTACCGCATTCATCAATAGGTAAAATTACAGATTTTAAAGAGTGCCGGGCTTTTAAAAAATGCATTTGCCGATGCAATCCAGGTCAACAAAACATCATCCCCCGACACTCCATTTCCACAAATTCAAATCAAAAACAGATTTCCAGAATAATTAGTGGGAGAATCGGAATTTATCCCGGACATTTATGAAATTCGGAAGCCTCGAAAATCGATGGATTCAAGAACTATTATGCATTTAAAAATGAAAATTCAACCATACTGTTTAATCCTGGTCTTTTACCTGATGACCGGTCTTTCCCTGGAAGGCCAGGTACTAAAGGCTCCTGACCGGGTACGGGGTGAAGGTCCCTGGAATCAGTTGATCATCAGGGGAATAACTCTCGTTAATGGTAACGGAGCTCCTCCCCGGGGTCCCATCGATATTGTCGTCGAAAACAATATCATCAAAAAGATTGCCGTGGTGGGGTACCCTGGGGTAGAAATCCGGCCGGAAGACCGGCCCCAGCTGATAGAAGGTGGTCACGAATTGAATTGTGAAGGCATGTACCTCCTGCCCGGATTCGTTGATATGCACGGCCATATCGGAGGGAAAGCTCAGGGTGCCGGAGCCGAATACGTTTTTAAGCTCTGGATGGCACACGGAATCACTACTATCCGGGAACCTGCCTGCGGAAATGGCCTTGACTGGGTATTGGAACACCGCAAACGCAGTGAATCAAATGAAATTACCGCTCCGCGGATCAAAGCCTACACCGTCTTTGGTATGAATGAATCCAGTGAAGAAATCAGTACCCCGCAGATGGCCCGGGAATGGGTACGGCAGAATGCCGCCAAAGGGGCAGATGGTATTAAATTCTTTGGTTCACCTCCGGAGATCATGGCCGCCGCCCTGGATGAAAACCGGAAACTGGGGCTTCGGTCTGCCTGTCATCATGCCCAGATGGATGTGGGAAGATGGAATGTACTGCACTCCGCCCGGGCAGGGCTGACCTCGATGGAGCATTGGTATGGCTTGCCCGAAGCACTCTTTGAAGACCGGACGGTGCAGGACTATCCCCTCGACTACAACTACCAAAATGAGCAACACCGGTTTGCCGAAGCCGGTAAACTTTGGCAGCAGGCAGCCGCTCCCTATACCGAGCACTGGAACAAGGTCATGAAGGAATTGCTCGACCTGGATTTTACCATTGATCCGACCTTCAATATCTATGAAGCCAGTCGCGATCTGCACCGGGCCCGGCGGGCAGAGTGGCATGAAACCTATACCATGCCTTCGCTGTGGAGATTTTATCTTCCCAGTAAGATCAGCCATGGCAGCTACTGGCATTTCTGGGGTACCGAGGAAGAGGTAGACTGGAAAAAAAATTACCAGCTGTGGATGACTTTTGTCAACGAATACAAAAACCGTGGAGGGAGGGTCACCGCTGGTTCGGACTCCGGTTTTATCTATCAACTTTATGGTTTTGCCTATATCCGTGAACTGGAGATGCTGCGGGAAGCAGGCTTTCATCCCCTTGAAGTCATCCGTTCGGCAACTTTAAATGGAGCCATTGCCCTCGGCATGGAAAACGAGATCGGGACGGTAGAAGTGGGTAAAAAAGCCGACTTTGTCATTGTCGACGAAAACCCGCTTCAAAATCTGAAGGTACTCTATGGTACCGGAGCCATCAAATTGACCGATGACAACGAAGTAGTGCGGGTAGGTGGTGTAAAGTATACTGTCAAAGATGGTATCATCTTTGACGCAAAACAATTGCTCGAAGATGTTCGCATCATGGTGGATGAGGCCAAGAAGAAAGAAAATTTCGAAATTATCCAGCCGGGAGCCGGTCAGAGTTATTAATCCTTAACACATCATGGCACTATACCCCACACTTAGATCAGCCAGTTGATCAATCTGTTGGTTCATTTATATAATTAGCCGTATAATTGCCGGCTATGAAAGTTTTGCGAATACCGTTTAACGAGGTCGAACAGTTCGCCCCGACCGATGTGGCTTTTGCCCAAATGGATAAAAATCTCCTCCAGTTTGCCCATTATACACCGGAATTATCATCGTTTGGGCAGGCCATTGAAGATAAAAAGCGGGATGTCGTCGACCGGTCTCTGTTGGTGGATGTACTCACGAAACAATATGAGGCTTACACCACTCCAGGCCAGGCTGCCATGCGTCAAATCGGGTTATTGAAACTGGAAAATACCTTTACCGTCGTGACCGCCCATCAGCCGGTTTTGTTTACCGGTCCGGCCTTTGTCGCCTACAAGATCCTGTCGACCATAAAGTTGACCCGTCTGTTGCAGGAGGCCTATTCCGGGTATCACTTCGTACCGGTTTTTGTTGCCGGAGGCGAGGACCATGATTTTGAAGAAATGGATCATACCAGTCTATACGGTAAAACGATCCGCTGGGAAAACGATGAAACTGGATCGGTTGGCCGTATGAGCACGGAATCCCTGAAACCGGCTCTTGCGGCGCTAAAGGAAATTTTGGGGACATCTCCGGATGCTGAAGAAATTGTACGACTTTTTGAGAAAACCCACTCTCACCATAAAACCTATGGACCTGCTTTTGCCGATCTGATCAATGGCCTTTTCGGTCATCTGGGACTCGTTGTCATCAACATGGATGAACCCCGGCTTAAAGCCACTATGACAAACATCTTTCAGGACGAACTTCTTCACCACCATTCTGCTACCTATGTAAGGACGACGCAAAAGTCATTGGAAGAAACCGGTTTTGGCGCCCAAACCTATGCCCGTGATATCAATTTATTTTATCTGGACAAGGGGATCAGAAACCGGATTGAAAAAACCGGGGAGATCTATCAGGTAGTGGATACCAACCTACAGTTTACCCGGGATGAAATTTTGCAGAAGTTAAAAGAACACCCTGAACAGTTTAGCCCCAACGTCATAGTCCGGCCTCTTTTCCAGGAAAAGATCTTGCCAAACCTTGCCTATGTGGGGGGTGGCGGAGAACTCGCCTATTGGTTGGAACGAAAACAACAGTTTGACTTTTTTGGCATTAATTTTCCGGTCCTGGTACGAAGAGACTCGGTCCTCTGGATTGATAAAGGTACTGTCAAAAAAATGCAAAAGCTCGGACTGGATGTCCCGGATTTTTTCCAGTCAGAAGTCAGTCAGATTAAAGAATATGTCGCGCAGCATGCAGAACATGAATTCTCACTGGAGGAAGAGAAAAAAGCATTGGAAAAATTATGGCTACAGATCGAAGATAAAGCCGGTTTCATTGATCCTACCTTAAAAGCGGCAGCGGCTGCGGAAGGAAAAAATCAGATAAAATCTTTGGAGAAGGTCGAAGATCGATTACGGCGGGCAGAAAAACAAAAACACGAAATTGCCATTAATCAGATCAAAAATATCCGGGAAAAATTATATCCGGGTGGCGGATTGCAGGAACGGGTAGCCAATTATCTGGAATTCTACCTGCGGGATCCGGATCATTATTACGAACTGCTACTGGAACATTTAAATCCCCTGGATATGCAGTTGAAAATATTTATCGACGATTAATAAACCTCTTTCACCACTACTTCACAAGAATAGCCATGACCATTATCCAGAAAACCATTTGCCGATTAAATCCGGATCAAATTCAGATCTGCGAAAAAAGGAAAGTTTCGATTTCGATCAGAAAATTCTTCTGTCAAATCTAACTCAGGTAGTCCATCAGATCTGCCAGGCGGGTCCGAAGTTGATCTCTGGTTACGATAAAATCCAGAAATCCATGTTCCAGCAAAAATTCAGAAGTCTGAAAACCCTCCGGAAGTTCCTTTTTGATGGTTTCCTTAATCACCCGTGGACCGGCGAAACCAATCAGGGCATTGGGTTCGGCAAAATTCAGATCGCCCAACATGGAAAAAGACGCCGTAACACCCCCGGTGGTCGGATCAGTCATCAGGGAGAAAAATGGTATCCGGGCTCTGGCTAGTTTTGTCAGCATGGCCGAAGTCTTGGCCAGCTGCATCAATGAAAAAGCGGATTCCTGCATCCTGGCACCTCCCGAACGGGAGATGATCAGTAACGGAGTATGACACTGCAACGAGTGTTCGATTGCCCGTGCAATCTTCTCACCAACAACCGACCCCATCGAGCCTCCGATAAAACTAAAATCCATCGCTGCAACCACCAGATCTTTTCGCATGACCTTGCCGGTGGCTACCGTAATGGCCTCCGAAACCCGGTTTCGCTCATAGGCCTCATTCAGTCGTTCATTGTAAGGTTTCAGGTCGGTAAACTCCAGAAAATCAATGGATTTCAGATTATAAAACAACTCCTGAAACTGTGATTCATCGAAAATCATGTCAAAGTAATCGTGGGAGCCGATTCTGGTATGATGCAGACATTTCGGACACATGAAGTAATTCTCCTTCAGTTCTTTCATGGTGCTGGTCTGCTTGCAGGATTCACATTTAAACCACAGACCATCGGGTACTTCCTTCTTGTGTTTGGTTGCTGTCTGTATGCCTTCCTTGAGTCTTTTAAACCATCCCATAAGGTTCTTTCCAAGGTTATTCTTCCAACGGAAGCCTTCAAATTTACTGAAATCGAACTGATGACCAAATAAATTTCAGGACTCCATCCGGGTTAGCGGATTATACATTATCAAGATTCATCATATATACAGATATACTGTAACTGGGATCTTTATCGGTCGTACCGAAACGACTTTACTTCGTCTATGAAGGCCTTAACTGATTCCACTCCGGTCTCAGGGTAGACTCCGTGTCCCAGATTGGCGATGTGATGGGGGCCAAATACCTGAAGCATCTTGCGGGTCTTCCGCCGGATTACCTCTTCAGGTCCCAGCAGGCTGCCGGGATCGAGGTTACCTTGCAGTACGCGCTCCGGTCCAAAAACGGTTCTTGCCAGTGCCGGCTCCGTCTGCCAGTCGAGACCAATCGCCACCGCAGGTAATCCGGCGAGGTCTTGCATGGCAAACCAGGCCCCCTTGGCAAAGACGATGACCGGGACCTTCGTCAGGGCAGCACAGATCTGGCGAATGTAACGAAGACTGAATTCCTCATACAGCTCCCGGTCAAGTATACCTGCCCAACTGTCAAAGAGCTGGATGACATCGGCACCGGAGCGGACTTTCCGTTTCAAATAAGCGATGATCGTCCCGGTCAGTTTCTCCAGCAGGGCGTGAGCATCACCTGGTTGGCTGTACAAAAATTGTTTTGCCCGGGAAAAAGTTTTGCTTCCTTTCCCCTCCACCATATAAGCCAACAGGGTAAAGGGAGCACCGGCAAAGCCAATCAGAGGGACCCTGCCGGCCAGTTGTATCCGGGTTTTTTCCAGTGCCTGATAAACATAATCCAGCTGATCAGCCGCTTCGTCACCACTTCGCAGGCCTTCTACGTCAGCCCGGCTACGGATGATTCCTGGAAAAATCGGTCCGGTCTTCTCCACCATTTCATAAGGCAACCCCATTGCTTCGGGAATAACCAGAATATCAGAGAAAATGATCGCTGCATCAACCTGAAGAATATCGACCGGCTGAACAGTCACTTCGGCAGCCAGATCCGGATCACTGACCAATGCCTTAAAATCGGGTACTGATTCCCGTACTTTCCGGTATTCGGGTAAAATTCTGCCGGCCTGCCTCATCAGCCAGACCGGTGGTCTTTCCACGGGCTGACTGTTGAGTACCTTCAATAACAGATCGTTTTTCAACATGACAGGTGCGGCAATGTTAGTCTGCGAAATTAGTTTATTCAATGATAATCTCGATATTGCACCATCTAAAATGACACAAGAATGACTGGCCTTAAAATTGCTTTAATCGGGTATGGGAAAATGGGGAAAACCATTCATAAAATTGCGGAAGAAAGGGGGCATACAATAGACTTGATCATCGATATTGATCAGAAAAATACCATTTCCGATTTGCATTCCGGCATCGATGTCGCCATCGAATTTACGCGGCCCGATGCAGCCGTTCAAAATATCAAGCAATGCATTGATAAAAAAATTCCGGTTGTGTCTGGCACCACCGGCTGGCTTCAGGATTTTGAATACATTAAATCAAGCTGTCTTTCCAATCAATCCGCATTTTTCTATGCCTCCAATTACAGTCTTGGAGTCAATATTTTCTTTATGCTAAACCAGTATTTAGCGAAAATCATGAACCAGTTTCCGGATTATGAAATTCAGTTGGAAGAAATTCATCATACCCAAAAACTGGATGCTCCCAGTGGTACGGCAATCACATTGGCCGATGGAGTATTAAATCAAATTAACCGGAAAGAAAAATGGGTCAACCACCCTACTGATAATCCCCGTGAATTATCAATCATCAGTCGCCGTATCGATGAAGTTCCGGGCACCCATACGGTGAAATACACCTCCAATCATGATGACATCGAAATCAAGCATACCGCACATTCCCGGTTTGGATTTGCGCAGGGTGCGGTTATGGCTGCCGAATGGCTTGTTGGTAAGGTGGGGTGTTTTGGCATGGAGGATATGCTCGGGCTCCCGGAATAAATCCGGAAAATGATGAGGGGTTTCTGGTAACTTAAAATGAAAAAAGGACCAAATCTGCTGATTTGATCCTTTTTCTTTACTTATCTGAAAAGACATTTACTTCTTGTCATCTACTTCTTCAAATTCAACATCAGTGACATCTTCTGCCTCGCTGCTACCACCTCCTGTATCGGTGGTTCCGGCAGACCCGGCTCCGGCGGTCTCACCTCCCTCCTGCTGAGCTTTGTAAATATCCTGACTGGCACTTGCCCAGGCGTCGTTCAAATTCTTGGTAGCGCTGTCGATGGCAGCCAGATCCTGACTTTTGTGGGCCTCCTTCAGGACAGCTACGGCACTCTCAATAGCTCCTTTCTTGTCAGCGGGTATTTTCGCTCCGTACTCGGCAATTTGTTTTTCGGTCTGGAAGATGAGCGCATCGGCCGCATTGATCTTCTCGACTTTCTCCCGGGCGGCTTTATCGGCTTCAGCATTGGCCGCTGCCTCGCTCTTCATTCTTTCGACTTCTTCTTTTGACAGACCGGTCGAAGCTTCGATGCGGATTTTTTGTTCTTTGCCGGTTCCTTTATCCTTGGCGTGAACGTTTAAAATTCCATTGGCGTCGATGTCAAATGTCACTTCTACCTGTGGTACTCCCCTTGGTGAGGGAGGAATTCCATCTAGAATAAACCGGCCAACTGTACGGTTATCCCTGGCCATTGGACGCTCTCCCTGCAGTATGTGAATTTCTACACTGGGCTGGTTGTCCGAGGCCGTGGAGTAGATCTTTGATTTCTTGGTTGGAATGGTCGAGTTGGCTTCAATCACCACATCGTAAACCCCTCCCATCGTTTCAATACCCAGTGAAAGAGGAGTCACATCGAGGAGCAATACGTCCTGCACATCGCCACTCAATACTCCACCCTGGATCGCTGCTCCTACCGCTACTACTTCATCTGGGTTAACACTGCGGTTGGGTTTCTTACCAAAAAACTCTTCGACCGCTTGCTGGATCCGGGGGATTCGGGTCGAACCACCGACCAGAATGACCTCATCGATATCCGATTTCGATAGACCGGCATCCTTCAGGGCATCTTCACAGGGTTTCAGGGTTCGTCTCACCAGATCATCGGCGAGTTGTTCGAACTTGGCACGGGATATTTTCTGCACCAGGTGTTTGGGCACTCCATCCACTGCCGTGATATAGGGAAGATTAACCTCGGTTTCCGAAGAGGCCGACAGTTCTATCTTGGCTTTTTCAGCAGCATCCTTCAATCGTTGAAGGGCCATCGGATCCTTGCGCAGATCGATGTTTTCGGCAGACTTGAAGGTTTCTGCCAAATGGTTGATCAATACCTGGTCAAAATCATCTCCTCCCAGGTGCGTATCACCATTGGTCGACTTCACTTCAAATACTCCATCTCCAAGCTCAAGGATCGAAATGTCAAAAGTTCCTCCTCCCAGGTCAAATACCGCAATGGTTGAATCCTGGCCTTTCTTATCCAGCCCATAAGCCAATGCAGCAGCGGTCGGCTCATTGATGATCCGGTTGATCTTCAGCCCGGCGATTTCCCCCGCTTCCTTGGTGGCCTGTCGCTGTGAGTCATTAAAATAAGCCGGCACGGTGACCACCGCTTCGGTGACTTCACTTCCCAGGTAGTCTTCGGCCACTTTTTTCATCTTCTGCAGGACCATCGCACTGATCTCCTGCGGAGTGTATGGCCGGCCTTCAATATCCACTCTGACGGTATCGTTATCACCGCGAGTCACTTTATAAGGAACTCGTCCGGCTTCTTCCTTTACCTCGGAAAAGCGAGACCCCATGAATCGCTTGATTGAAAATACGGTCCTGACCGGATTAGTAATCGCCTGACGCTTAGCCGGATCACCGATCTTCCTTTCACCGTTATCCATAAAAGCTACGACAGAAGGCGTGGTCCTTCGCCCTTCATCGTTGGGAATTACCACCGGTTCATTCCCCTCCATCACCGCAACACAGGAGTTTGTTGTTCCCAGGTCTATTCCAATTATTTTTCCCATTTATTCTATTTTAATCTATTTTAATATGAGTTTGCGTTACTATAGCTCAATTTGAATGCCAACCAGATTTTCATCACATTTAGTCAGATGATTTGTCATTATTACCTGAAAATCGTCGTTACAAGGCTGGAACCTCATGACAAAACGTCAGAAAACCTATGTACTAAGATGGCAAAAAGGTACCCAACCAAGTCCATTCTGGTTACCAACCGACTGTACCTCAGGGAGTTGGAAAATCAAGACCTCGATTTTCTCACGGCACTGCATCAGGACAAAGCTGTGATGCAGTACATCGGTCCATTACGCAGCCGGGATCAGGTGGCAGAACGGATCAGGAAGATCATCCATAGCTATTCCGAAAATCCGGGCCTGGGTATCTGGCTGTGCTGTCTGCGGACTCATCATACTCCCGTCGGGTGGGCCTGTCTGAAAGATCTGGATGGTACTCCCCAAATCGAAGTGGGGTATCGTTTTGCCCGGTCTTATTGGGGCAATGGCTACGCGACAGAAATCACCCGTTCATTGTTAAATTATGGTTTTAAAGACCGGCAGATTCCTGAAATTGTTGCGGTAACCAGGCCGGATAACCTGGCTTCCAGGAGGGTTTTGGAGAAAGCCGGACTTACCTTTCAGGGGCAGGCTTTTTTCTATCAAACGGAGGTGCTTTATTTCAAGATAACGAGGGAAGAATGGTTAAAGGCTCAAGGCTAGACATATCTCATGCAATTAAGTCCGTCTTTTGTTAACTTTCGGCCTTTTTAGAATATGTCAGTTCATAGAGAGACCAGAAGAGTGACTGTCCACACTCTCAAAAGCATGAAGGAAGAAGGGGAGCGAATCAGTATGCTCACTGCTTACGATTATTCCATGGCCCGGATTCTGGACGAGGCGGGTATAGATGTGTTATTGGTCGGTGATTCTGCTTCCAACGTCATGGCCGGTCATGAAACTACCCTACCAATCACCCTCGATCAAATGATCTATCATGCCAGCAGCGTAATCCGGGCTATTCACCGGGCTCTGGTGGTCGTCGATCTGCCATTTGGCACTTATCAGGGCAATAGCCGGAAAGCGCTGGCATCGGCAATCCGGATCATGAAAGAGTCGGGAGCCCACGCTGTTAAACTCGAAGGTGGTATCGCGGTCGAAAATTCGATCAAACGCATCTTAAAAGCCGGAGTGCCGGTCATGGGACATCTGGGATTGACACCCCAATCGATCTATAAATTCGGAACGTATGTCGTTCGAGCCAAAGAAGAGGCAGAGGCTGAACAATTAAAGAGCGATGCGAAACTCCTGGAGTCTATTGGCTGTTTTGCCATCGTACTGGAGAAAATCCCGAGGGAATTGGCCAAAGAGGTCGCCGAATCGATTTCGATCCCGATCATCGGTATTGGTGCCGGACCGGATGTCGATGGCCAGGTCCTGGTCACCCATGACATGCTGGGTATAACCAAAGAATTCAGGCCCCGGTTTCTAAGAGTATATCTCAATCTGTATGATCAGATCAAGACCGCTGCAGAGCAGTATATAGAAGATATCAAAAGCCGTGATTTCCCCAATGAAAATGAAGCTTATTAGATTCGACTGATACCATACGTTGAATAAGTACCGGAATGTTAAAAAAGATCAAAATTTTTGGTGGCATCCTGATGGTGCTGGCTATCGCTGCGGGAGCCGTACTCTATCAGGTTTATCGCTGGGTGTTTTTACCCAATGTGACCAATACAACGGAGAAGGTCATCTATCTTCCTACCGGATCGAATTTTTCAGATGTGGTCAACCTGCTTGACAGTTCGAAAATTGTCTCCAATATTCATTCCTTTACCAGGGTCGCCCGGTGGATGAAATATGCAGACGGCACTATCCATCCGGGCAAATATAGTATTCAACCCGGCTGGAATAACCGGCAACTGGTGGCATTGCTCCGTTCCGGCCGTCAGACTCCTGTAAACCTGGTCATCCACAATGTGCGGACTTTACCCGATCTGGCCGGCAGGATCGCTGACCAGGTTGAGGCAGATTCGACGGACCTTATCCGATTTCTTTCCGATTCCCTGACATGGAAGAAATATGGAGTGAATAGTGAGACGATGCTCACCATGTTTATTCCCAACACTTATGAGGTATACTGGACTGAGACACCGGAAGAACTGACAGATCGTCTAAAAAATGAACACGAAAAATTCTGGTCGAGGGAAGATCGCCGGGAGAAAGCCCGGAAATTGAATCTCTCGATTCCTGAAGTCTATACGCTGGCATCCATCGTCGAGCGTGAGACCCAGGCCAAATCAGAAAGACCGACCGTAGCAGGCCTTTATCTAAACCGGTTGGAAAATTCGATTCCTTTACAAGCAGATCCCACCGTGGTTTTTGCTACCGGAATCTATGATTTACGCCGGGTATTAAACCAGCATCTGGAAATTGAGTCACCTTATAATACCTATAAGTACAGCGGTTTACCTCCAGGACCAATTTATATGCCCTCGATCGAAAGCCTGGATGCCGTACTCAACGCCGAAGATCATAACTACCTGTATATGTGTGCCCGTCCGGACAACAGCGGCTTGCACGCTTTTGCCCCGGATCTTGGGGCCCATAACCTTAATGCAGCGCGATATCGCCAGTGGCTCAATGAACGTGGAATCAAATAACCGGCTGAAGAATCATTTTAAATTGTGTATTATTTGATGGAACAGGAGCTCAGTATTTTTATTACGGAAAATAATCTATGTACCAAAAAAGACCGGATCCTGCTGGCGGTGAGTGGTGGGATTGACTCAATGGTCCTTATGCATTTGTTTCATCAGTTGGGATTTCAGATAGGGGTTGGACATTGTAATTTTCAGATGAGGGGAAAAGCTTCAGACGAGGATGCAGATTTCGTAGCCCGGAAAGCAGCTGAATATCATTTTCCTTTTCACAGTACCTCTTTCGATACGAAAGCCTATGCCAAACAAAATGGCGTGGGAATCCAGGAAGCTGCCCGGCATCTCCGATATACCTGGTTTTCCAAAGTCATGGAAGAAAATGGTTATAATCTTCTGGCCGTTGCTCACCATCAGGATGATCAGATCGAAACTATATTTCTCAACATGGCCAGAGGGACGGGAATCTTCGGACTACAGGGGATGCAGCCCAAAAAACACCACATAATCCGTCCTTTATTATTTGCGAGCAAGGAAGAAATCAGGCGATATGCCAAACTGCATGAAATTCCATCGAGGGAAGATGCCAGCAACAACGAGTCATTATACCGGAGAAATTATTTCCGCCATAAACTGATCCCGAAAATCGAGGAACGTGTCCCATCCTTTAAGAAAAGGATGTCTGAAAACATTCTGATCTGGCAGAAAAGCGCCCGACTACTAAGTGGTCTGCTGAATGAAGAACTGGAATTAAGAAAAAAAACGGAAGCTGACTACATCACCGTAGATACCGATAAAATCGAGGAGTCGCTTTGTGATCTGGTCATCTTTGAATGGCTGAGACCTTATGGGTTTAATTACACCCAGGTAACCCAGATGCTTGAAGCGATCAAAAGCGGTCATTCGGGCCGTCTGTTTTACAGTAATAAAAACCGGGTCACTACCGACCGTAAAAAACTGGTACTTTCTACCAAGACACCCGATGAAAACCGGGAGCTGTTGATTGAAAAAGAGGAGAAAGTCGTTCACCTCGAAAATGGTCAGTTGGAGTTTGTTTTGATGAATCAACGGATCGATAATCTCATTGGAGATACCTCCATCGCCTATCTCGATGCTCAAAAAATCAGTTTCCCTCTGAAGATACGCAAATGGCAGGTGGGTGATTTTTTTCAGCCGCTGGGCATGGAAGGTCAAAGACAGAAGCTGAAAAAGTTTTTCAGCAACCGGAAATTCAATGCTTTTCAAAAAGAAAATCAATGGTTATTGCTTACAAATGAAGACATTTGCTGGGTAATTGGTCAGCAGATTGACGAACGGTATAAAGTGGATGAGCATTCCCGCTACCTGCTTAAAATTACCTGGACACCAACCTGACCGGATGACTTTTGTGAGCATCTGAAAACAGCTTTCATGCATAAAAAAAGGATTAATGATAACGACCATTTCTTAATCTTAAGAAAATTTTATTTACACCGGTCAATGTCACATATACTGTTCCGACTGTTGTCAGCATTTTGACTCTATCATAAATCATATTATTATGACCCCAGGTTTTAAAGAAATCATTTCGGTTACCCTTATCCTTTTTTCAGTGATCGACATACCCGGATCGCTCCCGATCGTGATCAATCTCAAGAAAAAAGGGGTCAATATTCAATCGGCCAAGGCCAGCATCGTGGCCGGCGTGATCATGATCGTTTTTTTATTCTTTGGTGAAAGCCTGTTAAAATTGTTTGGAGTCGATATTTCTTCCTTTGCCGTTGCCGGCGCTATTGTCATTTTTCTGATCGGACTCGAAATGATATTAAACATTCCGATTTTCCGGGATGATCCCTCAGCCGATTCCGGTACCATCGTCCCCCTGGCGTTTCCTCTGATCGCAGGAGCGGGAACCCTGACCACCATTTTAACGTTAAAGGCTGAATTCAGTCAAATTGACATCATCATCGGTATCGTCATCAATGTAATCCTGGTCTATCTGGTTTTGCGAAGTGCCAGCTGGATCGAACGGAAAATCGGCCAGGGTGGAGCTAATGTTCTAAGGAAGGTTTTTGGGATCATTCTGCTCGCCATTGCCGTCAAACTCTTTAAAGCGCACCTGTTCGGGATCTCATAAACCGGCAGATCGACCAGTCAAAATACCGGTCCTATGACAAACGTCCATCCGGTAATTCACCATAGACCTTTCTGATAAATTTTCCATTTAGAAATGGCTCCGGGTCTATCTGACTTTGAAGTATGACTCCCCGCTGAGGTGATTCCAACAATAAATGTGCTACCTGCAGGAGGGGTGCGGCAGTTGTAGTCTGGATGGCACGCAACCGGTACTTCCCCACCATCATCGGTTGTATCCTGCGGGCCATTTCCCGTCTGCGCAAAATACCCCCGGAATCCCTTCCTTCCACGGCAGCATAAAGAATAACCTGATCATCTTCCAGATGCGGAATGACTGCTTCCATTTTCGTTTGTAAAGCCTCAATCACCGTTGGCGTTTCTCCCAAATCCTGCAACTGGTCTAATACCCAGGCATAATGACCCGGGTGTCTCAAGGTCTTGTAATCCAGATACCTGACTTTTCCTGCCAACGCATCCGGCAGGTCGGCCGCTCCCCCGGAGGTCAGATCATCTTCATAAAGAATACCGTTAATAATCAGTTGACTTCTTTGCGAAAGAGCAGGCAGTGTTAACTTTTGAAAATCGCGTAGCACCAGAGTATCGTGCAGGTATTCGGTTGCTACCCCGACCGGACTCCAGGTAAATCCGTAATAATGAGGTGGTACGGCATGCAGGGTCAGGGCTCCTACCTTCATCTCCAGTTTATCAACCATCGCTACCCGATAATCCCGGCAAAACTGCTGGTAAAGGTGATGTGCCAAAACATCGATATAACCCGGATCCAGGCCGGTTTGAAGCACAAACCCGGTCGTGGCATCAATGGCAAGGGATTTGATCGCTTCTGTTTCCGCGACATACTCAGTCAGATTGGCGTAGTGTAAATGAAACCGGTTTGCCAGACCGGCCAGGGCTGGAGCCAGTTTTCCCGGGAGACAATCGAGCAGAATATCACACTTCTCCAGGATTGTTTCCATTTCAGGCGTGATCTCATCCGGAGTCAGCTGAAAGGTCTCGATCCGGCCAGGTCCGGTGGTACCCTCCCTGACCCAGTGGGCCACCTTTTCTGCATTGGCCACAGTACGGTTACCAATATAGATCGTGAGCGGGACCTCAGTCCATTCTGCCAGCATCAGGGCCGCTGCCTGGGCAATACCGCCAGCTCCGGCAATGATAATACTAGGGGTCTTCATCATAATGTCAATTTGCAATAACAACATTATTGGTGTTAAAGTAAAAAAATCAGCATCACCGATCCAGCCGATCCATTAATCACTTCAAATCTTCCTGGTCTCAGACCTGCAATGCCAGCGTTAGAAGGATCAATTCTACCAATGGCGTTTCGATTCTGGATTGACCAGGATTTTGATACCTGGTTATTAAAGATCAGTTATTGCGGTAAATTGCGAAAACGATAGGCTGGTGAACCTGACCGTCGCAGAAACAGATATTTTTCCAGCCTGAAAAAATCCCGCAGTATTCTCAGGAGTGAACCTTTGGTCTCCGGGACTTCATTATCTCCAAAAACCCGGTAAAAGGCTCTGACCTCCCCAATGCCCTCACACTGTTCGACACAGGGTATCAGTGGCTCTTGGTCCTGCAATTGAGACCGGTTGACGAATGCTTCGGTCATTAAAATATATTCACTGGACGGAACTGAATTTTTCAGGAGACGATGGGCAATGATCACATCTTCTCCCGAAATTTTTGTGGTATTCATGATGGTACTGAAGGCTGCCTCACCGACATGCAGAACAGCCTTGAGTTTCAGCTGGCCCACCTGCTTGCAGGCATCGCAGGGACAAAGTTTGCAGGCACTGATCAGGGTAGCTTCTCTTTCCCAAAAGGCAAGGAAGTACTTTTGCAATTGATGGTAGATCTGATCCGATTGGCCGGGTCTGGCCTCATCCAGTGCATACATGCTGATGGCATCCCCAAGGATCTCATGGGCAACCACCGGCACCTCCACTTCTTTTAAAATGGCTTCCATGAGTTCGGAAACAATTTTCTCGGCGTGCAGCAGGGCTGATTTATGGTATTTTATGAATCTGGTATAACCGCTGATATCCACCAGAATGATGAAAATGCGCTGAACATCCATGCGATTTAAAATCCGTTTAGTTTTTAAGGGGTACCCTTCCCTCTCAGCTTCGTTAATTCACTCATTCGAATTTAGAGCTAATTATCCAATAGAGATTAGATTTCTTTTCAGACGCGCAACGATTCTCTATTCTTCACTTTTCTGAACTGGCAGGGAGGTCAGATCTCCATGGGTCATTGCACACGGCTTCTTTCTGATTCAGAACCCGACTGGATCTCCACAGTCTTCAATTTGCGGTTACCGAAATTTTGATTAAAGGTAAGACTAATAGCCCTGTTTCCCCAATCATACTCCATATAGGTCCGCTCAGCAACACTTTCCACCTCCGTTTCCAGTTTCCAGATGGAGGTATTGAGCAAATCGTTGACCATCAGGGTTATCCTTGCCTCATTTCTCAGTTCTTTCCGGATGCCAAGATTGATTCTACCAATCGGTTTAAATTGCGATATACCCCAGACCGAAGCCGATTGATAATACCCGGAAAGCTCAACCGAAAGGTCCTGCGGTAGTTTGAATGTACTGGTGGTATTCACGGTAAAGCTCTTTATGGTCCGGCTCACATTTTGGATAAGGTGCCGGGACTCATATTGGTGCAGGTGAATCGATGCGTCGTTTTGCATCTCCCACCAGGGCGTTATTGTCATTGGAAATGTCAAATTGATCCCCATAGTCTTCATGTACTTCAGGTTTTGAGAACGAAAAATCTGGTCCTCGGAACCTGGACTGATTTCCGGCTGCAGGAAAGCGATATCATCTTTGGTATAGCTGTATTTGAAGGAAACCCACCATCTTCTCAACTGATAACTCAGTTCTGCCCCATCACTGACAGCCGGCCTGAGTGCAAGATTTCCCGCTACAAAACTACTTGGTCCAATAAAGAAGACAAAGGGTGCCATATCGTTGAAGGTAGGACGGGTTATCCTCCTGCTGTAAGCCAAAAGGATGCTCTGATTTTCACCGAGTCGGCGGGTGATAAACAGGCTGGGAAAAAGGTTGCCAAACTTCCGGTCCACCAAACCGCTTTCCTCCGGAGTGCTGAGATAAGTGTTGGTAAATTCATAACGCAAACCACCCTGAACACTCCATTGCTCACGGGGCTGCCATTGCCAGGATCCATATGCTGCCAGAATCTCCTCGTCTAGATTGGAGCTGTTGGTCAATTCCGGATCCGTTATCATTTCACCCTGAACCAGTCTTCTGACCCTGACGTCGTTGGTAAAATGGGACATCGTTCCCTTGACCCCGGCATTGATCGACCATTGGTCATTGATCCGATTGCTGTAGTCCAGATTGAGGACCCTGAAATTGATCGGAGTCAACTTTTCTACCTCGATCACTGCAGTCTCCGTCAGGTGTGACTGATTGTACCTGCTCTGGTTTTGATAATCCGATGGATTATTGTTGTGATAATAAAGATAGTCAAACGAAAGACTGATCTCCTGCCGGTCGTTCAGACGGTGATTGAGACCAAGACTGCCGGATGCACTTTGCCAACGGTTGATTTCTGCCAACGTCATATTCGTATAATAAGTTGAATCGGCTGCCAGCTTGTTGACATTGCCGGTTGAAGCGTGCAGATCCCATTTTCGCCGGTATCCCGACAGGAGCAGGTTGGCCGTAGTTTTATCCGTCAGGGTATACTCAAAGCCAGCTTGCAGGTTTTGCACCGTGGTAACCGGATCCCGCAAACTGTTACTGATATTGGACCGGGTAAATTGGCCATCCGGCCGGTAACGTTCGTTGATCCAGTGATGCTTGTTGCGGTCATGCAGTACCGAATAATTCAGGAAGGAATTCAGTTGTTTACTGCGTTGGTTCAGGTTAAAGCTAGTGCCCAGAGTTTCGGCACGGTTGTATCCCAGGGTTGCCCCGATATTACCATTGATGCCCATGTCACTGCGCTCGATCATCACGATATGAATGATTCCGGCATCACCTTCTGCGTCATACCTGGCAGGCGGAGAGGTGATCAGTTCGACTTTTTCAATATTGGCGGCACTCATTCCGTCCAGCATCTGTACCACGGCATCCATGGGTAAACGGGTTACCTTATTGTTGATCATGATCAGTACTCCGGTTTTTCCATTCAGGGCGATACTGTTACTTTGCCGGTTTACGACCACCCCCGGACTTTTCTCCAAAACATCCAGGGCCGAATTTCCGGATCCAATCATACTGCTTTGCACATTGACGACCGTCCGGTCAATCTGCTTGACAAATACCGGTTTTTGCCCTTTCACGACCACCTCATTCAATTCCTGTACATCCTCCAAAAGGTGAAATTCACCAAGGGGCAGGAATTCTTCGGAAGGGTCAACGTTGATCCATCGATCGATGAATTGATATCCGATCAACGAAACTTCGATGCGGTACGTACCAGGCTGAGCCTCCAGGATAAATGCTCCCATTTCATCCGTGATGGTACCCAAAACGAGTGAGGAGTCTTTTGGGTGCAAAAGCAAAACATTGGCAAAGGGTACGGATTGGTTATCCTGCGTTTTTACCGCTCCGGTGATACTTACCTGTGCTTCCATGGAAAAGAAAAAGCCCAATACCAGGGCCAGCAATACCAGGATTTCCTTCTTTCGATCGAAGGCTGACGCTTTCCGGGGTTTCACCGGGTTCGTGTTTTGGTTAATATTCAAGCCATCCATTTTTCATAGTTTTTCAATTTGGCATCGACCGGTATTTGCTGTTACCAATCGATCAATCGGGTTGTCTTTGCAAAGATGAGTGCCTGCCAGGGATGGCAATGAACGTTCATGTTGCCGATTGTTTAAAGATTTTGGGGAACCCTTTAAAAGATGTTGCAGTGACATGCAGATTTGTTGCATCCTGTGCTGAAAGTGCGTTTCAGACTTGGTGAATACGGTCCCGGGCTGATTGCCGCAATCTCAAGCCGGCACGAAGCCGACCTTAAGCATTACTTTTCAAAACCAGGAAGTGCCAGGAATTAAACACCAGATGGGTAGTGATCTATGACACAATTTCTTCCGTTTCCTGAAGTGATAATTCATGGATCTTCATAACAGGTCCTTTTGAAGTCCATTGATAATGATAAGATATGTTCGAAATAGCCCATACTTGAAAACACCATTTTTCAACATGACCATGGTGGTAAGAAGTTACTCATCATCTTCCTGGTTTCCAACTACTGAAGTCCGACCTTGTCGAGTAATTCCTGAAAGGGAGGCTGGTCGTGCAGGTTGTAAAACTGAGGCTCACTTTTCAGCCAGGGCATCTCCATCTCATGAAACTCATAAGCTTTTTGCAGGGCGACCAATGCCGCTTCCTCCTCACCCAAAGCTGCATGAATTACGGCCATAAAAAAGTGAGGAGAACCGGCATTCGTTGGAATCACCTCGCTTTGCAATTCTTCCAATAACTCCATGGCCTTCTCCGGTTGACCGGACCGGGCATAAGTCGCTCCCATCCATCCCAGAACCCGGGGATACCGGATGCCCTCAATATCCACAACCCGCTGAAACATTTCGATGGCCTCATCGTACTTGCCAATGTTTAGAAGCAGGAAACCGTAATTCTCGAGGGTAGAGTAATTACTAAACAATCGCAGACGTGCCTGAGCGTACTCTGTCGCTTCGTCATACCTTTCCAGATAACAGAGTGTCAGGATCATCCGGTTATTGGGATAATAGGGCTCGATCTGTTGCAATTGCTCACAGAGGGTCAATGCTTCCTGGTGCCTCCTGGTGAAGTTCAGCAGATCGGCATAAAGGCATAATGCATCCGGATTTTTGGTGACAATCGCCTTCTTATACTCTTTTTCCGCGCCTTCCCAATCCCAGTTATTATACAATAAATAAAACCCATTCCAGTATCGAGCCTCTTCAAGATCCGGTTCGAACGTCAGTGCCTTGTCCAGTAACGGTTTTGCCAGGGTCATCGCCTCCCTGGTACTCATCTCCGCTCCAAAGATGCTGGCCTTTAAGATATAACTCGCTGCCAGTCCCACATAGGCCAATGCGTAACCGGAGTCCAGATCGATCGCCTTTCTGAAATATTCACTGGACCGATAGATGCCTCCCCTCGTAAAGGTTCGTTGTTCATATACTCCCTTCAGGTAAAGATCATAGGCCTCTGAATTGTCAGTCGACTTCCGGAACAGCTCTTTCTTTTCCTCCGGTGACAAGGTGGCTCTCAATACCAGGGCAACCTGCTCTGCGATCTCACTTTGGGTTTTAAAAATATCCTCCAATTGCCGGTCATAGTTTTCAGCCCATATCTGCCTTTCCGTACCTGCATCAATCAATCGCACCTCCATCCGCACAATGTCCTGGTAACGCTGTATACTTCCTTCCAGTAAATTGGAGACCTTGAGCTCTTCTCCAATCTCTCTGGCCGTTTTGCCGCTCTTTTGATACCGGCCGGTGGAGGTAAGCGATATGACTTTTAAGTCGCCGATCTGCGATAGATGCCGGTTGATGGCTCCCACCACCCCGTTGCTGAAATACTCATTTTCCGAATCATCATTCAGGTTGGTAAAGGGTAACACCGCGATCGATCGATCAGACCCCGGAGCATCACTGTTTTCACTATTTGCAACGACCGTCTGTTGAAATGCTTTGAAAATCAGAAACGATCCGGCAATCAGCACCACCGCCAATAACCATTTTCTGATCGATTGGTTTTTTGGGAACGACTGACTGGAATCTGACTTATCCAACCCCCCGACCGGTGGCAATACCTCATTCAGTTTGCGTCTGGCCTCCCCCGGAGGATAGCCAAAGTGATCGCTGAAACATGTGGTAAAATAACTGGGACTTCCGAAACCCACCTCAAAGGCAATTTCCGCAACAGTGAGATCTTCCTCCTTCAGGAGTTCTGCTGCCTGCAGCAAACGATACTCGCGAATAAACTGATTGGCCGACTGACCGGTGGCCTGCTTCAATTTGCGATGCAGTTGAGAACGGCTCAGATGCAACCGTTGAGCCAGTTCCTCCACGCTGAACTGCTCATTCCGGAAGTTGGATGCCACTTCCTGCTCCACCCGTCTTATAAAGCCATCATCAGACGGAGTTCGGGCTGGATGGTCTGAATTTGAACCACTTTCTTGCATCAGATCGCCTTGAGGAATCGGTGACAAGTTAAGCAAATTTGCACTTAATCAGGATTATCAGTCCCATCAAAGCCAATGCAGATAGATTCACCAATGTCATAAATACACCATAAAAAACTGCTAATGATTCTTCTCGTCAGATTGCTTATATTCTTGCATCGTTGCATCCACCGAACTCCAGGTTGCCAGTAATTTGCGGCTTCCCGGCCAAAGGTACACTTTCCGTTTTCTGAAATCGATCAACGTTTTGAAGGCATTGAGCAGCTCATAGCCAGCAATGCCATCAATATCCGGCCCGGCAATCCTTTGGTTGACTGGTGTCATATTAAAAAAGATCGCTTTCATTTTAAAATACCGCTCTCCCATCTGAAATCCATCCAGCAAGAATTTCTCTGATCTATATGGTTTCTGTCCCAGGCTACCAACCACAATTTCTTCCACCAGGGAAATCTGCCATTTCCCCTTATAGTTCTCATCGATAACGGTAATTCCAGCTCCGGTATCAAGGATAAGTTTAAGCACGAACACTCCGGCCTTCAAACGGATATAGGGAAGCTGACCGGTAAAACAGAGATCAAAGGTTATGGGTATTTCATCTTTCCCACCATAGGCATTAAAATTTGAAGTTAGCTCCCCATTGCCTTTTTGCGGTTCACAAATCACCAACTGCTCCTGCTCATAGTCGATCAGTAACGTAGAATTACGAAATACATTGCAACCAATCAATCCAATAATCACTATCTGCCTTTCTGTAATTGAAATATTCAGCGGGATAATCTCAGCATACATATTCTTCTTAACAAACGCGCCTAATTCCAGGTCCACATAGTTAACTTCCATTGGACTTATTTCACCCAACACACTACAAAATTGTCTGTTTGAATCCCGGCCTCTAAAATGCTGATTATTCAATACTAAACCTGACACTCCGGTATCAACAATAAAATTGCCGGCTACACCATTGATGATTGCCCTTACAACGATCATTTTTTGAATCAGTTCAAATGGGATACGGGTACAATCCGCTGATGAGGGTAATCCTGCAAACCAACAAAGCCAAATTATGAGTATGACTTTCATTTTCACTAATACTGAATCTGAATTAAATCTAATGAGAACTAGAATCCGAGGTTTTACATACCAGCCCACACCCGTGGTACGATAACAAAATCAGGCAGACCAGGCCCAAAGAACTGAACCGGCATCGTCATTTCCACCTTCATACAATAGGGAATCATCGCTAACCAGGCGATAGGAATGATGAAAGGCGCTATTTCTTAAAATGACTCTGCCGGCATCAGTTCCGATAAATCACAAGAGCTTTCACGTTCACTTTACCTCTATATTATTGAGGTTGACTTTAAGAATGCATAGCAGTTTATTTAAAATTGTCAATAATTGACATCAATATTATACTAGTCCGAATAAAGATCCCTTTACTATTTTTTCAATTGCTGGTATTATTTATGCATTCAGAGACGATACGTGATCCTGATATTGATTCGGGTATCTCGATTTAATGCGAGCATTTTCACAACCATCAAATTAGTGTTAACCGATGACTTCCCGAAACCACCCGGGAGCATCCTGATTTTTCTTTCCAGGTTTTGGTTTTTATCTGATAGACGAGAGCAACCTCAAATAGTTGAAATCTATCCTGACGAAAAGTCCGGTTTTTCCTAAAATGATATTGATGAGCTGAACGATCAACCATAAACCAACCAAACATTTCTCACAGAAATTTTCCAGATCATTCTTTCTGACAAGGGCACCCGCGAAAATTTGACCGGCCAGATCTCTCTTTCAGATCGCTATATAAGCTTATTTGGCTGTCAGCCTGACAATGGCCGTCCGGTCAGCGTTGGTTTTAGCGAGCTCAAGGGCCTGTTTAAAATGCCAGTCCGATTTCTGAGCATTAATGCCCTTGTAAAGTTCGCCAAGCAAGGTATGGTAATAGTGATTGTCGATTAAATGCAGCTTTTCAGCTTCCCGGATCGCTTCTGCTTTACCATTGATTTTGGAAAGGGCATAGGTACGGTTGAGAGCCGCAATGGGTGAGTAGTCGATTTCCAACAGCTGATTGTAAAGCTGCAGGATATTCTCCCACTTCTCTTCCGTATCATCCTTGATCGTATGCCACCAGGCAATGGCTGCTTCAAGATGATATTTGGAAAGCCGGTCACCCTGAGCAGCCTGCCGGAGATAAAATGCCCCCCTGGCGATCAATTCGTGATTCCAAAGTGTCTCGTCCTGGTCCTGATATAAGACCATCTCTCCATTGCCATCTTTCCTGGCCGGAAACCGGCTGGCGTGAAAACACATCAATGCCAGCAAGGCATTGACCGGCGGCCGGTTGGTCCGCTGATTTTCCACCAGCAGCTGAGTCAACCGCATCGCCTCGAGACAAAGCTCCTGACACAAAACCAAGTCCCGGCTTTCCGAATAATATCCCTCATTGAAAAGCAGATATAAAGTGATCAATATGGATTCCAGTCTTTGATCAAGATCGATCTCCGGAGGAAAGTCGACCGGTACTGCTTCCCGGCGTAATTTTTCCCTTGCCCGGTAAAGTCGTTTGCTGATGGTTTCCTGGTTGGTCAAAAATGCATTGGCTATTTCTTGAATACCAAAACCACAAAGGATGCGAAGGGATAAGCCGATTTGTGCCTCTACCGGAATTGATGGATGACAAAGGGCAAATAACATTTGCAACTGACTGTCGGTAATGTTGTCCTCGGATAAATCAATTTCAACCGGCACCCCAGGATCTTCATGATACCGGCTGGCAATTTTTTCCGAAAAAATTGCTTGTCGTTTCAGGTAATTTCTGGCTTTGTTTTTGGCAACAGTGTAAAGCCAGGCAACCGGATTATCGGGTATACCTTTATACGTCCAGACTTCCAGGGCTGCCAGAAAGGTATCGCTGGCGATATCCTCCGCTGCTTCCAGATGCTCCATACCGAAATGCCTGACCAGTACCGCAGTAATTTTCCGGAATTCCGTTCGGAATAAATCGGGGATCAAATCTCGTTGTTTCATATACAAAAAAAGCCTCCCTGTGAGAGGCTTACTCAATGCTAGTGTGTACCGTCACCCCGGGCAATTTTCCGTACTTCCACGCTGTTGCCTTCGCCCTGGAGCACGGGAGAACCTTTTGCAAATTCCACCGCTTCCTCGACGGAATCTGCTTTCACGATAATATACCCCCCGATCGTTTCCTTAATATCCCCAAAAGGTCCGTTAACCACCACTTTCTTTTGGTTTGTTGTCCGTACCACCCGGGCATCGTCGAAAGGTAAACCATTGCCGGCCACATATTTGTTCTGGGCAGCGATACCGCCGATCCAGTCCATCGTTTGTTTCATCCAAACCTGAATCTGTTCGGGTGAGGCCACTTTCTGACCATCCTGGTGCCTGAAAATTAACATGAATTCGTCCATTTGTTAAAATTTTAATTTAATCTGTAACTGAATGTATCAAATACAACCCTATAACAAATGATCCGGCCCGAACTGGACAAGGAACGGAAAATATTCTCAAGCTTTTGTCAATATTAGCACTTTCCTGGAGCAAATTCCGAAAGTAGTTATTCACAGTTCAGGCTGGTCCCTCAAACACTCGATGATCAGAAGAACATAAATTGTCCCACCTTAGGGGTCTGTCATCTTGTAATGAAGCTGCACCAATCCTTTCTCAAACTGTTTTGTAGATAAGAGTCTTGCTCCTTGTTCGGGCCGTCCATCAAAGAAAAGTCTGGTTCCATCACCCACCAGAATGGGAATGATCGAAATGATCAACTCATCAATCAGGTTTTCCTTTAACAGTTCGTTGACTACTTCCGCTCCCCCGTCGCAAAATATGTTTTTACCGGGCTCGTTTTTCAGCCGCATCACCAGTTGTTTGAGATTCCCGGTGTAAAAATGAGTCTTGCCGACGGAAGGACGGGGTGTCCTGGTAATGATGTAGGCGTTCTTATCTGCATGGGGAAACTGCGGAACCTGCTTCATCACCCACTCATAGGTTTTTCGACCCACGATCACGGTATCTACCGACTGAATAAAATCATGATAACCATAGTCCTCACCTTCCTGACTGACTATGCCTAAAAAACTCAGATCGTCGTTGGGCTTGGCAATATAGCCATCGAGACTCATGGCTATGTACAATATGACTTTTCGTTGTGTATCCATGGTACTAAGGTATCAGGTTATGTTATTTTTTTCCAATAATTCAAATTCGAATCCGGTTGCTTAAACAGGACGGTTTTACCTTGAAGATGTACATTTGATAAAAAACGCCGGTATTTCAAGTTACTTTCTGAAGGGTTTGCAATGTTTTTTTTGCAAAACAAACTTGCAGAGCAATAGCAAAACTTACCGTTATCTACGATCTCCGCATGCTGATTTTTCGGTTCATCATTGTCTTCTACCCCCGGATGAATGGTTAATTTTGAATAACTTGATTTCGGGAATCGGTCTTCTTAAAACATCACATCATGAAAACGGCAAAACTGATTATGGGCATCGGAGTGCTTTCAACGCTATTGGTACAACCGGATTTCACCAAAATGCGGGAAGCGATGGTCAGGAGACAAATTGAAGCAAGGGGGATAAAAGATCCTGCCACCCTGGAGGCTATGCGCAAGGTGCCTCGTCACCAGTTTGTCGATGCAAATCAAAGGGCTAATGCCTACGCAGATGGCCCCCTGCCCATTGGTTACGGTCAGACTATTTCGCAACCTTACATTGTCGCATACATGACCGAAATGGTCAGACCCAAACCGAACCACCGCATCCTGGAAATTGGTACCGGATCCGGTTATCAGGCGGCCATTCTGGCTGAAATCGTGGAGAAGGTCTACACGGTCGAGATCATTGAGGAACTGGGCAAAGAGGCAGCCACCCGTTTAGAAAGCCTGCATTACGATAACATTGAAGTGAAAATTGCCGACGGTTATCATGGATGGAAAGAACAGTCTCCTTTTGATGCCATCGTCGTCACCGCCGCCGCCGAATACATCCCACCTCCGCTCAAAGAGCAATTGAAGGACGGTGGCCGGATGATCATTCCGGTTGGATCACCTTACATGATCCAGCAATTGATGCTGGTGGAAAAGGATGGTAATAAATACCGGACTCAAAGTCTGATACCGGTACGTTTCGTTCCCTTTAAGCGCAGTGAATGAGCGCTGGCACTTTCCCTGACCATCGCCGGTTAATGGCAGCCGTATTCCTGATTTCGGTAGCCCTGATTGCCTATCAGATTGCCGTCATCCAATTGCTTTCCTATGTTCAGTGGTATCACTATGCCAACGTAGTAATCTCGATTGCACTGCTTGGTTTTGGTGCAGCGGGCACTCTGCTTGCATTCAAACGCGAATGGCTATTGCAACACAGTGACCATCTATTACCGACACTGATGATCCTTTCGGGCTTGATGATGGTGGGTGCAGTGGAACTCAGTAACCGGGGTTTTGCCCGATTTGACTCTTATCTTTTATTTGCCGACTACCGCCAGTGGATAAGACTTCTGATCAATGCCTTGCTGTATCTACTTCCATTTTTACTTGGTGCCCTGGCTTTGGGGGTGGTATTTACCAAATATGTGGAAGAAATCGGCAGCTACTATTTTTCCAACCTTACCGGATCCGGAATAGGTGGAGTATTGGCAGCTATCCTGGCATGGCAGTTTCCACCGATGACCTTTCCACCCTTTATGGCCTTACTGGCTATAGTTGCGGGAATGTTATTATTTAATTGGAAAAGTCAATGGTACCTTTTGGCCATTGCCGTGGCGACGATGGCCTATACCGTCTATCGAATTGATAAGCCGGTACCTGTACGGCTGTCCCAATATAAAAGTCTGAGTCACACCTTAAACCTTCCTTCATCGCGTATCCTCCTGAAGAAGCCTGGCCCCTATGGTTATCTTGAGGTAGTGTCGGCCGATGCCCTGCGTTATGCACCCGGGTTAAGTCTCGCTTTTGATGGTAAGGTACCCGTGGTCAATGCTGTTTTCAACAATGGAGATTGGTTTGGTCCCGTAGATTCACGGATTCCTGCTGACAGTGTGCACCTTTTGGATTACTCCACCATGGGGTTGCCCTATATATTGAAGAAGCGCAACACAGTGCTGGTTTTAAACGCAGGCATGGGCTTGCATGTCTCCCATGCCCTCCATCATGGCGCGAGGCTCATTGATGCCGTCGAACCCCACCGGGGTATACAGCAACTACTACAGAATGAACTTGCCAGAATGACCGATTCCCTTTATTTTCAACCAGAGGTAAAACTTCATCTGACCGAACCACGCACCTTCATATCAGCTACCCAGGATAAATATGACCTGATACAATTGCCCATGACCGGCTCTTTTGGAGGGGGAGTAGGTTTGTATGCCCTGCGGGAAGAATACACCCTGACCCGGGAGGCATTTGTGAACATGTTGGGAATGTTGGAGGATGACGGCGTCATCAGCATCACTTCCTGGCTGGATTATCCATTCCGGAATGCATTGAAACTAACCGCCACGCTGGCTGAAACTCTGGAGGATGCAGGTATCAGGGATCCCCGTTATCACCTGGCAGCCATCCGAAGCTGGGGTACGATTACATTTCTATTAAAGAAAACCCCTTTTACAACGCAGGACACCATTGCAATCCGGAGATTTTGTGACCAGCAATTTTTTGACCCCTTGTGGCTTCCGGGTTTAAAGGCCGATGAGCGAATGGCCTATAACAGTGTCAGTGATTCGACATTCTTCAGTTATGCAGATACGCTGTATTCCGGCAACCGGGAAAAATTATACGACGAATATGGCTTTCATATCCGGCCTGCCACCGACAATAAACCCTATTTTTCGCAGTTTCTCCGCTGGAAGAGTATACCCTATCTTTCCGGTATATTTGGAACGCAAAACGTTTCCTTTCTGGAATTGGGCTGGCTGATTGCTGCCATCAGTTTTTTACAAATTGCCGTCCTGGCTGTGTTGCTGATTTTGTTACCGCTTATGAAATCCAGAGGTTGGCAAAGCATAAACAAAAGCTGGATACTTTTGTATTTCAGCGGACTGGGAGCCGGATACATGTTCCTGGAAATCGTTTTAATTCAGAAATTCATTCTTTTTTTTGGGAACCCGGTCTACGCATCCGCATTTGTAATCTGCATCATGTTGCTTGCATCGGGAGCCGGCAGTCAATATTCCAGCCGGATATCACCCACCCGGGCCGTATTGCAACGAATATTAATGAGCATTTCTCTGATACTCCTGCTCTATACTTTTTTTCTTTCTCCACTGTTAGGGCTTGTATCTGGTTTTTCCGGATGGCTGAAAATCATGCTTTCTCTCCCCCTGGTTGCCATTCCGGCCAGTTTGATGGGTATGCCTTTTCCTCTGGGGCTTCGGGCTCTGTCCGGTACCGGAGAAAAAAGTATCCCCTGGGCCTGGGGCATCAATGGCTGCGTATCGGTAATCAGTGCTTCACTGGCAGCATTACTGGTGGTAGAGGCCGGTTTTTCTGCGGTGATTCTTTTGGCAACGATTTCTTATGCTGTCAGTTTGTTGTCCATGTACTGGTTTCAAAAAATGCAAATTCCATAAAGCAGATTCAAGGCCAATTTTATGGCTTAGACTTTATTTTTTCATAACATCCAAATCCAATTTATACCGATTTTCCGTATGACACCCGTTAACCTTCTACAACACTTATCACTGCTTTCAACCGGAAAGACCAGTGAAAAATGACTGGTTTGCTGATCTTCATCGGTATTTTTAATGAACTGATAGAGAAATGATCCGGATTTTGAAATGGTAGCCGTATTTTTATGATCAGTTCCAAATGGCCTGAATATGTCACATCGATGGTTTCTTCTGCTCCTCCCGATCCTCCTCTTTATTGCCTGTAAAAAAGAAGTCACTCAAGAACGTCAGGTCTCTACTTACACGATTGAGCAGTTTTACGATAATAAGTCGGTGGTAGGCGGCTCCTTTTCCCCTGATGAAAAAAGCCTCCTGGTCAGCAGCAATGAGACCGGCATCTATAACGCATATGAGCTGGACCTTGAAAGCGGCAACATGACACCGCTCACCCAATCGACCGTCAATTCTATTTTTGGCATCTCCTATTTTCCGAATGACCGGCGGATCCTGTATTCCAGCGATGAAGGAGGTAATGAAATTTCTCATATATATTTGCTGGATACCGATGGAATGATAACCGACCTGACTCCCGATAGCCTGGAGAAAGCGAATTTTTTTGGCTGGGCTCACGATCAAAAGAGTTTTTTCTATACTTCCAACAAAAGGGATCAGCGTTTTTTTGATCTCTATGAAATTACGGTCGAAGATCTGCAATCCAGACGCATCTATGAAAACGACAATAATCTGGATGTGGCCGGCATTTCCAATGACCGCTCTTTCCTGGCGCTCATTCGCTCCATCACAACCAGTAAAAACGAATTATTTATTTATGATCTGAAAAGTAAGACCCTGAAGCAACTCTCGGAACCAGGTATCAATGCCACCTTTAACCCGCAGTTTTTCAGCAACGACAACCGTTATTTGTATTATCTGACCGACCAGCACGGGGAGTTTGCCGAGTTGGTAAGGTATGATCTTGTGAACGACAAAGAGGAACCGGTTTTGCTGACCAACTGGGATATCTGGTATGCTTACGATTCCTACAACGAAAAGTACCGGGTCATCGGCATCAATGAAGACGGTAAGACCACCATCAAGGTGTTGGATCAGGAAACCGGAGCCGAAGTCGATTTTCCAGAATTTGACAAAGGAGAAGTAACTTCCGTTTCCATCTCAAGAAGTGAAAAGCTCATGCGCTTTGCCGTCGGAAGCTCCAAGTCGCCCAGTGATCTATACCTCTACAATTTTGAAACCGGCCAACACAAACAACTGACTCAGTCGCTCAATCCCGAAATCAATATTGATGACCTGGTCGATGGTGAAGTGGTCCGGTTTAAATCGTACGATGGGGTGGAAATACCTTCAATCTATTACAAACCGCATCAGGCCAGCGAAGACAACAAGGTTCCTGCCCTGGTTTGGGTGCATGGCGGACCGGGTGGTCAATCCCGTCAGACCTATTTTCCCCTTATTCAATATCTGGTCAATCATGGTTATGCCATTATGGCCATCAATAACCGGGGCAGCAGTGGGTATGGAAAGACATTTTACCGGATGGATGACCAAAAACATGGCGATGCCGATTTGAAGGACTGCATCGATGGAAAAAAATGGCTGGCTGGTCAGGCTTATATCGATCCGGGTAAAATCGGCATTATCGGTGGCTCGTATGGAGGATATATGGTCATGGCCGCCCTGACTTTTGCCCCTGAAGAATTTGAGGTCGGGGTCAACATCTTCGGAGTCACCAACTGGCTCAGAACCTTGAAGTCCATACCACCCTATTGGGAGTCTTTCCGGGAAGCTTTATATACAGAAATGGGTGACCCCTATACGGCCGATTCAGTAAGACTATATAATATTTCTCCTTTATTTCACGCCTCCAGGGTAACGGCACCCCTGATGGTATTGCAGGGAGCCAACGACCCCAGGGTACTTCAGGTGGAATCCGATGAGATCGTTGCAGCGGTCAGACAGAATAACGTCCCGGTTGAATATGTACTTTTCGAGGATGAAGGGCATGGTTTTGTCAAGAAGGAAAATCAGATCAAGGGCTATGGTCAGGTGTTGACATTTCTCGATCAGCATCTGAAGGGTCAGAAAAACTGATCGACACAGTAAGCTGGACTATTCTTAGTAAATTGCAACAGTCGGGCTATTATCTTGATATTTTGATGGTCATAAGGGGTAAAATGTTAAATTTTATCAACTTCTATTGAAATTTGCCGATCAACAGACCACGTTTTGGAGATTGGCATCGTTGTTCGTACAAATGGAGTGATAATCAGTTTGTATGAAGAATTCTACCCTTTACACCATTATCTTACTCTTCTGCTGGCAGGTTGCACAGGCTCAAAAAAACATTCCTCTGACTATCAGTCCGAAAGTAGGTGTTAATTTCAATGATTTCATCATTTCCGAATCACCGGTTGCGGTCCTCTCTCTGGCGAGGTTGGGATGGAATGCCGGGGTGGATGTTAATTATGGATATCGCTTACAGGCCACCGGTGGTCTTCATTTTTTCCGGCTGGGTACCGGCATAGAAACCATCAAAGACACCGGTAATACCACCGAACGGGTGTCGACCAGCCAGTTTAAGGTACCGTTAGGCGTCAGCTACCGGCTTTGGCAAGTCGAATATTTTAATCTCTGGGTTCAGACTCAACTGGTTTTAAACCTGACCACCAGAGTAGTACAGGGTCTGGGTGAGACTGAAAGTGTCATTTATCCCCGAAGTGGATTCGGCGGGCGGTTTGGTTTGGGAATGGATCTGGGCCGGTTCATCTTTGAGCTGAACTACGAACGAAGTTTTAACGATATGCTTCGCCAGACCTTTAATACAAGATCACAACTGTTCAATGCCTGCGTTGGCATCAAGATCTAACCCTGCATCCAATTAAGATCCCTATTTTCCTCCCTTTACGGTCGGGTATCGAATGCCCAGTTGTTCGAGATAGGTGTCATATCGGGACTCATCATAGTAATATTTTTCCAGCCGGGGCCGGAATTCAGACATGATGTCCTGATTCAGATGAATCGCTGGCTCATCTTCCTCACCCACCATCGGTTTGTATTCCATATTCATGCCCTGCTCTTCCCGGAAATACTTCCAGGCATCGTCGACCAACTGAGGATTACATACAAAATCGATCAGGGTCATGGCCTCGACTTTGGCCCCGGCTACCACTCCTTTGTGGGCAATAGGCGTTGCCATAGCTACTGCATTGGACCAATGGTGACCCTGTAATCCAGGAATATTCGAAGGATAACCCAGCGTGACGGTGGGCAACTTCCAGGAGATGTCGCCGATATCGTCTGAACCTCCACTGACAAAGCCCTGAATCGGAGGTGCCAGTGTGTCGAGTTTGGTAGCCAGACCGGTGGTATCATTGGATTTCACTTCCCGTTGGAGCGCTATGGCCAGTTGCTGGTCTTCCCTACTCCACTCCGGTAGTCCGATTTCCCGAATATTTTGATACATCGTTTCGGCTATCACTTTATTAAAATGACGAGGCCAGGCCGAACCCAGGATCTTCCTGGACATAGTGGTATTGGTCATCAGAGCAGCGCCCTCAGCTATGCGATTGGCCCGCTCATAGACTTCCATGATCCTGGGATAGGTTACGTGCCGGAAATAGTACCAGATCGTAGCCTCAGAGGGTACTACATTGGGTTGGTCACCACCGTTCTTAATGACTGAATGCGACCGGTGAAGCGGATCCAGGTGCTCGCGCTGATACTGCCAGCCGATATTCATCAGTTCGACCGCATCTGCGGCACTGCGTCCCCGCCAGGGTGCTCCCGCGGAATGTGCAGCTTCTCCGGAAAACGTAAACTCCACCGAGATCAGACCAGTACCCCGGGCCTGACCATGACTTACCGTCAGATTGTCATTGACGTGGGTAAAGATGCAAATGTCAAATTCGTCGAAATAACCGTCTCTGGTAAAATAAGCTTTGGTACCTACCAACTCCTCCGCGACTCCCGGCCATAATACCAGGGTGCCCGCCAGACCATCCCTCTCCATGATCTTCTTGACGGCTACCGCCGCCAAAATATTCAGGGGATTACCCGAATTATGGCCCTCGCCATGTCCGGGGGCCCCTTCCACGATAGGATCGTGATAGGCGACTCCGGGTTTTTGCGATGCCTTGGGTATGCAATCGAGATCGCTGCCAATGGCAATCACCGGTTTGCCACTACCCCATTTTGCCAGCCAGGCGGTAGGCACCCCACTGATCCCTTCCGTAATTTCAAAGCCATTCTCTCTTAAAATTCCCGTCAGGTACTTGGAAGTTTCAAATTCCTGAAATCCCAACTCCGCAAAACTAAACACCTTATCGACCATGACCTGAGCCATCTTTTCATTGGCCTCAATGTCCCTGACCAACTCCTCTTTGTATTTTTTCACCTGCTCGGGAGTAATCTGTTTCTGCGCTAACAGACCGGATACCGGTAACAAACCGCAGAAGAAGAATAAAATCTTTGTCATACTACCCATTACTCATCAATATTGAATCTGCTTAAATCTAAGAAAAAGTAAGAACCGGGATGCTTGAGCCATAGTTTTTATTCCGGTGAACTGCGGGACCCATGAAGATCGGGGGTCAGTCCTGATTAGTGATGTACAGGCATCTTTGGTTGAAAACACCGGATTTTCTCGCTCACCCCCTTAACGGAATAGCAACCCATTTCATCATACTCAAATTGATCTTTAGTCAGCTGATAAGTTGCCTCGCTGACCAGAATTCCGTTGACTGGTGCAAGATTCTGAAGACGGGCTGCAACATTTGGCGGACCACCAAGGGCGAGGCGCTCCTTGCGGTCACCAATACCAAGATCGACCATAACCACCGTACCGGTATGAATGCTGATCCGGATACTGAGATCGATATCAAAACGTCGAAGGTTTTTTTCCACCATTTCCGGAACCTGCTGCAACAGGGAAAAACCTGCTTTAACTGCATTGGCCGGTGCACTGGCAAATTTAACCGGAAAACCGAAATAGGCCATAATGCCATCTCCCAAATGCTGGGCAACATAACCATAGTGCATCGTGATACATTGATAAAGGCACTGATGATAACTTTGCATCACCTCCAGAAAATGATCAAGAGGAAGTCTTTCGGTCAACTCGGTAGAGCCGAGCAAATCACAGAATAGAATTGTCAGCTCCTGTTTTTCCGCTTGCATTTGCTAAAAGTAATCAATATTGTTTATCTGTTGCACTACAATTGGGAAAGCGCATTTTTATAGATCCGCAAACTGCGTTCCCTGGCAAAACGATGTTCCACCACCGGTTTTGGATAATGGGATTGATGTACCTCCGGCACCCATTTTCTGATATACTCAAGATCAGGATCAAATTTCTTCTGCTGGATCTCCGGATTGAAAATCCGGAAATAAGGTACCGCATCCGTACCACAGCCTGCTGCCCACTGCCAGCCTCCATTGTTGCTGGCCAGCTCGTAGTCCAATAATTTCCGGGCGAAGTAAGCTTCTCCCCAGCGCCAGTCGGTCAGCAGATTCCGTGTCAGAAAACTGGCGGTAATCATCCGCACCCGGTTATGCATGTAGCCCGTTTGGTTTAATTGTCGCATCCCGGCATCAACGATCGGATATCCGGTCATCCCTTCACACCACTGATGAAAATGTTGCTGATCATTGATCCAGGCAATCTGGTCATACTGCGTCTTAAAACTCTCACCAACTACCCGGGGAAAACGATCGAGAATATGACTGTAGAACTCCCTCCAGATTAGCTCACTGAGAAACACCAGGTTCAAATCCCTTGCCTCATTGACCAACTTCCGGATACTAATCGTGCCAAAACGCAGATGAATCCCCAACCGGCTTGTTCCTTCAATACCAGGGAAATCGCGGGTTTTATCGTAATTGCGTAAAAGGTCCGGATTGACTTCTTTACCCGGAAATACCAGCTGTGACCGGATAAATCCCATGGATTCCAATGAAGGTATATTTTTAAAACGAACCGGCATTAACTTCCCGAAATACTCTTCGGTTCTAAAAGTTGCCAATTTTCCACCTCGATGTGGTATGGACTCCACTTCAAGTCTTTGCAGCCATTTCTTTTTAAAGGGTGTAAAAACCACATAAGGACTACCATCTTCCCTGACCACTTCATCCGATTCAAATATCAGGTGATCTTTAAAATGGAAGACCTTTACACCCTTACCCTCCAGAAAACGAACCACCGCTTCATCCCGTTTCTTTGCATACGGTTCGTAATCGCGGTTGAAATACACCTGGGCTATTTTGTAGGATTTTGATAATTCCGACCATACCTGAAGGGGTTCACCATAACGGACCAGCAGATCACTATTATGTTTTTGTAAAGTCATGCGCAATTCTTCAAGCGTCTGATATATGAAAGTGACCCGTTTATCATCCTTGTCCACCAGGTCGTTCAGAATATTGGTGTCAAACACGAACAAGATTAATACGGGGTGTGGTGAAGTCTGAAGTGCATGAAATAAGGCGGCCTGATCATGCAGTCGAAGATCGCGCCGGAACCAGACAATCGCTATTTCTTTCATATACTGTCAAAACACTGAAAAGACAGGTTGGTTAATGGATATGGCTCTGCATCCGTCAAAAGCACATATCGAAAGGGAGACTATTCTTACCCGGAATTGATTTTTTCCCGAATATTTCTTCCATTACTCATGCTTCATGATGGCGATTTCCTTCACGGCAGCGATAAAACGGTCGAGATCGGATGTGAGCGTATATACATTGGGCGTGATTCTCACCCCTTTAAAACGTTCCCAAACAATCGGTACGCAATGGATGTTATAATTTTCGAAAAGCAGATCAGCGATCTTACCGGGTTCGGCCTGTCTGATCGAAAAAAAACCAATGGCTCCCCCAAACTCCGGCTGCCGGGAAGTATGCAATCCGATACCCTCAATATCAGCCAGTTTTTCCATCCAGTAATTCTTGAGATAATGCAATCGTTTGAATTTTCGCTCCCCACCAATCATTTGATGAAAATCGATTGCCTGGCCGATACCCTGTTCGATAGCAAATGACCGGGTGCCGAGGTGCTCCAATTTACGGATGTTGTCATCTTCCGGATTGGGTGCGCCAAAAAGAGGATATAGATTCTTGATTTTCTCCCTGCGGACCCAAAGCATCCCTGTTCCAAATGGAGCACAAAGCCATTTATGCAGACTGGTACCTAGGTAGTCTCCACCAAGATCCGGCACCTCGTAATCAAGGTGGGCAAAACTGTGGGCCGCATCGATAACCACCTCAATGTTCCGATCATGGGCCGCATCGGCTATAGACCGGGCCGGGATGATCTGACCCATCCAGTTAATGACATGGGTGATATGAACCACCCTGGTCCTGCTGGTAAAGGCATTGACATATTGCTGGGTCAGGGCCCCTGCATCATCCGAAGGCAGTTCCAGATCTACCCATTTCAAGACAATACCATCCCGGTGTTCCCGCTGTTTCCAGGCATTGATCATATTGGGGTAATCCTGTTTGGTAAGTACGACTTCGTCACCGGGAGAAAGTCTCAAACCGAAAATAACGGTTTCGAGTGCCTCGGAGGCATTCCGGTTGATGGCAATTTCATCAGCTGGGGACCCGGCAAGTTGGGCCAGCTTCGCCCGGATTGTTTCTCTGCCTTTATCGAGCACTCGCCACATATAATATGAGGGCGTCTCGTTACTGAGCTGATTGTAGCGTTCAACGGCATCCTGAACTACTTTTGGCTGGGGACAAACACCTCCATTGTTGAGATTGACCAGGGTAGGTGATACAGTATAAGCCAACTTAACCTGATGCCAGAAGGTTTCATCTTCAGTAACATCTTCGCCAGGCAATGGAATGGGGATCATTCCCAGGTCCATTGTGGAAACTCCCCCGGTCAGCATTGCCGGTATAAAGGAAGCGTTCTTGACAAATTTTCTACGGGAAACCATGATAAAGCTCTTTCGTGAAGCCCTCAATTTAAGAATAACCCGGACAATACTTTATTGGAATAAAAAGGAATATCTTTGTGCGCTAAATTCAAAAAGATGCGAAAAATCCTTGTACCCGTTGATTTTTCAGGCAATTCGATCAATGCTTTGAAGCAGGCACTGAAAATCGCCGGAAAACTCAAAGGCAGGGTACATGTCGTTCATGCCTATCACGCTATGCGACGCGCCGATACCATGATCAATGTAAACAAATTATTGAAAGAAGAGGCAGACAAACACCTGCAGGAACTGTTGGAAAGCCTGGAAATTCCGGAAGGCCTCTCCATTAAAACAAAATCATTGAAAGGCGAACCGGTTAAGGCCATTGAAAAATACTACAAAAAAATTGATGCCCGGTTGGTCATCATGGGTACCCAGGGTGAATTGAATGATCCGGAAGTATTTCTGGGTCCGGTCAGCGGCGGTTTGGTCAAACAGACTGATATACCGCTATTGATCATACCCAATAATTATTCGATCGATAAGATTAATAAGATTTTGTTTGCCTTGAAATCGATGATCATCAAGCATACCAGTCAGTTGGCACCGCTTAAACTCTTCGTTAAAAGTTTTGAAGCCCGGTTGCAGATCCTTCAAATCAAGACTCCGGACAATACCCCCGAGGACGTGAAGGTGAGTGACCGTGTGAAAAAACTAAAGGCACCCATTGAATACATTGAAGCCGAGAATATCTATCAGGGACTGACCAGTTATCTGACCGACCCGGAAGTTGATCTCGTTTGTGTATTACGACGCCGTAGAAAATTTATCGAACTATTGTTTACCAGGAGCCTTACAAAAAAAGACACATTAAACTCACCTGTACCCATGCTTATTTTGCCCGGGCACTCCTGATCACCTGCTTTGCATTATTAGAAAGCCGCTGATCTGTCTGGACCAGCGGCTTTCCCGGATTAAATCTCTTTACCTCCTATAACTTGGTAAACTGCCGTGCGGCCGTTACCTGCCGGTTGATTACAATCTGGGCTATGTAGGTGCCAGGATTTAATGAAGAAACATTCCTCTGAATTAAATTGTGTCCGGCCAGGAGTGGTGTTCTTTGTTGATACAAAATCTTACCACTCAGGTCGATGATATTGACAAAGGCCTCCGCTGATTTCTTCATCTCCAGCTGTAGATTAATGTTTTCAAGGGCTGGCGACGGGTAAAGCGCAAACAGGTCGTCGAAATAGGGATTTTCCCTGACAGAGGTAATGACCCCTTTGATCAGATATACGGAATCAATGGTGGCATCAGAACTTAAACTGCCGTCTGAAGCAGCCACACGGTGATAAATCTTCACTACCTCTCCCGAATCAACACCCAGCAGACTCAGCAGGGTATCGATGGCCCCGTAGGTCGTTTCGAAGAGCGGATTTTCACCGGTATTGACAGCAATCGCCTCCAGTGAAAAATCAGGAGTAGTAGACAATTGCCAGATGTATACAACCCTGTTATTATTGGGATCGGCAGAAGGTTCCCATTGTGCTGTAAACACGGTAGCGGGGTCACCTGAAATGTCAATCGAATCACCCGACTCAGGACTGACAAAAATGACCGGATCGGGTGCCAGGTTTATTTCAGGTAAAATCTGGCCCCGGATCTCACCACTCGTGACCAGACTGCTGTGTATGTTTACGTATGAATGACCAGCTGTGATCATTGCCGTTACAGAATCCGGTACGGTAATCCTATTGCTGTCGGCGAGATAAACCCCCGACTTAAGATCTTCTGATATCTCCGAATTCAATCCAAAGATTATTCCTCCGGCCATCCCTGACATACCGGAATGGACATGGGACCCACCGGCAATGTTATCCGCAAAATCACCTGCCAGATCCCGGAATGATCCCGATGCCACGAAATTGTTACCGTTCTGTTCAATCAAGACAGCACCAATACCGGTGGACGCGAACGGGATCACCGAATTCCTGCCTCTGAGGTTGGCCAGATACAGATTTTGACTAAGGGGTCGCAGATTACCCCGGATTTCACCACCAGCAAAATTGGCTGAATGAACATTGACATAGGCCATCCGGTTTCGTACTGTATCCACCCATCCCTGACTCACAGGATAGATATTATCTGTCGGATGGTATAACCCATTGATAGAATCAGCGGATGTCACAGCCAGACTGGTAATGATCGGACCATTTGAGCCCGCCAGTCCGAAATGCAAGTGTGTTCCACCCATAATCTGCGTTGCCAACGCCGAACTTAAGTTTCGGAAACTACCACTAAAAACTGCCGCAGCGCCAGTATATTCCATGGCCACGGCACCCATAGCTCCGGTGTTGACTGAAGGAGTTTGTTCAGCACCGGAAAGAGGGGTATAGAAATAGGCTACCGCCTCATGTAGTAACTGCCCCCGGATCTCTCCACCCGGTACATTTTCACTATGGACATTAACATAGGCCAGCCGGGCACGGACAGAATCTCTCCGGGTAGCAGACAGTTCGAAGGTGTTATCGGATGCCCGGAACCGGCCGTTGGTGTTTACATCCTCTGGAGTAGTGGTCAAACCAAAACGAATCGGACCATTGGAGCCGGCTGGGGCAAAGTGGATATGGGCTCCTCCGCCTACATTAATTGCCAACGGACTTCCCAGATTGCGAAAAGTACCGGAGGCTGTACACTGATCACCAAGTACTTCGAAAATCACTGCTCCATCTCCGGCACTGACTATGGATGCTGACTGCTGACTGGCGGTCAGATAGGCATTCAGAAAATACTGGCTTTCCGGCAATATCTGACCCCGGATTTCACCCCCCGAATGATTCAGGGAGTGCACGTTGACATAAAGACCACGTCCCAGTAGGGCTTGGAGGGTATCTCCGGTTACTGTGAAGGTATTATCTGCCGGATCAAAGGTTGCACTGCGATTATCATTACCAATGTTCATAGTGAGTGGAAAGGCAATGGAGCCGTTACGGCCGGCCATGCCGATATGGATATGAGCTCCTCCCGCAACCGACGTATTGATGTCACTCTCCAGACCTGTAAACGAACCACTCAGGGTTAGTGTGTTACCATTGAGGCCTAGCGTCACTTTTCCCCGGGCATAGCTGGTGACCGGAGGCGATTGACTGGTTCCGGTCAGACTTGCCCTGAATTTGGCCGTAGCCATAGGTGTCAACTGACCTCTGATTTCTCCGGATGAAAACTGGCTACTATGGACATTAACATACCAGCCATCGGCCCGCAGGGTAGCCAGTTGCTCGTCCGTGACGGCAAAGGTATTGGAGTCTGCCGGAATTTCGGCAGAGAGACTGTCAGCACTCAGCACTACTTTAAGGCCCTGCAGGATTCCACCGTTCGATCCGGCTTTTGCCTCGTGAATATGAATGCCTCCAGCTACGTTGGTTGCCAGCGCTGAACTCAGTCCGGAGAATGATCCGGACAAAGTCACGGTATTTCCGGAAACCTCCATAACCACTGATCCGCGAGCATCGCTCATGATTGAATTGGTGGCATTACTGCCAAATAGATTGGCCGCATAGTATTCTTCGGCTTCCGGTAAAATCTGCCCCCTGATCTCTCCACCACCATGATCCATGGAATGAACATTGATGTAAAGCTTCCGCTCATTCAATGCGGTTTTCAGATCTTCATCCAGGATGAAGGTATTGGATGCGATTTCAAACAGACCATCATTCAGCCCTTCCGACAGGGTAGGTTTCAGGCCTATAGCGATTCCGCCATTCATGCCGGCAATGCCGTTGTGGATATGCGCTCCTCCCGCAATCGACGTATCTATTCCTGAAGCAATCCCGCTCAGCGGTCCGCTTACAGTTAAAGTATCACCAGTCAGAGACACACTTATGTCACCACTGGCAGTGGATAAGACGGGAAAAGGCTCATGGTTTCCACTGAGAATAGCCCGGTAATTCTGGGCTTTAACCATATTCGTCAGCAGAAAAAGCATCAACGCACTTAACAGGTAATTGTTCCTCATAGGTTTGATTTCTTGATGATTTGACAAAATAATATTGAAAGAGTTAAGGTTGCAGCGTGTTCGAAGGTACTTAAGGTATTACTACACCCCGTAAGTATAAAATTAGGTAAAGCTTCTATCTTTATCCCGAAAATAAATTGCGGAGTAACTGAATGGATCAGCACGTTCATCTTAACCTTAAAAATATAGTTTTTGACCTTGGTGGTGTGTTAATTGACTGGAATCCACGGCATCTTTTTACCGAAGTGTTTCAAAATCATGACGAACTAGAGTTTTTTCTCACTGAAATCTGCTCCGATGAATGGAACGAAGAACAGGATGCCGGACGGTCGCTGGAAGAGGGAACAAGAATTTTGACGGAACGCTATCCTGCTTACCGGAACGAAATTGAAATGTACTATGGCAAATGGGAAAAAATGCTGAGAGGACCTATTCAGGCCAATGTCGATATTTTTCAAGACCTGGTGCAAAAGGGATGTTTCGGGCTGTTTGCCTTAACCAACTGGTCTGGTGAAACATTTCCGGTCGCTTTAGACCGTTTTCCCTTCCTGCATGACTTTGAAAACATACTGGTATCTGGCCGGGAAGGAATGCGAAAACCCCAGCCGGAATTTTTCCAGCTGATGTTCGACCGTTTTAAGATCATACCTGACGAGACCCTGTTTATCGATGATAATCTCAGGAATATCCAGGCAGCTCAAAAAGCGGGGATGCATACTGTACATCTGTCACCCGGTACTTCCCTCAACTGGCATCTTCAAAAATACGGGATCAATACGAATAACTAATTATCACTGAACTCTTCTGGAAAATTAATATTCAGTAGGAACCTAATTCCTTCCTTCAAAACCCTCATTGGCAGTTCCTGAATAAATCCAGTGATCGGGACCGTCAAAATATGCCTCCCTTTTTTCCGACCGGGTACAAGGTTTAGTTAAAAAAAATTACATTAGGACGAACAAAACAAACAACCAACTATGAGTCCTTTTGTCGCTGAGCTAATCGGAACTATGATTCTTATCCTTTTGGGTAATGGAGTAGTAGCCAATGTGGTATTGGAGCAGACGAAAGGGAATAATTCAGGATGGATTGTGATCACCTTTGGTTGGGCCATGGCAGTCTTTACAGCCGTCGTTGTGGCGCAGAACAGCAGCGGTGCACATCTGAATCCCGCAGTAACTATTGGTCTGGCGATTAGCGGTAAATTTGCATGGAATCAGGTAACCCTCTATATTTCTGCCCAGATGCTGGGAGCGGCCATGGGTACCACGCTCGTTTGGCTCATGTATAAAGACCATTATCTCCTCTCCGTAAATCAGGAAGTCAAACTTGCGACTTTCTGTACCGGACCGGCGATCCGGAATTCCTTTTCCAATATTCTCTCCGAGATCACAGGTACTTTTGTACTTATCTTTAGTGTACTCTATATCGCTGGTCCCAATTTTGTTCCGGCAGATGATGCCAGTCCTGCGGGATTGGGAAGTGTCGGAGCCCTTCCGGTGGCCTTGATCGTGCTTGCAATCGGACTATCGCTTGGAGGAACCACCGGCTACGCCATCAATCCGGCCCGGGACCTGGCTCCCCGGATTATGCATCAGATACTCCCGATATCCGGCAAAGGTTCGAGTGACTGGGGATATGCCTGGATACCGGTAATTGGGCCGCTGGCAGGATCAGCCATTGCCGCTTTTCTCTTCCTGAATCTGTAAATCTCCTCCCTCCCCATTTTCTAAAAGGGTTTTCATCCTTTTTCCCAGGCTTTTTATCGAATAACTATTGACTTTATGATACAATTTTGATATCATTACAATATCATTAAGATATTATTACAATTCAATTCAAAAATCAAATCATGGAAGAAAAAACCATCAAGCCGATTAACGGATATCCGGTTCTTGCACTGACTCTCCTGGGTATAGCAGCGGCCATTTACCTGATCATCAATGATTCCTTCCTCCCTTTTGCCATCATCATGGTCATCATCATACTGATTTTGCCCGGTTATTTTATGGTTTATCCCAACAGTTCCAAAGTCCTGACCCTTTTCGGAGCGTACCAGGGTACCGCAAAAGCCAACGGATTGTTCTGGGCCAATCCCTTTTACGCCAAACAATCCATTAGTCTTCGGGCCCGTAACTTTGACAGTGAACGACTAAAAGTAAACGACAAGCTGGGTAATCCCATTCTGATCAGCGTCATTCTGGTATGGCGAGTGGAGGACACCTTTAAAGCGGCATTTGAAGTGGACCAGTATGAAAGTTTTGTGAAAGTTCAGACCGACGCAGCGGTGCGGAAACTGGCCAGTCTATACTCCTATGATAATTTTGATGACGACCAGACTGAGCCAACCTTGCGATCGGCCGTACAGGAGGTCAATGACGATCTGGAAAAAGAGCTGTCCGAAAGGTTGGCCATTGCCGGGATCGAGGTAATGGAGGCCCGGGTGGGTTATCTGGCTTATGCACCGGAGATCGCCAATGCGATGTTAAAAAGACAACAGGCCGAAGCCATTGTCGCAGCCCGGTTTAAAATTGTGGAAGGCGCAGTCAGTATGGTTGACCTCGCACTCGAACAATTGTCCCGAAAGGGAGTGATCGATCTCGATGAAGATAAGAAAGCAGCCATGGTCAGTAACCTGATGGTCATTCTTTGTTCGGATAAAGAAGCAACCCCGGTGGTCAATGCCGGAACCCTGCATCAATAGTCATGGCCAAAAAGAAGTTTGTATTAAGGGTGGACGAAGAGACCATGGATGCGGTCGAAAAATGGGCTGCGGATGAATTTCGCAGTGTCAATGGACAACTCGAGTGGATGATCACCCAGATGCTTAAAAAGGAGAAACGCCTGAAAAACAAATCGAAAGATGAAGATATTTCCTAACCTTGTTATCGGCCTTCTATTGTTTTCCTGCCATTCAGAGACAGAAAAATCAATTCCGGTTGACGAATCCGCCATTGACCGGGTCTACGATTTGTTTTCCAGGGCCTACCGTGAACTGGATATTTCGCTGATAGACAGCATCTATCAGGTGGATGCAATTTATCTTAACCCGGGTGATGCCATTCAATTTGGAAAAACATCCTTTATCGGCTCATTTCAGTCAATGTTTGAAAACAGCAAGACGGATGGATCATCACTGGACATCCGTTTTCAAATTGTCGACCGTCAAATCTCGGGAGATCAGGTGGTCGATATCGGCTATTTCAACCTTACTCGAAGTAAAGATGATCAGGAAGCCGGCTCCAGTGTCGGTAAATTTATTACGGTTTTAAAAAAGCAACCCGATGGTCATTGGAAATTTATCGCTGATGGGTACAGCCAGGCACCGATGGAACCCTGGAGGTGAGCATATTGTTGAATGATCGATCGCTTTAAAAATTACTTTAGGGCACCTCTAAAAACCCCATTCAATTGGCAATCGCTTATCTATGATAAGCTATTTAAAAAATAAC
>CAYRYD010000023.1:0-87527 GCA_964428345.1 uncultured Saprospiraceae bacterium | reverse complement strand
ACCCTGAATCGTCAGATCCTTGTCGATAACGATCTGGCCGCTTTCATCATACTCACCAACATCCAAATGAATGGTATTGCCCATTCCTGCTGCGCTGATTGCCTGCTGGAGGGTACGGAACGGTGCATTTGAAGTTCCGGGATTATTGTCATCACCAGGAGCGGTCGTCACCTGATCTCCGGTCTGATCATTGTCATTGACATAGAGTTCAGTGAGCAAATCACAAGTATTAGCGGGCTGGAAACCGACTGACGGATCTGTATCTGTCCCACTGAGCAGATAGGTTGTGTACGATACCATGCCGTCGAGCATCGCATCGATCGCTCCCGTTCCAGCCGTGCCAAACCAGTTGCAACCCAGAACCAGATTGCTGACATTGGTGTTTTGAACCGCAAAAGCCGAATTTCCGGAAAGGTCATTGTTTTCAATCGTGTTCATACCGAAGGCACCGAAATCCCATCCATAGATCCCCTTGCCATTGTCATTGAGGTAGTTGTTGGTTATGGAAACCCCGTTCTGACCTCCTTCAAAGACAACAGCGCTGCCTTGATCCAATCCACCATCCGGATGACTGGCTATGATGTTGGCCGTTACAGAGCCATTGGATGCACCTGCAGAAAGGTAGACCCCCGCATAGTTGTTTTGAATATCATTCTCGGATATATCAAATCCGGTTGAACCGGCCGCCAGGGATACACCCAGTCCTCCTGTATTGCCGGATATAAAATTCTCCCTCACAATGGTTCCGGTTACCGGAGTGGTTTCTTCCACTCCACGGCCGGTACCATTTCCCAACATGGAGAATCCGCGGATCGAAACATTAGAGGTGGTCACGACAAAAGCGGAAGCATTGGCAGGACCACTAACCACCGACTCAGAAGCATCACCGCTGGTGCGGGTGAGGACGCTGGTACCATACCCGGCACCCCGGATATCGACTGTCTTATTGACGGTCGCATTGCCCGGATAGGTGCCGGCTTTAACATTGACAATGCCGGATGTTTCAGAAGCCAGGACACCGCGTCCAATGGATGGTTCGGTCGTAAGTGCCGGTAAGAAACTGGCAGGAGTAACATAGACATTGTTGGTTACAAAGTCCACCTTACCCAGAGCATCCACATCGATCTTGTGGATGATCCGGTCTTCAATGTCAAAATTATCAGCCGTTCCTGTGAAGGTATTGTTAACCAGCGCATCGATATTAACCGTCGAATTCAGGAGGTAGATATCAGTCACCTGATTCACCGGAGGTGCAGCATTCATATAACTGGATTTTCCCCCAAACGTCGAATTGCTGACCACGAGATCGGTTCCCCCATTGACGGATGATAAATAAAGTCCTCCGCGGTTGGCACCGGTACCATCAAAATCTACATTATCTATGGTGACACCGGCATCCAGATTAGCAAAGGTCCAGATACCCAGCGATGCCCGCGGAAAATGCACCGCCCCGGGGTAATCGCTGAAGTTGATATTATTGAAACTCATTTGACCGGATGGTGCTGATCCATTGGTGTATTTGCCGTTGATAGCAACTGCAACGTACCAGGGAGTAGCTTTAGGTGTGGTTAAGCCAGATGTTACGTTCATTCCATCAATCGCCAGATCGCCATTGAATCCCAACAAAAACATTTCTGCATTGCCGGGATCTGTATCACCCAGGGTGTTGTTGTGATAAAGATCTACATCGGTCAAGATGAAATCCTGATACATCGAGGCGGTCACTCCGTCTCCTTCCGCCAGGATCCCGGCTTTTCGGTTTTCGGAAATAGTAATATTGTCTAACTCCAGCCCCAGAACCTGGGTGTTCCTGGTATAGATTCCTCTCTGATTAGCGGTAATTGTACTATTGATGATCCTGAGGTCGGTGATGCTTTCATTGGGAATATTGTCTTCATTCATCCCTCTCAATGATATACCGTTGGTATTGCCCGGACAATTGGCGATCGTCAGATTATCCAGTGTGATAGATCCTACTGGATTGCTGCCCGAAACGTCAATGGCGACGCCACCCCATAATTGTCCTCCGTTGATTGCAGAAGTGGTAATATAGAAGTTACTTAATTCCAGACGATTGGCCGCATCCAAACCTCCTTCGATGATCCTGATCACATCCTGATTCATCACCGATCCCTGAATGATGGAATTCATACCCGGATCGCTGCCACTACCGGCACCGGTGATCGTCAATCGTTTATCAACCACGAGGTGCTCCGGATAGGTGCCGGCACAAACGCTGATTTCATCTCCGGGGGAAGCAGCATCGATGGCAGCCTGGATGGTTGCGTAGGTTGCTGATGTCGTGATATTTTCGACGGGATGGATCTCTACCGTGGCCGATGTCGTAGCAAATGTTCCATTGGCATCCGTTATCGTAATATCGTAAGGTCCGGCGGCCAGATTATTGATCACGTACGGACTGACGGTAATTCCGGATACAGGGCCACCTCCGGTCCATTCAAAGGTGTAATTGGCTGCACCGCCGCTAAAGGTCACTTCGATGGAACCGGTTGTCTCTCCACATTCAATTGGATCGGGTATGGCAGAGGCAATAACGATTGGCGAACCAGCACAGGCATCGTCGACAGGTTGAAATCCCGCCTCCATGGCATCATCATCCGTGCCATCGATCAGGAAATCGATGTAATCGATGTTAGCCATTCCTGGGCCAAGGATATCCGGTTGATTGCCCGGATCCATAGCTGATCCACCTGAGTAATAAGCCGGAATAAGATCTGAGTAACCCGGCTCGGCACTGTTCATGGTTGACACCACCGGATTGACCGATCCGTACCAATTGCACTCAAAATTCTTTAGATTGGTACCCGGAGTGGGTAACGAGCCCCCTGCCTGCCGGTCGACCACCTGACCGTACCAGTTACCGCTGATGTTGTTGTCATTAAACTGGCAATTGAGGGCTTGCTGTATGGGATCATTGTCACCACCCGATGCATCCAGAAACAGGATTCCGACCGTCCGGTTGCTGACTACTTCATTCTCCAGAAAAATGGTATTGTCCGTCTGGTTTCTGAATATCAGTCCGGTGTGATTGTTGGTGATGATATTGTTGTGGATGTTATTTCCATTGCTGTTGTTGATATCGATACCGGTCCGGTTGTCACTGATCATGCAATTCCGGACTTCTCCGTAGACCGTCTGTCCCTGCACTGCCACTCCGGCAGAATTCAACCCTGCATCGTTCCAGTCGGTGGCATTGTTGCCCTCCCGGGTGATGGTAAACCCATCTACAACCACGCCTGGGGCAGAAATCCTGATGGTAGCTTTGGCAGGTGCCGTACCGATTGGGCCACTAACTGTGGTACTATTAAATCCTGCACCCTGGAGGGTGATCGCCTTGTTGATGACCACACTCTCCACATAGGTGCCGGCACTGACACTAATCGTATGGCCAGCCGTGGTACCAGCGTCATCGATGGCCGCCTGGATCGAGCAGAATGACTTTAGGGTAGTCGTATTGGTGACGATGCCGGCTCCGACGCCCACATCCCGGGTGTCGGTCCCGTTGTCCATGAAATTATTGGTGTTGATGACATTACCACAGGTTATGGGCGAATTACCCCGGCCAAAATAGGTGTCGGCCAGATTGTTCTGATCCCCATCTCCCGGATAGGGTAAATGCCCTGCTTGTTGCTGAATTCCGACATCATTGTTTTCGACTGTATTGCCGGTCACCGTATGATTCAGCCCTTCGATGACAATCCCGAATCCCTCACTGCTGCTACCCCCATTATCCTGAATATAACCGGATACGGTATTGTTGGTCACCTGAACACCAGTCGGAACATCGACATTGCCCGGTGTCACCGCTCGCCTCATGACCACGACACCGGCGATATCCCGGTTTTCGCCAGGTTTCAAAACTGCAAAAGAGCCCATAATACTTATATTATTATGATCAACGATGATGTTGGATCCATCTCCATCCGGGTTCTTGATTTCCAATCCAAAACGGCCGGTGTTGTCAATCGTGTTGTTGGATATGGTATTCGCACCTGTGGTTCCATTAAGACCAACGGCCGACATACCGCTGTCGGCAGTCTTTTTGACCGTGTTATCGGTCATGGTTACCCCTGAAGCCGAACCGTCCTGGAGTTCGATTCCGCAGCAGCCGGAGATGTCATGAACATAATTATTGGTAATAGTGATATTCTGTTTAAAGTTATCCCAGATCACAATGCCTCTTCCATTGACTCCGGAACCCCAGATTTCGCAGTCATTGATGGTAATGCCATTCACGGGACCCTGGGCAAAGATGGCACCCATTCCCGCCGTATTTTCCAGGCAGAGATTGTCGATGTTCAAGCCATCGTTATTGGTGGCAGCCCAGATTCCTCCTTTGGCTCCGTTGTCTCCAAGAGTATTCTGTACTTTAAAATCTTTGAGGGTAACATCAGTGATACCGTCCAAAATCCGAACCCCGAAGTCTCTTGTATTACCTCCCTCGATGATGACATCGGCACATTGGTCGGTGGCTCCGTCAAGAGTCACGGATTTGTCAATAGTGACTTCCTCATTATAGGAACCATTGTTTACATTGATCACATCGCCGGGAGCCGCATAGTCCACCGCAGACTGGATGGTGGTCTGACCGGATACAACGTATTGATTGTCCAATACGTAATAGACCAGTCCGTTTCTGCCCGATCTGCCCCGGTGATACATGCCAGACTCCACCAGGAAAAGCGTAGATAAGGGATAAGTATTAAACGCAGCTCCATTCAGGGTAGATGTAGTAATATCCAGCCGGAAGGCCGGGTCTACATCCGACAGATTGATCAAAGTGCTTGCGGGTGTTTTAAAGTCATTGGCCCCCAGTGAAAACTGGCCATTGGTGGGCATTACTCCTCCAAAAGAGAGAAAAGTACCACAATTACCAAAGGTATTGCCGGTCACATTGATCCCAGCCTGAAAGTCATCCAGATTGAGGGCGGTACGGCTGTTTTCAAAGGTATTGTTGAGGATATTGATGGAGCTGGCTGCACCATTGATATACATTGCACTGTTCCAGGTCAAATGACCTCCGAATAGACCTCCGGATTCATCACCGGTAAACCAGTTGTTCTGGATGGTCTTGACGCCCGGGCCAGCTGAAGTGGTAATAGCCCTTACGATCTTACCTCCCATCCCTACTCCGTTTCTTTCCAGTATATTATTCTGAATATTAGCGGAAGTGGCTCCGGAAATCAAAATAACATCGGCATTTGCATCCGTCTGAAGGATGTGAAAGCCATCGAGGATGACCGGCCCCGCTGCAGTGATATCGATATTGCAATCGGCCAATTCGGCTTCAGCTATGCGAGACCCGGCACCAGGGGTTCCCATATTGGGGCCATTGATGACAAGATTCTTGTTAATCGTGATGCTTTCGGTATAGCTACCGGCACCGACGCTAATCGTATGGCCGTCGAGCGTTAGAGGATCATCAATAGCCTCCTGGATCGTCGCATAGCTTTTCATGATATCGAGGTTCTGCACCGGTCCGACTCCATTACAGGGATCCATCAGATCACTGGTGGTCCGAAATGGAACTTGTAAAACATTGCCTAATTTATCAGTGACGATATCCATAAAGCTGGAAGATCCCCACCAGTTGCAGGAGGCATCGATCTGAGAGCCACCGTAATGGGCAATGGAAAGACCATTATTGATCAGGAGGTTATCATTGGCCAGTACATTTGCACCGACCGTGCTGGCACCCCACCCTTCCAAGGTGTGATTGGAGATCTGATTGCCGGTCAGGGTCAGATTACTCTGGCCATCGCTGCCAATACCAACCCCCACGCCACTATTGGCATCAACCAGATTGCCTGTAAGAGTATGTCCACTCCCGGGATTCAGGTAGATACCCCTCCAATTGTCTTTGACGGTATTATTTAATAATAACAGATTATCCACATTGGTAGTCGTTACAACACCATCACTTTGGGCTGGAGCAGTTACGAGTTCAATAATACTGTTGGAAATGACAACATCATCTGCCTGTACCGCAATCCCAACTTTAAAACTCCCATAGGTTCTGCCGTTGACAATCCTGAATCCATTGATGGTCACATTGGAAGCATTGATGATGAACCCTCCGTTGACAATCGATTCCGGACCCCGTACACCTGGATTGATCCCCGCCGCGATGCCCGCATTAGCTCCTTCAAATGTCAATTCTTTGGTCACATTGACCTCTTCCATATAATTACCGTCGCTGACAATGATAGTATGCGTGGGCAATGTCCCAGCATCGTCAATCGCTGCCTGGATGGTCATAAACATCATACCTGTATTCTGATTCATCACCGGTCCGGCCATGAAAAGGGAAATATCTTTGTTTCCATCATCGGAAACATACTTACCTTTAATTTCCGGAGAACTGATAAAGGAGCACTCACCCTCCTGGATGACCAGCGTAAAACCTGGAAAAGGGATCAGGCTGAGGAATAAAAAGACTGAGATTGGGATGGAAAAATACTTCATGATTTGAGTATTTGATTGTTTCGATAAATTAGTTTTAACCCGGCCTCCCATCACAGCACAATGAATTTTTCCAGAAAGGCCTTCTTCCGCCGCCGGCTCACGGTCAGTTTTTGACCATCACTCATGATGATCGCCGGTTCGGGTTCCTGCTGAAAGGAAAGGATGTGATGAAGATTGGCTATATAGGAATGGTGAATACGCACAAAATCACCCTCGGGCAGAGCTTGTTCGACCTGCTTCAGGGTTTTCGAGCTGGATATTTTCTTACCGGAAGAGAGATGGATCAGGGTGTAGTTGCCCTCGGCAATGCAGTAGAGTATGTCACTATGGGGTATAAAATTGACCCCATTGCCATTGGCGATGGCAATCATTTCTACGGATTTCACGGAATTTTGTGTTTAAACTGCTACGATATTCAGTGTTTTTCGATTGATTTCTTCTTTCTTACGTGCAACTGTTGCAATCACTCGCTAATGCAAACTAGCTTCTTATTATTTCGTATAATTATTGTTATACACAAGTAGCATATTTTCATTGAAACCTGGTTAAAATATTTCGTAGACGGTTCATTCTCATGCATCACAATGAGCTATATTTTTATTCGGAACACTGAAAAAAGGCAGTATTAGCAAATCCCCCAATGCAACCGGCTACGTAACTTTCTTCCCTCAATCATCAGGTTAATAACCGCAATGTCCTAAACGTGACCAGCGGGGATGGTTTCTTTTCATTTTGGCGTCTTTCTTTGGATTTGAGTGGTCTTCGTTTGGATTGAGACTTATGGATAGACTTGAATAAGGTCAAACAGTTTAGTAACCTTCCAAGGGGCCATAACCCCCTGGACCGTAGTCGATGACCGATTGGTTTTGTTTAACTATCTAATTCAGTGTTAACTTGGCATTAATTGCCAATGTGAGCGAAGCTGCCTTTTGTTCGATGCGGTAAAAGCAATTCAGAAGATCATAGAGCAGGATGACCACATAAACCGTATCGAATCTGATATGAGACGATGGCTATGACAGTAAAGAAAATCGTTAAAGAATGCCGGATGTGCAAAATCCAACCTGGAGTGAGGCTGCTCCCTTCAACGCCACAAGCAACAGGCGCAACTACTTAACCAAGTCGTCTCCGGCCGGTTGACCTCCAGGTGTTCGTCACTCCGGGATCGGGAAAAAGTCGACACCCTCATCGTGTACGGCGCACCATCCGGGTCTTAAGGAAACTTCAGATAATACTCTCCGGCTACTGCCTGATCAATCCGGACCCTCACTTTAAAACCACTCTGAAGTCCGGCATTATTACGGAGCACCAGTTCGTAATGACCGGCTCCTATTTCTTCATTGTACATCAGATATCCAAAAGTGCCTTTCTCCAGATTGACAAATTCGATGTCGACCCGGGATCGCCGCGGTATCTGTACGTACAGCCTTGCTCTGGCCAGCTCATCCCAGAAACAGACCGGAACGGACCTGGCTGCCGGGTTTTGGGTTTCCACCTCCCCTGCCGGTTGAAACGAGGCGAGGGAGATACCACCTACACAGGCATCGATGTTGGCGGCCATGTCGGATCCTGCATTGATCAGGAATCCCGGGTCAAAAACCAGAAAATTGCCGGCCTGCAAATAGATCTTGTCCGCCATCAGCTGACCACTGGCGTTGATCCAGGTCGATGATATTTCAGTGGTATTCTGCATGAGGGTATAGTCAAGCATCACATTAAAATCCGAGCAGGGGCTGAAACATCCGGTATGATCGGCCGATGATTTCAACGGATTCTCCGGACAGCCATCCAGGCAATCCCGGACACCGTCACCATCCGTATCAACGGCACTGTCCACTCTACCACAGCCACAGATGCCGGGGCTGGTTTTGCTGGGATCCAGCGGACACTGATCATCTGCATCGATGGTACCGTCACCATCGGTATCGGGTGGCACCGGATCTACCACTCCGCAACCGTTGATCCCGGGTGCAATTTTAAAACTGTCTGAAGGACATCCATCCTGACAATCCAGAATGCCGTCGGCATCTGAATCCTGGTCGGTCGTTCCACAGCCACAGACTCCTGGTGCTACCTTGTCCGGATCATTGGGGCAAAGGTCAATGCAGTCGGGTGCCCCATCACCATCGGTATCGGTATCCGTTACACCGCAGCCACAGCCTCCCGGAGAAATCTTCAGGGGGTCGTTGGGACAGGCATCGAGACAATCGACCAGCCCATCACCATCCGAATCGGGAGTGGCATCGCTGGTCCCACAGCCGCAGATACCCGGGTGTGTTTTATCCGGATCAAAAGGACACTGATCGCTGACATCCGGAGTACCATCGCCATCGGCATCGGGTGGTGTCGGATCCATAACTCCGCAGCCATTCACACCCGGAGTCACCTTGATCGGATCATCCGGGCATCCATCCCGGCAGTTGAGGATTCCGTCTCCATCGTTATCGGCATCTGCCACTCCGCAACCACAGGATCCCGAAAAAACTTTATCGGGATCATTGGGACAAAAATCCAGACAGTCACTTACTCCGTCACCATCACTGTCGGTATCGGGAAAGGAGCAACCACACTGGCCTTGCAGGATTTTGTTTGGATCATTGGGACATTCATCTTCACAGTCTGGTGTACCGTCACCGTCACTATCGACTTCGTTGGTAGTACAACCGCATTGACCCATTATGCTCTTTTCCGGGTTGTCCGGACATTCATCGCTGCAATCTGCAACACCATCATTATCGGAGTCGGGACCGGTCAGATAAACCGGCACCAGACAGGTGGCTTGTTGCATTCCGTTAAAGAAGAAGGTGACCACAATCGTGTCGGTACCAAGGTCTTCGCAATTAAAAACCGATTGGCTAAGGATGATCGAATCCGGAGCATCGCAGTTGTCTTCGAAAAATACCGGTAAGTCATCCGGAGAAAGATACAGCAGAAAACTCTGATCCATCACGAAACCGGTATCATAACAGGTAATGACTGGTGCCAGGGTGTCGATCACAATCAGCAGTGCCACACAGGTGTCGGCGAGCAAGCCATCGCTTACCACGGTTTCAATCAAATGGTCACCCGGCAGATAAGGCCCTGCAGGGTAGTGAGTGATGGTGATGCTGTCACCATCCGGATCATAGGAATTCATCCCCAGATCCAAAGATTCCATTTGGGTGTTACACTGATCATCCACGTAGAGCACCAGGGTATCACAAACGGCTACCGGTGGTTGGTTGACCGGCGGACTCTGAATCGTAACGGTCGACTGGCACGATGTTTTGTTGCCTGATGCATCAAAGGCCTGGAGTGTCACCTGGTGCTGACCGATGTCGTTGATGTCAAATTCCTGTTGACTGATCACGAGTGAATCAGGAATGGAATCACAATTGTCGGTAAATGAATGGAGCAGGTCAACCGGGTTCAGGAATGCGATGCCCATATTGTCCAGGATCAAGGTCGTATCGCGGCAGGTCATTTCCGGAGAAACGGTATCCAGTACTGTCAGGGTAAAGGAGCAGGTATCCTGTAAATAACCGTCGCTGACATAGACACTGAGCTGGTGAGTACCTACGGCGAAAGGCCCCGGAGATGACAGCGCATATTGAAGAAAATCTCCATCAGGATCGTGACTCCCTGTCGCCAGTTGCGCGGCATTGCCCAACACAGTACAGGATTGCGAAACATACAGCGTTGCATCGCCACACACCGCAACTGGCTGTTGGTTACAGGGGTTGACAGATCCCTGCTGACGTCGTTCTGCAATCGCAATGTCATAGATTTCAAATAGTTGATCTCTTACGATCACGACACTATCACCCGTCACAGGTGCCCTGAATATGGTATTAGAGCTATGCCAGAAGAGCTGAGAATCCGAGAGGGTTAAGCTGGTTGGTGACTCTGTCAATCCGGAAACCACATCTTCTCTGAAATTCCCAGCGAGATCAGACTGTTGGATTTTATTGAGTACCGGATTTGTCCAATACATCAGACCGTTATCCAAATCCAGATCCAGACCATAAGCATTTCCCTCTCCCATCATAAAGTCAACCAGCACCTCAAGATTGCTACCATCTGTCTTACATCGTCGAATTTTACCATCATTCGAATCCGTCCAGTACAACAGACCGGATACCGGATCGCATTGGATCTTGCGGGGAATTGGGCTTGCAAGATAATCCAGGTCCCTCACCACCGAGCTTCCCGAACCATCCAGCGGCACTTTATGGATGGCCTTAGTATGAATACCCAACAGATAGAGGTCACCGTGTACAGGATCGACATCGAATGAAGAGAAGGAGAAAGTATCTGCTTCGAAAATCGTATCGAGTACCATACCGTGAAGGTTGGTCATAAGAATCAAACGACCATCACCAATGAATAGAGCATTTTGCGGTTCATAGTAGAGTAGCTGAATTGGTATCAACAAACTGGTGTTTATTATAGAGTCATTGACATTGGCCGACAGATTATGCTGCCATATGACACTTCCGTCGGTCCAATAAAGGAGCTGTTCGTAAGTACCACTGGTTACAGCGACTTCGACCGTGCAGACAGCACTGTTACCGGCCGGATCGAGTGCCATCAGTGTAACCAGATGCATACTGTCCAGGTCATTGCAGGTAAATGTGGTTTGTCCGGCGCTAATCCAAATGGAGTCAATCTCGCAGTTGTCCGTAAAGAATTCCGAAAAAGCCTCTGGTGTCAGCGATGCCATTCCGCTTTCGTCCAACTCCAGTATCAGATCCTGGCAATTGGCAATGGGAGGCTGCCCGTCCATTTGGCATGGATATCCGGTTGTATCCACTAAAACCAGGATGGCTTCGCAGGTATCGGTAAGGTTACCATCGTAGACCACCAGAAAAACCGGATTCGCGCCGATCTGGAAAGGCCCGGCAGGATAATGACTAAAAACCAGCGTATCGCCATCGGGATCATACGAACCGCCATCCAGCTGCTCTGCTATCAAAGAAACCATGGCCGAAGATTCGGTGTTTAGCACCAGTGTATCGATGCACCACGCCACAGGAGGATGGTTTGATAAGCCAGGATATGGTTCGACCGTGACCATGGCCTGACCATGGCCCTGGTTTCCGTTGAAGTCGACTACTGTCAGATTGATCAGGTTGACCCCAAGATCGCTGGTATCAAACTGAGTCTGACTAGCCATGACTGAATTGGAATTGACTCCGCAATTATCGGTCAGCGATGCCACCAGATCGCCTGCCATCGTTTCCGCCTGACCGTTGGAATCGAGTTGAAGAGTGATGGAAGCTCCGGTCAACAAAGGTGCCATGGTATCCAGGACGATCACAAAGGTCATGCAGGTATCGGTCAGCAGGCCGTCACTGACGATCAGCCCAACCTGATGGAAACCGGTCATCATCAATGGCCCGGAGGACGATGTGAACGTCAGCGTATCTCCATCGGGATCGGTACTACCTCCATCCAGTAAAGGGGCATTCAGCGGTACCATGCAGCTATCACCGGCATAAAGGATCAGAGAATCAATGCAGATGGCTTCTGGTGGACTATTGCAGTACATAGGGTCACTGACAATGGTCAGATGCAGCTCGACAATGCTATCGCAGCCGGTCGAAGATTGCAGGTTATACACCGTGTCTACCGATTGGTATAGCGTATCGTCTCCAAAGACATACTTATGGCATTCCGTGAGATTCAGGATTACTTTACTGGATGGATAGATATCCAGATGCACGGTGAAGATGGAGTCGCAGGCTCCCATATTAATTATGGTGTCCAGATAGGTACCGCTCTCGGTCCAGGTATGGTTGCCACTCGGCGAGACCAAGCTGTCACAGTTGGAAGTGGTGATCGAGTACAACTCCGGGTCACAGAATATTTCAAAATTACCGGATGCGGGAAGACCGGGATTATTGCAGAAATTATAGAATTGGATATCGCACAAGCCGGAATATTCCACAGGAAAAGGTCCGAAGAGATTGTTATTGGAAAGATCAAGATATAGTTCCGGTTTTATCAGATTAACCAGCCAAATGGGCAGACTGTCGTTAAAACTGTTGTCGTTGAGATCCAGTCGTTCCAGATTGACCAGATTCCCTAAAAACCCGGGAAGACTTCCGCTAAACGAGTTGAATTCCAGCGACAATTGTCTGAGATTAGTGAGCATACCCAGCGTTGGTGGTGTTGCATCGAGGGTATTCCTGGACAGGATCAGAAAATCAAGGTTGACAAGATTTCCGAAGGAGGACGGTATTGCCCCCGTAAAATGATTTTCATCCAAAGCAAGTAAAGTGAGCGCCGTAAGATTGCCGATGGTATCGGGGATGGTGCCCAGGAAAGCGTTTGAGGAAAGCCGGAGGGTCTCTAAATTCACGAGGTTCCCAAGAGAAGACGGAAGGGAATCTGTCAGACCATTGACCGACAGATCGAGGTCTTTCATTTCGGATAAGTTGCCAATTTCCATGGGCAATGATCCCACAAGATTGTTGCTTCCCAACTGAATGGCTGCGACTCTGGTATTACCGTTCGTCAGCGTAATTCCATACCAGTTGGTAACCGGCTGGTTTAAATCCCAGGTCATCAACCAGTTGGGTCCATTGGTGGCGTTGTGTAAACTGACCAGCGCCAGCGAATCGCCCGACTCAACCTGACTGTGCAGATGCATTGAAGAAGATTGAAGTAATCCAAGGATTGCGGCGGCTAGGAATATATTGATCCGGATGGTTGCAGGTGACATCATCATACTTTTGTATTTAAATTGTTACATGTGTAACCGGGGGAAACACCATTTAGCAGGGCGGCAGATAAAAAATACAGGGTGAAATGGAGTCGGGGTTTCATGGAGTCGCAGTTCATTGATTTTATTGAATTTACATTAATCCCGATGATCAATCCTAAAATAATTTCATTCGATTTCAATGAATCGTATCCATTCCTGACAGGTGGTCTTTATCGCGATGGTACTGGTCATTTTATCTACTTATTGGTCAATCTTATTATCAGACTAAAGAGTAATGAATTCCTCCCGCAGTTTTCGCTGATTTCGGCGGGACACTTCCAGCTCTTCGCCATTGATCATCCTGACCGTATTCACTCCAGCGTTGGTGTATTGCATAATGTGCATTTTATTGACCAGGGAATGATGATGTATCCGGATAAATAACTGCGCAGGGAGCCTTTCTTCGAGGGTCTTAAGTGTCCGGGTCAGCAGGTATTTCGTGCCGTCTTCAAAATGTAACCAGGTGTAATTCCCACTGGCAGTGCAGTAGATTAATTCAGCTACCATGCGAAATCGATAGCCGCCAGTAACAGGTATGGCAATATAGTTGTCGACGTCATGATGGTGCATTCGTTCAGTGTTTAATTGAGATCAATCACAGGGCACGTAAAGACAAAAGCTTGTACTTCCAATCCCCTATTCTCACACCCGATAAAACTAAGATGTGTCAATTTGAATCACAATCCTTGAAATAGGTAAGTCGAAAAATCCCTATTTATAGGGAGGTCCAAAAAAAAAATGAAGAAAAAAGGAACAACCGGAAAATTCAAATATGTCGCCGAGGTGAATAATATTCGAAATAAATGTCATTCATCCTGATAATTTACCGACTGGTATTTTTAAGACAAAATGAGTGCCTCCGGCATGATGTGACCGGCACTCAAAATTACCTTCTAGTGATTCTATTCGTGCTTTAACGGTCTGCAGGCCCAAACCGGCACCCACCGGGTCCGGTGAAAATCCGGTGCCATTGTCGCAGATGTCAATTTGTAAATAGTGATCATCATCCTGCAGATTAATTTCACAGCGAGTGGCCTGACTGTGTTTGAGGACGTTATTGAGCAATTCCTGTACGATGTAGTAGATTTTACTCACATTGTCTCCCCGGTAGCGGATTGCATCGGATTCCTTGTTTGCGGTAAATTGAAGCTGGTTATTGCTGTATTTTTCACAAAGATCAATAATTGCCGGTCCGATGCCCAATTTTAACAACACCGGCGGATAGAGCCGGTGGGAAATGTTCCGGACCTGGTTGCCCAGTTCCTGCATAAGTTCCATCGACTTCTGAAGCGGTGATGAAGGATGCGCTTTACCGGCTACCTTCAGATGTAGATTGGCAGCCACGATCTGGCCGACGATATGGTCGTGCAGATGCGACGCAAGGATCCGGCGCTCGGTTTCCTGCCCATCCAGGTGCGCATTGATGGCATTCAACCGGGCTTCCTGGCTGCTGATCTTCAATTGCTGGCTAAGAGCAGTGGCTTCCTGACGCTGACGGTCGTATTTTTGCCAGATCAGAAAAATGATGAGCAAGAGAAACAATCCACCCAGCAGGGCCATCAGATTGTTGTTTTTTCGTTTCAGACTTTCTTCGGTCAGGAAGCGTTGTAACCGTTCGTTGTCGTACCGGATCTGAATCTCCCTGACTGCGGTGGCATGTTCATCCGCCTTAGCTTGCATGGCTTTCTGGTAGGAAATATTCAGATAGTGAAAGGCACTGTCAGCCTGCCCGGTTTGTTCGAAGCATTCAGCCACCCAATCATACAGTTTTGCCTGGTTAGTCAGTAGTTCATCGCTCACACCGGTTTTCATCACTTCTCTGAAAATTTCCAAGGCCTGCCCATACAGCCTTTGCCGTAGGCGGTAGTGACCCAGATTGGTCAGCGAGGTGAAACGCACGCTGTGATAGTAGGGCTCCGAATGCAACCTTGCCGATCGCATGGCATTTTGCAGTTCATCATAAGCCTGATCTGTCTGCCCGCAAAAATCCAGTATCTGCGCGAAAACACTTCGCAGTTCGGTCTCCAGCCGGTAAAACCGGAGTCTCTGACAACGATCGATAATCTGGCGCCAGGTTTCCGGATCATAATTGATATCTCCGTGATCCAGGTAGTCCTTTTCGGCCTGGTACCGCAGCCTGAAATAGGTGTTCTGCAATTTTTCAAGGGTATCAGCAGCCAGTCCGGCATGCTGGTCTATGAGTTGATTCAGCTCATCCAGATGATGCCGGGTAAACAATCCGTATCGAATCATGTTTCGCAGGCATTCGGCCTCCAGTACCTGATTTCCCAAATCTTTGCTGAGATCCCAGGCCTTCAGATAGCACCGGTAGGCTTCCGCGTCAGATTTGACCGGCCCATACAAGTGGCAATGCCCTTCCAGCAAGTGCATCAGAACGGTATGTTGTGGTGAGGGTGTCGTCCGGGATGTGTCATGAAAGCAACTGTCCAGGTCACTGGTAAAACGGTGCAGCAAGTAGGTGTGCAATGCCGAATCAGTCACTCTTTGATCCTGAGGATAAGGAATTTCACGGTAGAGCAGGAGCAATGAGTCTGAGTCCTGACCGGATAAAGGATAGACCAGAGTGAAGATTGCCAGCCATAAATTAACTCCGCGCATTTGCCTGGGGTTTTTCAGCCCATTGGAATGAAAAAAGTTCGTTACAACCTCTTTCTACAAATGTCAGGCATTGGCCAGATATACCCGGCAAATACCATGGATCGATGCAGCTTTCACCGCACCGGAATGGATGTTTGTAGTGACATCCAGCCTCGGATAATTTTTAAAATCGACATTTTCGGGTAAGCTGAAGGACTCCTTCTGAGACCCCCCTGTATCTTTCCTGAGAGTAATAGTCAGTTGCCAATCATAGTCTATTCCATCACTGGCACGTGACCACACCGGTGCACTATGGAAACTGTAATAATCCATATTTTCCCGATGATATAATCTGATGGTGCCTTTGGTCTGTTTTTTATTTATCCTCAGGGTTGTGAGCGCAAACTGGTGTTGAGTCTTGTCATCACAAGGCTCACCGATTATCGGTTCGATATGAATCACCTGTTCTTTTGGAACCGAAAAACCGGGGCCGGCTCCTTTTACCCCCTTGTGTTTGAGATTAAAGATTACAACCAGGTCCCGGATGTGTTTTGAAACGGGTTGCGGATCTGAATTTTTGTTTTGATTGTCGTTCATCAAAAATGGGTTTACAGATTTTATGAAAATTGCTATAATATAGTAATATTCTGCCCGAAGTATCACACAGGATACCGGTTTGAAAAATGCTACTGCTCCGGCGATTCAAATCGCCGCTCCAACCCTACTATACAATTTTCCTACTTAGATCCCCCTGGAGGGGCGTATTCATTCGCCCTTGTACAGGCCTGCTCCGGCGATTCAAATCGCCGCTCCAACCCTACTATACAATTTTCCTACTTAGATCCCCCTGGAGGGGCGTATTCATTCGCCCTTGTACAGGCCTGCTCCGGCGATTCAAATCGCCGCTCCATACTACTATGCAATTCTACTACTTAAATCCCCTGGAGGGGCGAATTCATTCGCCCATGTACAGACCTGCTCCGGCGATTCAAATCGCCGCTCCAACCCTACTTACAATTTACATCTTAGATCCCCTTGGAGGGGCGAATTCATTCGCCCTTGCACAGCACTGCTCCGGCGATTCAAATCGCCGCTCCAACCCTACTATGCAATTCTACTACTTAATTCCCCTGGAGGGGCGAATTCATTCGCCCATGAACAGTATCCTCCGGCGATTCAAATCGCCGCTCCAACCCTACTATACAATTTTCCTACTTAGATCCCCCTGGAGGGGCGAATTCATTCGCCCATGTACAGCACTGCTCCGGCGATTCAAATCGCCGCTCCAACGGCACTTACAATTTACATCTTAGATCCCCCTGGAGGGGCGAATTCATTCGCCCATGTTCAGCCTGCTCCGGCGATTGAAATCGCCGCTCCAACCCTACTATACAATTCCTACTTAGATCCCCCTGGAGGGGCGAATTCATTCGCCCATGTTCAGCCTGCTCCGGCGATTCAAATCGCCGCTCCAACTCTACTTACAATTTACATCTTAGATCCCTCTGGAGGGGCGAATTCATTCGCCCATGTACAGCACTGCTCCGGCGATTCAAATCGCCGCTCCAACGGCACTTACTTCAATAATAGCAGCCCTCAACCAAAACACCAGAAAACCATAAAACCACAATACCAATTAAATCATCAGAAATTGCTCCTTTAGGCGTTGCTGGTTTCTTCGCGAAACTTCCAGTTCCTCCCCATTTGACATGCGTACGCAGTTGACTCCGCCATTGGTGTACTGAATGATATGCAGTTTGTTCGTAAGATATCGGTTGTGGATTCGAATGAAGAATTCTTCCGGTAAACGGCGTTCCAGAACACCCAGGGATTTGGATAGGAGGAATTTCCTGCCGTCAGTGAGATACAACCAGGAGTAATTACCTTCTGCTACACAGTAAATCAGGTCTTTTACCGAACAGATCTGGTAGCCATCTGGCGTCTGGATAGCCAGTCGTAAATTTTGAGCGTTCATACGGACTTGATCAAACAATAATGACTAGCAAAATGCGTCCGTATCCCAACTTATCTAACACTATCAGCCCAAAAGTACCATTTTCGGCGGTATTTGTCCAGATAATATTCCGGTATTCTGTGAATTGGACACTTCATTGGATGAAACTCGAATAGAGTCATGCGAAGGATGGGATCTAAGCTGACTGATATACAAGGCTGATTTTCCTGATTCAGAAGACCAATTCGAAATTATCCGGGATTCGTTGCCAGGATATATTCTGCCTATTGGAACCGGACCTGGACTTTCTATCAAAGTATCACAAACTGCTCCCTTATGCGCTTCTGATTTCTCCGGGAAACTTCCAGTTCTTCCCCATTCGACATGCGAATGCAATTGACACTGCTGTTGGTGTACTGCGTTATATGTGCCTTATTCGCAAGATAGCTGTTGTGTATTCGCAGAAACCAGCCTGGGGGCAGGTGATCTTCAAGGTGCCTGAGGTTTCTGCTGATCAGGTATTTTTTTCCATCGCAGAAATAAAGCCAGGAATAATTTCCATCGGCTACACAGTACATCAGGTCGATCAGTGGATGAAAACTATACCCGTTGGGTACAGGTACGGCTATACGACAGATTTCAGGGTTCATCTATGGTTTGGTGTTTAATTGTCAATTGAATTCCCCTCAGATCAGGCAACACTCTGCTGGTAATATAAACAATTATCCGGAAAATGATGCAACGGACCGGAATTCACGGTAAAAGGATACCGATGGATTGTCAACCGGATCACCTCTTCAGATCTACGGATAAACCCCTTTCTGCATCAGAATGCCCTTTTCAGGCAGTAAAATTTCTGGTCGACAAAAGCCAGACTCAGGAATAAATTATCAATATACATGCCGGGAAGTCAAAAAGGCGGGTTTAAGCTGATTTTGCTATTTTGGGCGCTTGTTACGCAAACCCTTATATGAATCAAAATCTACTTATTTCACTGAAAGGAATGGCCATGGGCCTTGCAGAGGTGGTACCCGGTGTCTCGGGAGGTACGATCGCTTTCATTACCAACATCTATGAGCGGCTTATTGCCGCCATCAAGACCATAAGCAGCTTCCCAATTAAAGTCTGGAAAGAGCAGGGATTGAAAACATTCTGGATACATATCGACGGTCCTTTTCTTCTAACCTTGCTGGCAGGGATGATCGTTGGCCTCCTGTGTGGAATCTTTGTAGTCACCTGGTTACTCGAGCATTACCCATCGTTAATCTGGGGTTTTTTCTTTGGATTGATCATCGCCTCGGTCGTTTTCATCGGTGCAAAGATTACCCGGTGGAAATTGGCGGAAATTTTCAGTTGTCTGGCCGGAATCGCAGCTGCCTACTATATCACTGTGGTTTCTCCCGCACACGGTTCAGAAAATCTGCTGTTTATCTTTCTCTCGGGAATGATTGCGGTTTGCGCCTTGATCCTTCCGGGAATCTCAGGAAGTTTCATTCTCCTGCTGATGGGCATGTATACGCTTATTCTGGGTCATGCCCGCAACTTCATCTCGACCCTCGACCTAAGCTCTTTACTGGTCCTGGTCATTTTTATCGCCGGCGGTGGGATCGGCCTTGCCACCTTTTCCAATTTACTGGATTACCTGTTTAAGCGATTTTACAATCCGACCCTGGCCCTGCTGACCGGATTTATGATCGGATCCCTCAACCGGATCTGGCCCTGGCGCAATCCGGTATTATGGCTTGACAAAAATTCGGGAGCCTACGTCAATGTGATCACCCCCGGTGCAAACGTTCACGATTTTCAGGTAATCACCGAAATGAATGTACTTCCTGCCAATTATGAAGGCACACCTTACATTGCAGGAGTTATTCTGTGTTTCCTGGCTGGTCTCGCCATAGTCTGGTTTCTTTCCCGTCAGGGTTCCAGGACTTGAAGGTGGACAGCTTTCATCCCAGAAGCAGGATGCTAGTCCCCTGACCTTGGAATCCTGATACTTTCGACCAGTTCCTGAATGTGGACCGGGGGCGCGGGTGTCAGCGCGCTGATAATTATCGATGTGATAAAATTGAAAATCATACCGAGTGTACCTACTCCTTCAGGAGAAATGCCAAACCAGTACTGATCGGGTGTACCACCACCATATTTGAAATAAAATATATACGATGTGGTAAATATCAAGCCTACCAGCATGCCCGCCACGGCTCCCTGCACGTTCATTCTCTTGGAAAAAATGCCCATAACGATCGCCGGAAAAAAGGATGCAGCTGCCAGGCCAAAGGCAAAAGCCACAACCTGAGCGACAAACCCCGGAGGATTGATGCCGGCATATCCGGCTACGATGACCGCTAGGGCAATGGCAATCCGGGCTGCTCTTAATTCGCCCTTTTCACTGATGTCAGGCCTCAGCCATTTTTTCAGGAGATCGTGTGAAATGGAGGTACTGATCACCAGCAGGAGCCCGGCAGCAGTAGACAAAGCAGCGGCCAGTCCACCGGCCACCACCAGGGCTACCACCCAGTTGGGTAGATTGGCAATCGAAGGATTGGCCAGCACCATAATATCCCGGTCAACACTCAGCTCACTGCCCTTCCAGCCTCTCTCCTGTTCCATCCGGTCGGCAAAGTCCCTATTCTGGTCATTATAATACTGAATCTTACCATCTCCGTTTTTGTCGGTAAACCCCAACAGTCCGGTTTTTTCCCAGTTGCTGAACCAAGCCGGCATTTCGCTGTAATTCTTGTCGGCTACTGTCTGGATCAGATTGGTACGAGCGAAAGCTCCAATGGCCGGCGCCGCTGTATAAAGTAATGCTATAAATAGCAGTGCCCAACCGGCTGATCTCCTTGCATCTGAAACCCGCGGTACGGTAAAAAAACGGACGATCACATGTGGTAGACCGGCAGTACCAAGCATCAGGGCAGCCGTTACAAAAAACAAATCGACTTTACCGGCATGCGAGGTAGTATACTCACGGAATCCCAGATCGACCAATACCTGATCCAGTTTATCCAGCAGATAGGTGCCATCACTTAAGGCACCGCCCAAACCAACCTGAGGTACCGGATTGCCTACCATCAGCACTGAAATAAAAATAGCCGGAACCAGATAAGCAAAAATCAACACACAATACTGGGCAACCTGGGTATAGGTGATCCCTTTCATACCGCCAAGCACGGCATAGAAGAATACGATAGCCACCCCAATCACCACACCCCATGTGAATGGAATATTCAGAAAACCAGCGAATGCCACTCCCACCCCTTTCATCTGTCCAACAACATAGGTAAACGAGATGAAGAGCGCACAGATGAGCGCAACGACCCGGGCAACCTGGGAATAATAGCGTTCGCCAATAAAATCCGGAACGGTATACTTACCGAATTTGCGAAGATAAGGTGCCAGCAATAATGCCAGCAATACATAACCACCGGTCCACCCCATCAGATACTGGGCACCCTGATATCCCATAAAGGAAATGAGACCAGCCATTGATAAAAAGGATGCTGCCGACATCCAGTCGGCTGCGGTAGCCATACCATTGGTGAGGGGATGCACCCCCTTGCCGGCTACATAAAACTCAGCGGTTGATGAAGCTCTTGACCAGACCGCAATACCGATATATAGCGCAAATGTCAACCCGACAATAATAAACGTCCATGTTTGCAGTTCCATACCCTCTGTTATCTTATTAAGTAGATTTTAGTATTAGCGGTGGCGCTTAGTCGTGCACATCAAATTTGCGATCCAGATTGTTCATGAGAATCACATAAACGTAAATCAGCACCACGAAGAAATAGATGGATCCCTGTTGGGCAAACCAGAAGCCCAGTTTAAACCCTCCCAGACGAAATTGATTCAATGTATCCGCCCAGATGATACCGGCTCCATAGGATACCACAAACCAGATGATCAACAAAATGACGAGATATTTAATGTTGGTGCGCCAATAGCGCTTTCGAATTTCATTCTTATCCTGCATAATATTTAGTGTATACTTAAAGGGAATACATCCGGCTGTTAAAATAGTGAAATTTCCCACTTTGATGGAATAGTTCAACATCTCATCCTGAATATGCTATAAAACCTCGATGCGGTTCGTCCCACCTGCCACCAGTCACCCCGTCAAAGTCTTGTTCGAGGAAGATTCAAAATGGAAGAATCTTCTCCATTTTCTTCTCTCTAATGTACCAGTGCACAATTCGCTGGGCGTCACGGGTAGCCTTCAATGGTTTAACCGCATCTCTAAGTTGGGAAGGTGTGGCATAGGCGGTACCGGAACAGATATACCCGTAACCGGTTACTTGTCCTTTTTCCACCATCACCACTGATTTTTCTTCTTTGTCCCGGCCTTCGTCGATGATGAAAAAATTGTCATTGACTACCCGTTGCAGATAGGCGATGGCTTCACGAACCCGGTCATTATAACTCTCTGCTGACTCCAGACCGGTGCAGGCACCCAGGCAGCGACCTATTTTATAATGGAAGCAATGGCCAATGCCAGTCATATCTCCACAGCGGTGCTGGCACAGATTGAATTCCTCTATGAGACCCTCCAGATGACCTTTGGCATAGGCCAGTTTTGGATATTCCTTGATAATCTGAAAACCTGCCGGCACCGATTTCCTGATCTTTTCTGCCATCAGGTGCAGATATCCGTCGTCACTCTGATAGCTATACAGAGCAAAAGGAAAAAGTTTCTGGCGGAGCTGACGATTGACTTCAGGTTGCAAACGCTTGATCTCCTGTTCTTCGAGCAATAAGGCTACCAGTTCACTTCCGGTCACTTCACAACTGATATCGTGAACCCGCTGGGCCAACCGGTTGGATTTGGCAGTGTTTTCAGCAAAGTGCTGCATGATCCGTTTCTTGATATTGATCGATTTGCCCACGTAGATCACTTCGCCAAATTCGTTGTAAAAATAATAGACTCCGCAAGATTCAGGCAGGCTGTGTAATTGTTCGAGTGAGATGGATGCCGGCAACCTGGAAGCCTTGATTCCGTAATTGATGATTTCATCAACGGCAAGATCGCCACCCATTTCCATTAAACGCTCAAATATCCGGGTGGTAGCCAGTACATCGCCCATCGCCCGGTGCCGCTGGTCTACCAGAATTCCGTGGTAATGACAAAGGGCATCCAGTCCATGCCTGCGAAGGTTGGGCGTGATCATCCGGCTCAGCCGGACCGTACACAACTGCTTACGGCTGTAATTGTAACCCAGTTCTTCATAGGCCCGCTTGATAAAGCTGTAATCAAACCGCACATTATGGGCTACAAAAATGCAACCCTCAGTCATCTCGACTACTTTTTTGGCCACTTCATAAAATTTAGGTGCCCCGGTCAGCATCTCATCGGTAATGCCGGTCAGCATGCTAATCTGCTTTGAAACTGACCGTCCGGGGTCGACCAGCGTGTCAAAACGGTCAATAATTTCCCGGCCATCATGAATGGCAATGGCAATTTCGATAATTTTATCCCGACGGATCAGACCACCCGTGGTTTCGATATCGACGATAGCATATCTACGTTTCATGCGGCGTTGAAATTAAAAAAAATTACCATGTATTATAATCTGTTAATCATATTTATATTTATTATTTCCGTTCCATCCTGCGGTTCAGAAGGATCATCAACACAAATGACTGAGAGTGAGGTGGAAATGGGAAAAGAAGCGGTAAGACCCGGAGCCTGGCAAACCACAGAATATCTGCCAGACCTGCAAGGCAAAAAGATTGGGATGGTCGTCAATCATACTTCTACCATTGGAGTGGTACATACTGTTGATTCCCTGCTGGCTTTGGGTATCGATATCCGGAAAATCTTTGCACCGGAACATGGCTTCCGTGGCCGGGCCGATGCGGGTGATCACATCAGTGATCAGATTGATCCGGAAACCGGTATCTCCATTGTATCTCTTTACGGCGAAAAACAGGAGCCTTCAGCCGAGGATCTCGCCGAACTGGATCTTATCGTCTTTGATATCCAGGATGTCGGTGCACGTTTCTATACCTACATTTCTACGCTCCATTATGTGATGAATGCCTGCGCCAGATACCAGAAACCGTTGATTGTTTTTGACCGGCCAAACCCCAACGGTCACTATATCGATGGGCCCATCCGGGAAGAAGCCTTTAAATCGTTTGTAGGCATGCATCCGGTGCCCGTGGTGTATGGCATGACGATTGGAGAGTATGCGCAGATGATCAATGGAGAAGGTTGGCTGGATAATGCAGCGACCTGCCAGCTCAGGGTGATCAAATGCCATTACTACGACCATGAGACCATGTACAGACTACCGGTGGCTCCTTCTCCCAATTTACCAAATTTACGCTCGATCCTCCTCTACCCTTCCCTTTGTTACTTTGAAGGGACTCCCCTCAGTATCGGCCGAGGCACAACCACCCAGTTTCAGGTGATTGGTCATCCGGATATCACAGAAGCAGACTATGAATTCAATCCAAAATCCATGTTTGGCGCAGCCAGACCTAAACTCGAAAACCAGCTTTGTCGAGGTGTCGACCTAACCGTACTGGATGAAGAAGACATATTCCGGGAACGCCAAATCAACCTGAACTATGTCATCGATTTTTACCGGAAATTCCCGGATAAATCCAGCTTTTTTAATGCAAACGGATGGTTTGACCGGCTCGCTGGCACCACCAGCCTTCGCGAACAGATCGTGGCAGGCAAAACAGCCGATGAAATACGGGCTTCCTGGCAACCTGGACTGACAGAATTTTACAAAATCAGGATGAAATACCTGCTGTATCCCTGAGAAGCCGGGGCGCTAATAATCAGGGCCTGGGGTTAACTTGGGGTGGTCAGGGTTACATTCCTGTTCAACAGTTAAACGAAACGATTAAACAGTCAAACGATTAAACAATTACAATTCAACAATGATCTACTGATCTCTTTGCCGATATCTAATTCTTCAACAATTTCAGATAGTCCTGTACCAGGTCATTGGGTACCAGAATAGCCAGGTTGTATTGCATGATTCTCCAGCTGCCATCCGGCTCCAGCCGAAGCACACCCGAGCCACGGCAGGTTCCCATCCAGGTATCCAGCAATTCATTAAACCAGGCTACCTGCTGATCACCAGAAAAGAAGACTTTGCGATCTCTGGGTGTAAAATTCCAGGCATTGCCCTTGTCAAAATAGGGTTTGGAAAACTGGTAGAAGGACGCTTTGTCCCAATTTTCTGTAGGATCGGTTCCCAGGTAAAATCCGTCGCTGCTCAGACGTTCAAAATAACTCCCGGCATCAGCCCTGGCGGCTGCAGCATGCCAGTCGTCCAGGCTCTTGTGGATGCGAGCCTCAAGACCGCTTGCACCACAATCCTCTCTCCGCGTGTCGGCAATCTGAAGGATCTTCCACCCAGTTGGAGTGCGTATCAGCTGAAAAGCATCGACCCCGCAATGATGCAGGGTGTTATTCAGATAAAACTCATAACCGGCCCAAACCGACGCCAGATGTTCATCGATCTTGATATCCATACTGGTAATTTTCTCTTCGAGCGACCCTTTAGCCGACTCACCGATCATCTTTGAAAATCCCTCGACTGTAAGCACCGTTACTTTGCCGGTAGATTCGGTACTTAAGAGGCGGCCGTTGTCGCTGAAGAACTGACGGACAGCATTGCCGTCACTCTCATGCATCGCCTGCATCAGCCCCAGGACCACATTCCGGATAGCTTCTTCCGCATCGGTCAAATCTCCCTCTGGTTTGGCTGGATTCTCACTGTCTCCATCCGGAATATAAGTTTGATCCTTCTTTTGGTAAGGGTTATTGATCTTGATCTGTGCATTCAGAGTCAGTGGTATCAAGGCCGTTAAGACCAGGGTCTTTAATAATCTCATATGATCGTCATTAAATAATCGAAGAAAAAGATTCGTTAAAATATGGGTAAATTTAAGCCCGTACACGATAAAAATCCTGAAAATGCAAAAACTTGCCCTACTGATCCTGATCCTGGGTTTCATCGGCTGCAAATCAAACCTTGCAAAAACATCGGAAGAGATTAAAGCCCTGGAGTCAAAGCTGGCCGAGCAACCCAGCCAGGAAATTTTAGCAGAGCTACTGGAGCTTTATCAAAAAATGGCCGCTTCAACGACCGGAGAAGAACACCTGGATTACCTCTGGAAAGCGGGTGAAACTGCCCGGGCTTCAAAAAACTTCGTTGTTGCAGAGCGTATATTCAAGGATTTATATGAAAATCACAGCCAATCGGATCTGGCTTCCAAAGCACTCTTTCTGCATGCATTTATGTCTGACGAAGATCAGAAAGACTTTGACAAAGCCCGTCTACTTTATCAGGAATTTCTGGAAAAGTACCCGGAATCCGATTTTAGCGATGACGCTCAGTTTCTGTTGGACAATCTGGGAAAAAGCGACGAGGAAATACTGGAACTCCTCAGCAAATCCAATCCGGACAATGTCAACCAATAGGCTATAATTTGCCACTGATCTCCTGGGACTCCATTTTAGTCGTAATGCGGGAACCTACCGGCCCTCTTTCGGATTTTAATAGAAAACATTATAGTATCCATGCTTAGGAGAGTAAAGAAATGGCTGGGCATCGAAGGAGTCAAAGTAGAACTGCTGATTCCGGGTAAACTCAGCCAAAAGAATGGGATCCTCACGGGAAGTGTCCGCTTTTCTTCAATGAATACCCAGACAGTAACCTCCCTGCATTTTAAATTGATTGAGAAATATTCAAGGGGCCGCAGAAAATCCAAACTCACGGACGAATATATTCTCAGCGAAAAAGTGGTTCCGGTCTTGATTGAAGTACCTGCCCATGAGCCGGTCTACTATCATTTCGACCTGCCTTTTGAAATGATCCGTTCAAAGATGGATGAACTGGAGGGTAAGAATTTTATCCTCAAAGGACTGGTTAAAGCCGCCAAATCGGTCAAATCAGTAAGATCGGAATATAGGCTGGAGGTTGAAGCTGATATCGTGGGAACAGCATTAAATCCCTTTGACCGGCAGGTGATTGAATTAGAAAGTTAGCCTTCTATAATCATTTAAACAAACCGCTTTAACCAGCTCTTTCCCAATGGTTTCTGCCAGGTTTGCAAGAAGTCGTTTTTTGTCCGTATCAGATTGTCAAACACCATCGTAGATTCATCGATCTCCCCCGAACGGTAGAGTTCGCCAAAACGGGCCTTCGGTACCGTATGAATCTGACCGTCCTTTTCATAGGAAAAGGCAAAGCGGTCAAAGAGTTTTAAACCGTATTTCTGTTCTACCGAACGGATAAATCCCACCGAAGTGTCAATCGAACAGCCGCTTGCTGCATTCAGTTTTTCATCAACGATCAGCACAATAAACCGTTGATGAAACAGATCGGCATACGCTGCCAATGGTTGCTGATGGGCACACCAGGATTCTACAAATGATCCGAGTTCTTCCCGGATGGGCTCTACCAACTCTTCAGGGATGGCTTCCTGGTTTTGGTATATCCAGATCCGGGCATCCGGACTCAACTTATCAAACTCAACTTTCATGATCGATAGATTGTATAATCAACTCCGTCAAATCGTAAACCATGACCTCCCCACTTTTGTTCCCGGCCTTCAAACCATCGGAAATCATAGTCAGGCAAAAGGGACAATTCACGGCTATCAGGTCGGGATTGGTTCTCAGAGCTTCTTCAGTACGCTCGATATTGATCCGTTTTCTACCTGGTTCGTCTTCCTTAAACATCTGAGCACCTCCCGCTCCACAGCATAAGCCATTGGCCCGGTTTCGCTCCATTTCCACCAGGTTTCCATCCAATTCATGCAAAATCTGACGGGGTACTTCATAGATATTATTGGCCCGGCCAAGATAACAAGAATCATGGTAAGCCAATTTCTTTCCCGTGAAAGCACCTCCAGGTATCTTCAATTTCCCTTCATCTATCAACTGTGCCAGCAACTGGGTGTGATGCATGACTTCATAGTGACCACCCAACGGCGGGTACTCATTCTTAATGATATTGAAGCAATGGGGACAGGTAGTGACGATCTTTTTTACCTGGTACCCATTGAGTGTCTGGATATTCTGTAAAGCCAGCATTTGAAATAGAAACTCATTGCCGGCCCGGCGGGCGGGATCACCGGTACACTTTTCTTCCTGCCCCAGGATAGCGAACGAAACCCCGCATCTTTGCAGTATCCCTGCAAATGCCCTGGTGACCTTTTGGGCCCGGTCATCAAAGCTACCGGCACATCCTACCCAGAATATCACCTCAGGTGATTCATCACGGGCAGACAATTCGGCAATCTTAGGTATGTTGCTTAACTCCATTATTTCATTTTTTGGTCCAGGCATCCCGGTCAGCAGTTACCTGCCAGACTGAACCACTGTTTTCCAGGCTGTTAAACATCGGTATCCAATCCTGGGGACCGCTGGCCAGGGTGAGAATTTCATATCGTCTCATCTCCAGGATGATCTCCAGCGGATTGATCATGACCGGACAGGCTTCGACACACGCATTGCAGGTCGTGCACGCATGCAATTCTTCGGGCGTGATATAAGAAAACAAGGACTTGTCATCTGCATAGTTATGTTTGCTGAGCTGTTTTTCTCCCTGACGCTGATCATCCCTGATATATTGTTGGTCACCGGATTCCATTCTCCGGCCGACCTCTTCTGCACGATCCCTTACGTCCATCATGATCTTTCTCGGAGATAGTTTCTTCCCGGTGATATTTGCCGGACAAACCGCGGTACATCGGCCACATTCCGTACAGGCATAGGCATCAAGCAGGTTTTTCCAGGTCAGATCAAAAACATCACCTGCCCCGAAATGAGCAATTTCTTCGGAAGAATTGCCTGCGGGTTCCTCCCCCTCCAAACCCAGCATGCTCTGTACTTCGCGCATGATTTCGGGCATATTGGTCATAGACCCGGCTGCCCGCTGTCTGGCATAGTATACATTGGGGAAAGCCAGCAGTATGTGGAGATGCTTGGAAACCGGCAGATAAAGTAGAAAACCAAATACCACCAGTACATGCATCCACCATCCCGCACGCTCCAACCAAACCAGACTCCTGACATCCAGGTTATCAAATAAAGCCGGGCCCAAAATACCCGAGATGGCTAAAAAACCAGTGTCGGGGTAATGGGCCGCATTCATATCCTGGAGAACGGTATCTGCCCCGTTCATAACCATGATGGCAAGGATCAGGAAGATCTCACCCATCAGTATCAGATTGGCATCCTGTTTGGGCCATCCCGTCATTTCAGGCTTTTCAAACCGGGCAACCTTCCTGACATTACGCCTCCAGAGAAAAATCAGGGTAGCTATCAAAGCCAGAACAGAAAGAATTTCGATGGTACTGATCAGCACCGGATAAAAACGTCCCAGTGGTGCGGCAAAAAGTCGATGGTTGCCTGAAATCCCATCGGCAATGATCTCAATCAGCTCAATCTGAGTCAATAGAAATGCTACATAAATAAAAAAATGAAAAATAGCTGGTAAGAACTGTTTAAACATTTTACGCTGACCGAATGCCACCAAAAGCAGATTGGACCATCGTTTCCGTTTCTCTCCATCCGGAACGTATTCCTTACCAAGATGGATGTTTCGCCAGATCCTGCCATAGAGTCGATACGCCAGGTAACCGACGAGCACTAAAAGCCCTGAAAAAAAGATTTGTTGGGCACTCATGGAGGAGCTGATTTTGAAAATGGCTAACTTTGATGATCGCCACTAAAACTCCGGAACAAGAATTCATTAGCATACCGGATCAGTTTAGGACAGGCACCAAGTTTACATAAAGATGAAAATACTAAACCAAAATCAGATCAAACAAAAAATCAGACGCCTGTCTTTTGAAATTCTGGAGAATAATTATGAAGAAAAGCAGATCATTCTGGCCGGTATCAATAATAACGGAATGAATTTTGCGCGTTTGTTATTGAAAGAATTACAAAAGATTTCCGAGATCAACTTTGTGTTGAGTCACCTCACCCTGGATCCGGCAGATCCGCTGGCAGACCCCATAAAAATCAACCTCAACCCCAAAGATCTCCGCAATAAGACGATCATCGTGATCGATGATGTGGCCAATACCGGAAGGACCATTTTTTTTGCCATGAAACCCCTCATGGAAGTCGTACCCCGGAAAGTGGAAGCCGCGGTACTGGTCGACCGGACCCATAAATCATTCCCAATCAAGGTTGATTATGTAGGTCTTTCGCTGGCCACCACCCTCAAAGACAATATTGATGTCCGCTTGAAAGGACCGGAAGAAATGGCGGTATTCCTGGACTAGTCGCTGGACTAATGACCACCTACAGTGGCCAGTTCAGACTGAAGTCTCTTGATTTGTTCAGTTGCGGCATGGTAACCCAACTCATACATCTCCCTGGACTTACTGAAATTAAATATGTGATAGTTATGCAGGCCCAACGGCTCGATGATCATATCACAGGCATCATAATTGAGTCTCGACCGGTACCAAAGGCTTATTTCAAAGACCCGGGCAAGAATACTTTTCAATCCTGCCAGTTCGGTGCTTGATTTTTCGACTTTGGTCACCACATTGCTGGCGATCAGAAAGTCACAATGGGTACGGATCGGATCAGCCGGCATGTTATTCATCACTCCACCATCGACATAATAATGACCGTGAATTTCTACCGGTTGGAAAACACCCGGAATCGCAGATGAAGCAATCACCAACTCATGCAGGGGACCCTGATCAAAGATCTCGTGTTTACCAGAATTCAGATTCGTGACACCGACAAAGAATTTCTTTCGTAAGATTTCAAAATTATTCTCCGGAATCAGTTCTTTCAGTTGCCGGTAGATATAGTCCTGGCTGCTTAAGCCCCGCCGGGGCAAAACCAACCGGAATAACTTATAAATGTTGCTCTGCTCCGCAATAACCTTGATCTCTGCGGGGCTGAAGCCATAAGCATACAACACCCCAATCACTGCCCCGGCTGAGGTGCCGCAGATGACATCCGGAAAGATTTGATTGTCTTCCAGTGCCTGCAGTACACCAATGTGGGCAACGCCCCGTGCTCCCCCACCCGATAAGGTAATTCCGATCTTTCCCGTCTCCTTCATTGTTCCTTATTCACTACGAATATACTAAACGTCCAACCGTTCAGAATAATGCCTCCACTCAGCAACATCTACCCGGCATAGTAAACTACGGTAAATCACTTGATGCCAATGACGGATTCTCGTCAATTAAACAAATAGCGTAAACCCAGTCTCATCCGGTACCGCGATGCGAAACTATCAATATCGTATTTGTCTTTCCCCAGACGATCGTTGGTAAAACTAAAGGTTGGAGTCTGTCCGTTAAGCCCTTCGTACTGATATAGATTGGAGTTGTTAAAATCGCCCACCACTGTATAAACCGTACCCCAGTCTTTGCTTAATAAATTGGCAAAATTTTCAACATCTAACGACAACTGCAGGCGATGCAACGAACCACCTGTCCGGATGCCAACGTCTTGCCGAATGGCAAAATCCCATTGACTCGTAAATGGAGCCCGCGATCCGTTCTTTTCAGCATATCCTCCCCGGCTGGCTTTTAGATCGGGGTCGTCTTCGATAAATGCGTTCAGCAGATCCCATTGCTGTGCAGGTGATAGTCCGCCCTTCTCCACCAGTGTTATGTCACTTTGAGAGGCGGGAACATAGACCAGCGAACGGTTTCGGCTGGTACTACCGGTCTCATTGTTGACATTTCGCCCACCGGAGCCTCCAATTACATAGGAAAAAGCGATCCCTGATTGTCCTTCATAAAAGAGGGAAAAGGTGGTCGCCGTAGATCCAGACTTATTCCATTTAAGTTTGTAAGACAAAGTACTGATCAGACGGGATCCCAGGCTAAAGTCGGATCTGCCTAAAACGGGATGGTTTCGGCCGTCAATACTGATCTGGCCGCGCCACTGAGAAGAATTTTGAGATGATGTACCTTCATTGACCGCTTCTGCATCGCCATAGGTATAGGCCATTAGAAAATCCAGACCCGATTGCCATTTCCGCGAAACCATACCCGATATATTGACTGTATAACCCTTGCTTGTATTGCTACCGATGTAGATAGCGCTGTATGCCGGATCGATACTGGCCCTGGAAAATACCGGGCGGTTATCTGGACCTGACCAGTGGAAGTTGACGGTCGGATCGGAGTTTACATTAGTGTACAAAACGTTATTTAAAGTTTTTGTATAAATCCCTTCGACCGAAAATTTCCAGCCGGACGGCAACGATTTATCAAGGGCAAGATTCGTCCGGAAGACTTGTGGATACTTGAAGCCCCTGACAAAAATATCTACCTGACCAGACGGTACAGTGAAATCGGGATTCGTGTACTGATCTTCAATATCGGCCTTAAAGCCTCCGGGAGCCGATCCTGCAAAACCAATAGTCAGCCCGTTGTTATTAAACATCGCACCCGGCCAGACAAAAGGAATACGGGAAGTGAAAACTCCCAATCCCCCCCGCAGTATCGTCCGGTTGTCTCGATTTACATCATAGCTAAAACCCAGCCTCGGCGAGAACATGATCTGACCGTCTGGTGCCTTGCTACCCTGAACATTCCTGGCAATGTCGTACCTGGTTTGGATTGCTGGCAATGTCTGGCTGTTGAAAGTCGGGTGATTTACCGGATCGCTTGTGATGATGGGAACGTCAATTCGCAAACCGGCCGTCAGGGTGAATTTGTTACTTACAGCCCATTCATCCTGTCCGTAAAATCCCAGTTGCATCGCATCAAAATCGGCAGCCGCCGATGTTTCATCACCGGCAATACCATCAACGAGTGAGTATGACCGGTCGTAGTCACTGGGAGCCGCATTGCTCAGAAAATCATCGACCGAATCAAAATCATACGATCCATAGTTTTGACCGATAAATACGTTACGGATGCTGTAAAATTCGTTGTGCGTCCCGATCGTAATGGTGTGATCTCCCCGGTAGAGTTTTAGGTTGTCGGTCACTGATAAAATTTTCTGATCCAGGAAATTGGCAGTAGAAAATTCTTCACTTCCAAAGAAAATATGGCCGCTTCCGTCTTCAATATCTACCCAGGCAAAATCACCTCCGATCGGATCACGGTCATCGACGACGGAGGTAAAACCTATGATCAGATTGTTGGATAATTTATTGCTAAACCGGGAGTTCAATTCTGCTGCAAAAGAATGAGTGGTACTGGGGAAATAAATTCCGGAATTGGAAAAGTAAATGGCATCAGCCCGGTTGGCTGAAGCGCTGGTACTTTCTCCCAAAGTATATTGATGTCTAAGGATCAATTTATGAACGTCGCTCAGGTTGAAATCAAGTTTACCGAAAAGTTTGGTGCCCTCGAGTTTGTCCAGTTTACTGCCGAAATCGCCGGGATTATAATTGTAGGTATTCTGCAGAAAATTTTGCAACTGAGTGAGTCTGGCACCGTCGGAGTTACCCCGGTAAGTGCCGATGTCAAACGGTGAGGGTGTCTTATCTCGTTGCAGCTCAACATTTGCAAAGAAAAAAACCCTGTCCCTGACAACCGGACCACCCAGCGAAAAACCATATAGTCTTTCGGTAAATTCAGCCAGTTTGCTTCGGGCGCTACCGGTTCTTTCCACCAGCTTACCTGGTGTTTTGCCAGAGAGACGGTCATTCTTGATAAAATAGTAAGCGGTACCACTCAGGGTATTGGTTCCCGATTTGGTTACTGCATTGATCCCTCCGCCGGCAAACCCACCCAGGCTCACATCATAAGGAGACAGCACTACCTGAATCTGTTCAATAACATCAATACTGATGGGCGAAATGCCGGTTGATCCTCCATTGGTCCCGGATTCGGTGAGCCCAAATACATCGTTATTTACCGCCCCGTCAATATAAATCGCGTTGAAGCGGTTGTTTACCCCTGCAAATGAAATTCCACTATTGACTGCAAGATTTGCCTGGGGAGCAAGACGCATGAAATCGTTGAGATCCCGGTCGAGCGTCGGTAGCACATTGATGTCTTCGGAGGTAATTTGAGTCGAAGCTCCGGCATTCTGACCGGTGGCACCGGCTGCAGCCACCACTTGAACCCCCATCAACTCGATCGCCTGTTCTTCGAGGACAATATTACGTCGCTGAGCCTCTCCCAAACGCAACATCAGTCCTTCAATGACGTTGTCGCCAAAGCCTGTATAGGAAGTGGTGATCTTGTACGGGCCGCCAACCCGCATATTGGCGATATTAAAAGTACCGTCCAGGTCAGTGGAAGTACCGTAGACTGTACCTGAGGGCAAATGTACGGCTACGACATTGGCTCCGATCAACGGTTCACCAGCCATATCATTGACCGTGCCACTGAGTGAAGATGTGGTAACCCCCTGTGCGGATAATGCATTCACGGATGCATTTAAAATCAGGGTAAGTAGTAGGAAGCAGTATTGATCTGGTAATTGTTTTTTCATGGTTTACAGATTCTACATTAACTATCTAACTACAAAACTCCCACTTTGTGCTTATCGGGGTGATAACTCAGAATGAAGTTTTGGTTAACTGTTTACAGAATCGTTGTCAAGGTGAAATCGATTACAAAAATACCAAATTTGAGGCAAGGAAAATCCGGTGACATTACACATATTCGAATTTCAATAATTTGTTAATCAAATCCGGAAATGCTACAAATTGTCAACGATTCTTCCATCGCAATTGAATCTATGCAATGCCAGTGGCGGATTGTTACAACCTGTTTTTCTTAGAAAGATGCATCCGGGAATGGACGGAAAATCTCGGCGATCATACATCGGGCACTGCCGCCTCCGAAATGTTCAATGGTCTCCAGAGATGTGTAGATGATTTCACCATGAGTGGCAAGGATATGCTTTTGCTCCAAATCCAGTGCTTCATAGGCTTGCTGGGACATCACGATCAGTCGGTGGCCATCTTTACTCACCAACTGCAGCATATTTCCCGCAAAGGAATTCATCTGCTGGTGTGAGATTTCAATTAGCTCCCTCCGACTAACCTCAATACTCCGGCTGACAAGACTGGCATCATCCGGATTGTCAATGCTGTCCATGCATACTACAGCAAAGTTTTCTGCCAGACACATCATCACATTCGTGTGATAGATGGCCTTTCCACTTTCATCTTTGGCCCCGAAAACGATGCGTTGATACCCGGTAAGGGCACAAAATTTATCGAGAATAGTAGGATCCGTCCGCTGACTGATGCAGGCATAAACGACCTTATTTGTCCGGTCAAGAACCATGCTGCCAGTGCCCTCAAGAAACAGGTCTCTGGCTTCATACTGTTCGAGCGAATATCGACGGTCAAAAGCATATTTCTTCATCAGCAATTCGATGATATCCTCCCGCCTTTCCTTTCTTCGCACCTTAGCCTGCATCGGATAGGTAATGATCGAACCATTGCTGTGCGTCGATATCCAGTTGTTGGGGAAGACCGCATCTGGTTTGACCGGTTTATCCGTGTCATCGATCACCAACACATCAACACCTGCTGATTCAAGGATTCGTTTGAGTCCCTCAAACTCATCACATGCCCTGTCCAGGATCTCTATCGGTGTCAGATTGGTTTCGCTTGACTGAAAAACATTATTGGTGGCTGTTTCAGGGTTGAAACCGAAATGGAGGGGACGGATCAGCATGACAGTATCGGTGCATTGCGGGTCCTTCATGGTTGGTTATTTTCGTTCTGTTGATGCACCAAAGATAGCAATGCTCACGCTATTCCAGGAACGCTTTATCGGCCCAGATACTTTTGCAAATTCCAGACCGCCGCGCAGCCAACCGCATCACATAGAGTCCGGTTGTTGATCACCTCACCCAGATCGTGCAATGGCAGAAGATGCACTTTCAGATCTTCGGAGTCATCGGGTGATCCATCGCCAACATACCGGGCACTCCGGGCCAGAAAATGATAGCAGCAGTTCGTGACATAGGCCGGATTAATATGGGACCAGCCGAGTTCCGTCCAGTCTTCAGCCACATAGCCGGTCTCCTCCAATAGTTCTCGTTTTGCCGCCTCGAGAGGCGTTTCATGGTGATCAATAAATCCAGCTGGTAACTCAATTAGAGGGGCACCGAGACCAAAGCGGTATTGTTCCACCAGAATCCACTCCATTTCGGTCGTCAGCGCAATCATATTGACTGTGTGTGGTGCCTGTAAAACGATTGCCTTGAGCCGATGGCCATTCCTTGAATTCTGCATATGCCGGAATTCAGCTTTAAAGAGCGGTAACTCCGGACCCGGTTCGCTGGCAAGCAATTCCCACCATTCTTGACGATCATCCATAATCAGACCTACTGTGCAAGTAATTTAATAATAAATACCAGCACCACACTGATCACCAGGCCAGAGAATACCTTACCGAGGTCCAGGAATAGCATCTTCAGGATTTTTCCATTCATCTGATGCCTTAGCCTGATCTGAATGGCCAGCTCCCTTCCTGCCAATAAACCGATAAATACCCAGGTAGTGCTCATAGGTAGTTTTCCACCCCAAAGCCCAAAATAATCGTCTTTAAATATAAATAACACCGAACCATAGATTAGATCGATGAAGGTGGCGGAGCGAATATCCGCTGTATTGACTTTACTGCGGACCACATCCTGTACCGCTCCCCCCCTTTGATAGAAAATGAAAGCCAGCAAGCCCAGGATTACAAACAAGGAAGTGAAAAAGGCCGAATTCGAGAGACCAACTCCCCCTCTCAGATAAATGTATATATTGGCGAGATCCTGCACGAGCCACTGGCTCCAGAGAAATGCGGTCGAACACCACTGCGCCACTGACCAAAAAATTTTGCCTCCCGAATCCAGATCAGAATTCATGTATTTTTTCTCCGTGATTTTGGTGATCGTCAGATAAATGATAATGGAAGCCAAAAAAGCAATGATATATCCCATAATCGACTTATGGATCATACCTCCAAGTTCGGTCTGTGTATTGAATACACTGCCGATCATGCTTGCAAGATTACCCGGGATATTATGAAGGGAGAAAAGAGTCAGGATCATAAAGGTTGTACTCACCGGAATCCCAATCCTGGTAATACTTAACAAGACCATAGGCGGTAATAGGTGGTACCACTGGAATTTCTCCGGAATACTAAATTTATCCAGTCGTCCATAAGCAAGGGGGTATTTATAATCCAGTGTTCCAAAAGGATCAAACCAGCCTATGAACAGGGAAACCGTTAAAATTCCACCGGCATAAAGGAACAAAATCCACCATCGAACGCTCGTTTCATTGGAGGTCAGAAAGGTGCCAAGGGTTTGAATGACATCGTTTCCAACTACCGAATATGCAGCAAGAGCAAACCCGAGCCACATAACTATCATGGACATGTCCATCTACAATCGGGTAAATTACCAAAGTTTAGTTTGCCGGCTGTAAGATAGGTAAACCACCCAAATCGGGACTCTGCATGCAATCAGTTAATATTAATTTAATATTGGACCGGCCTGCACCTTGTATGGTCTTTAATCCTGGTTAAAGTCGATCAGCATCTGAGGATTCCTATGTTTATCATAGAGCTCCGTGTTCAGACTGATGGGTGACTTATCAGGAAGATATTTTCTAACCGCCAGTTGAAATTGATCCCGGATGATTTGTGCGATTTTTCCCTCACCCCGCATCCGGAGTCCAAAACGGCTGTCTCCTGGCTTACCACCATGACAATGGGCAATTTTACCCAGCACTTTTTCCGCCCGGTCGGGCATGACCTGGTTTATCCAGTCCCGAAAAATCGTCTCGATGTCTCCATTCAACCGCACAACCGTATAACCAGCCGACCGGGCTCCCATCAGCGCACTAATCCGGACTATTTCCATGATTTCGTGATCATTGATCCCTGGAATGATCGGTGCCACCATGACCGAGACAGGAATCCCCTCCTTTGCCAAAAAAGCGATGGTCTGAAGCCTCTTCCGGATCGTGGCGGTACGTGGCTCCATTTTCTGCCGCAGGTCATCATCCAATGTGGTGACTGAAATGATCACCCTGACCAGCTGATGCCGGTTCAATTCTGATAATATATCCAGATCCCGCATCACCAGCGAATTTTTTGTAATGATCCCTACCGGATGCCTGAATTGGTGAAATACCTTCAACAATCCCCTGGTCAGTTGATACTTTCCTTCAACGGGCTGATAACAATCCGTATTACCGGAGAGTACGATCGGTTTGGCATTCCATTTGGGATTGCTGAGAAATTTATGGAGAAGATCGGGTGCATTGAGCTTAACCATGATCTTAGTCTCAAAGTCCAGTCCCGCACTGTATCCCCAGTATGGATGGGTATTACGGGCATAACAATAAATGCAACCATGCTCGCAACCCTGATAGGGGTTGATTGAAAATTCCATTCCGACATCCGGGCTTTTCACTTCATTAACAATGGTTTTTGGATAGACCACTGTGATCTGACTATTGCGAAAAGCACCTTCCTCTACTTCTTCGTGATCAGGGTACATCGAAGTTCGAATGAATTTGGCATAGGGATCCGGCGTATTCAGTTGTGCTCCCCTGCCCTTGATGAACGGCTGTTGCATGTCGTATTTTTCGACTAATATATGCCGATTTTATCGTCTATGCAATTTTTCTCCGGAAACAGGATTCAAGAATTCTTTCGGCTGATCCGGTCATGCGAAGAATCGACAACATTCGATATATTTGCTTAAAATCTAATATGACCGCCAGGATCAGCATTTGCAGATACACTAAGGTGCTTTCAGTTTCCGTTTGCTATTGCAAATGGCTTGAACAACGAGGCCTTTTTGCTGTTTGATAACTGGCTGAAAATTCCTTAAATCAAGATTGATCTAAAACTTTTAAAAATATGAACATTTTGAAATATACCATCGCCATATTTCTGGGTTTTGCCACGTTGAGCTCCTGCAAAAATGCGATGAATAGCAAAGGAGTCCAGATCACAGGTACGATAACCGATGCAGAAGATCTGCAGCTATTTTTTGATGAGGTCAAAATGAATCAGACCCGTGTCATTGCCAAAACTCCTCTGGCTGGTAACGGAAGTTTTGAAATCAATCTCCAGGAAGACCTCAAACCGGGTATTTATCGCATCAGGGTGGGTTCGCAACGCGCCTTCTTTTTCCTGGATGGTACGGAAAAGAAAATGAAAATCAACACGGCGATGACCCAGATCGGCCAGTATGACTTTACCATTGAAGGGTCTGAAGCTGCTACGGAAATGCTGACCAATATGAACAAGATCCGGAAACAGGAATTGGGTCCTGCAGACATACCAGTATTGATTGAATCGGCTTCAGACCCAATCGTTGCAATGCACTATACCCTGATCGGCCTGCGCCCATCTCTCGAAAATATCGGAACGATGCGCAAAGTAGCAACCCGTCTGAAAGACGCGTATCCCAATTCGGAATACACCACCCTCTATACCGCAGAGGTCGATGACATTGAAAAGCAAATGGCCCGGCAGCAATCGCTGGAGGTGATTAAAGTCGGTCAACCGGCACCCGATATTGCCCTTCCTAATCCTGACGGCAAAATCATGAAACTCTCCGACCTGAAGGGTCAGGTGGTTCTGCTTGATTTCTGGGCGAGCTGGTGCGGACCATGCCGTCGAGCCAACCCTCACGTGGTAAAGACTTACAATAAGTACAAGGATCAGGGTTTTACCGTATTCAGTGTTTCTCTGGATCGCCCCGGTCAGGCTAACCGCTGGGTGCAGGCTATCGAACAGGACAAGCTGACCTGGCCTTATCATGTCAGTGACCTTAAATACTGGAATTCCGAACCTGCTGCTGTGTACGGAGTAAGAGGCATACCCAAAACTTTCCTGATTGATAAGGATGGTACCATCGCCTCCACTTCGGTCAATCCTTATGAGCTGGACGCTGCCCTCACAAAGTTGTTGTAGTTCAGCAGGGCTAGCAATGCGATAGTCGCCATGGCGGCATTCAAGGATTCAACCCGGCTTTCAGGATGTTTTGGTATCGCCAACCGGTGATGATCGAAACGACGGATATCTCCTGAAATACCGTGGCTTTCACTACCAATGACCAGGATGCCCGGAGGCTGCAGGTCCAATTCGTTGCAAGGACGACCTGCGGCATCGGCCAGCACGATCGGCAGGTGAGGAAATTGGGATCGTAGTGTACCAAACTCGAGATAATGGACTCCCAGTCTGCCGAGGCTACCCATGGAAGCATGAACTGATTTGGCATTGTAACAATCTACCGACCCGGGTGACAGGATAACATCACCGATTCCGAACCAGTCGGCTGATCGTAATATCGTGCCCAGATTGCCGGGGTCTTTTAACCCATCAAGATAGATCAGCCAGCTCCGGGGAGTCTTAATTGGTTGGGGATCCGGGATCCGGCATTCTATGATGACCATATCGGGTGTCGTAAAACTACTCACCTGCTTCAGTTGAGGACTCTCCATTCCAAAATAAGGGATCATCCGGTCATTCAATAATTGCTGATGTGCTTCGATCCATGAACTGAGTCCATATAATGAATTGATTTTAAGATGATTATCCCTTATAATCTCATCAACTACTTTTCTTCCTTCCGCAACGAAACACCCATACTTTTGACGATACTTTTTTAGTTTTAGCGTTTGTAAATATTTGATCTGACCTTTTGAAACCTGTGGAATATTCATACCCGATTTTTCCATGCTTTAATTTAGGACAACGTCAGCAAGGTATTTTTAGCTTACTGATCCTGCTCTACCTATGCTCGTCGTGTAATACGATCAAATATCTGAAAGATGATGAACAAGTCCTGGTAAGAAACCACATCCGCTTTGTTGGAGATGGTCCTATAGCTGAAAAAAGTATTCTGAAATATGAACTGCAAACCCAGTTGCAGCAAAAACCCAATGACCGGACTTTCATATTTTTCAAACCCCGGCTATGGTTCTATTATCGTCAACAGGAAAAAGGTGATACCACCGATTTTGATCGGTTTGTCCAAAGGAAACTGATAGAACCACCCAGCATCTATGACACGGTTGCCACTGCCAGTACGGTTGAAGCGATGAAACAACTGCTTTTCAACCGGGGATATTTGACCCCGGAGGTGTGGTATACCAGTACCGTGCGAAAAAAAAAGGTTACTGTTGACTACTTTGTTAAACCTAACAGACTTTTTACAATTAAGTCTTACGAGCTGGTCGCCCCTGACTCTATGGTTAGCCGGATCCTTCAGGAAAACATCAGCGAGACCCATCTTACGCCTGGCACCCCCGTTTCCTATGCTGCACTTTATCAGGAAAAACTCCGCGTTCTGGATAAATTACATGAACGCGGATTCGCCAATCTTTCATTGGGCAACTTTAGTTCACTTGAAGCCTTAGACACTACCGGAGGCACCATAGCGGTACGGTTGCGCTTACTTCCCGGGCAGGATGGGCTTTTCAATCAGCAATATATCGGGGAGGTTCGTGTTTATAATAAATTTGAATTACCGGATGGTGAACAGTCGCTGAATACAATCGACTCGATTCAATTTTACAATTTTGATGCGAAAAACCGGATCAACCCGGTTTCCCTGCTCAATTACATTAAATTAAAACCCGGCGACTTGTTCAGAAGGGAAGACTTGACCCTCACCAGAAGTCAGCTGCAGCTCCCTGCGGTTCAGTTTGCCGACATAAATGCGTTGCCCCGGGATGATAGCTCCAACATCGTTGATTTTCAAATCGATCTCCTTCCAGCCAAACGTATCGAGACCAGCATCGAATTTGAATTGAACCGCACCACGGTCAGCAGTCAGTCATTCATAGGGCTTGGCACCAATCTGGGTCTGGTGAACAATAATTTTATCGGAGGTTCAGAGCGATTCTCTAATGTTTTGGATTTAAGTTTTGAGGTTGACCCAAAACTATCCGGGATTTTTAATGCCGTTAATTTGAATTTTTCCAACACCCTGGAGATACCCCGTTATGCTGATTTTCTGGGAATCTACAAGGCACTGTCCAGGTCCGGGATCATCTCCGAAGACTGGTACGAAAGATTAAAATCCAACGGAACTTCCGTTATTGACCTCACTTATGAATACGTTGATCTTTTTCGCTTTTTTAACTATCACTCCCTCACCGCCCAGTATGGTTTCCGGTCTTTGATCACGTCCGGTCAGGGAAGAAAACGCATTCAGGTCATACATCCGTCGGTCACCTATTTTGATCCGACCATCCGGGAAGAATTTGACTCCATCTATTCAGAGCAGACTTTTGCCCGAAAATCCTTCGCCCCTCAGCTGATCACCAGCCTTTTCTTCAACAAGATTAATTTTACGCAGGAGCGGTTGCCTGGTCCCCGGGGATATTCATCGGCATTTATCGGAAGTCTGGAGGTCAGTGGTACTGAAATCTATCTTGCCAATCTGATTGCCAACGGACTGGACCGTCCATTTCGGTTGGGTGATCTCACCTTTGCCCAATTTGTCAAAATGGAGGTTGACGGCCGTTTATATAAGAAACTGGCAGGCGAACAGGCACTGGCTTTCCGGGCCAATATTGGTATAGGTACCCCTTTTGGTACTTCGGAAGTGATTCCTTTTGTCCATCAGTTTTATCTGGGTGGACCTCTCAGCATGCGGGCCTGGAGAATCCGTGAACTTGGACCAGGAAGTTATCAGGACAGCACTGTGACCCGAAGTAACAACAGTCCTTTCTTTCAAACTGGTGATATCAAACTGCTTTTGAATGCGGAATACCGGTTTGATGTTTTCTGGCGCATCGAAGGGGCATTTTTCCTGGATGCAGGTAATATCTGGACCATCAAAAAAGATGAGCGAGAGGGTAGTGTATTCACCGAAGATTTCGTCCGGCAAATTGCCCTGGGATCCGGAGCAGGCATCCGGTTTGACGCCGATTACTTCAAGATAATTCTTGATGTCGGGCTCAAGCTGCGTAATCCCTTCCCCGATGAATTGGGTCACTACCGGGCCCTGAAAAGCTCAGTGCCACTCAATGAAGTGATCAACTGGAATTTTGCCATCAATTATCCGTTTTAGACGGATGATTTTTCATTTTTCCCTGCTTTTTTGTAAACAGTGATCTTCTTCCAAAATCCCGGCAAACGGGACAGGACATGGGATCGTGACCACGGGCAGGACAAAATTTTCTGCCGAAATAAATCATCTGCAAGTGCACTTTATTCCAGGTGGTTTCGGGAAAAAGCTTCTTTAGGTCTTTTTCGGTTTTGGCTACGCTGTGACCCGTACTCAGTTTCCATCGCCAGGCCAGACGGTGAATGTGGGTATCAACCGGGAAAGCCGGGATATCAAATGCCTGGCACATCACCACTGAAGCGGTTTTATGACCTACTGCGGGAAGTGCCTCTAATGCAGAAAGATCAGCCGGAACCCGACCATCATACTTCTCCACCAGTATTTTTGATAATCCATAGATACCCTTTGATTTCATCGGCGCCAATCCGCAAGGCTTGATAATTTCCCGGATTTCCTCCTGCCCCAACCTGATCATATCAAACGGATTATCGGCCTGCTTAAATAAAACCGGTGTAATCCTGTTTACTCTTTCATCGGTACATTGAGCTGACAACAACACAGCTATTAACAAAGTATAAGGGTCTTGATGATCCAGGGGTATGGGGGGAGAGGGAAAGTAATGGTTCAGGCGCCTGGCTATCTCTCCGGCTCTTTCCTTTTGAGTCATTATTCTATGTTAGTTTGGGCTTTCTCAGAGTGACAACAAAAATGACATGGTGTCGATACCGTCGGCATAGTCATGGAGCTGAGGCATTTGGGTACTGCCCCAGGGAGTAAACATAAAACCTGGTATCTCCGATTTACTCACGACACACTGAATTTCCTCCTTATGCAGCGTCAACTCCTTTCCCAATTCGACCGGATCACGATAAAATTCGTAATGTAAAACCGCCACTCTGGAAGCAATTGATTGATTTTCCAGTAAGACAATACAATCGTTGCTCATATATTTTTCCCGGTTAATGATCGCCGTTGCGAGATGATAATCATAATTGTTTCGGTATTTATAATGCTCGGTGATGTTTTTAAACCGGTTTAAGTGTAAAAGAAAACGGGCAAAATCAAAGTCGTGAGGCACATGGATTTTCGAAACATTACGACATCCCAATCCGAAATACGAAAAAATATCGGTGCCCAGTAACGTCAATTCTTCTTCCGCCTCTCCTCCGGTCAGGATGGCGACGGAATTTCTGTTTTTCCGGATAATATGGGGATGCCCTGAAAAATATTTATTAAAATATTTCGCGGAAAGGTTGCTACCGGTGGCAATGACAGCCTGAAAATCCGATAACCGGTCTACAAAGAAGACTCTCCTGGTTATTTCGGGAAACCAGGCTTCCATTTTCTTTATCAATGCCGGAATCAGCTGATCATCCTTATCAGACAATTTAACCATGGCCGTATGTCCACTGGCTATTACACAGAGCAGGTCATGAAATCCGACCAGTGGGATATTTCCTGCCATAATCAATCCGACCCTGACCTTATGCCTGTCAGACTCTGGCGGTAGATACCCCTCCAACCAGGACTGAAGCTTCTCCTCCCGGAGATAGTTATCACGGATGTTTTTTAGTGCTAATTTAATATTCGCCTGGGTAAACCAGGGATTCCGCTGAACAGCCCGTTGAATGACCGGATGTATTTCCTGAGTAGAGGTATCAAGCCATTGTCCCAACCTGACCAATGCTTCTTTAATTCCCATCATCCGTCAAATTTTCTTTTCTGGTGTGCACATAATTACGCCATTTTTCGATGACCTGTTCAAATGCAGGGGGAGGCGGAACGGAAAATCTCAAATATTCTCCAGACTTCGGATGTTTAAAACCCAGGGTCTGAGCGTGCAATGCCTGGTGGGGCATCAACGCAAAACAATTCTGGACAAATTGACGATATTTTTGAAATATGGTACCCTTTACAATTTGTTGACCACCGTATTTATCATCTCCAAACAACGGATGCCCAAGATAGCTCAGGTGCACCCGGATCTGGTGAGTACGTCCTGTTTCGAGATTGCATTCCAACAGGCTGACATAATACATTGGTTCGATGGTTTTATAATGGGTAATGGCCAACTTGCCGGATTCTCCTTCATCAAAAACCCGGTGCCGGGTACGATCTTTGGGGTCCCTGCCGATATAGCCGGTGATTGTACCAGCAGGCGGTTCAGGCTGACCCCAGACCAGTGCCAGGTAGGTTCTTTCGGTTGTGTGTTCATAAAACTGGCGGGCAAGATGACCGAGGGTGTATTCATTTTTGGCAATGACCAGCAGCCCCGAGGTGTTCTTGTCAATCCGGTGTACCAGTCCGGGTCGGTCTTCCGGATTACCTTCCAAAACGGGCAACTTCTGATTTTCAAGATGATAGATCAACGCATTCACCAATGTACCCCGGCGATTACCCACACCGGGATGGACAACCATCCCGGTTGCCTTATTGACAACCAGCAGATCATCGTCTTCATAGACAATATCGAGGGGTAAATCTTCGCCCTCTAATTTGATCTCATCGACTGATATCCGGGGGATCAACAGTTCGATTTCATCACCCGGCCGAACTTTGTAGTTCGGTTTAATCAATGCCTGGTTGACTTTGATCGAACCGGCATTGATACCATTTTGAATCTTGCTTCTGGATACTTTCCAGAGACGATCCATCAAGAATTTATCGATCCGTAGAGGTTGCTGACCAGGATCAACGGTATAACTTTGACGCTCAAACAACTCGTCATCCTGAAGATCATCTTCCAGCATACTCCAATTTACTATCTTCGGTTCCTCTTTAATGCCATACTAATATGAAAAGCGAATTTGGCCTGCATTCGGCTTGCGTGCGCGAAATTAAGGAAAATCATTCCACCAAACCCCATATCCTGCCCATCTATGCCACGTCATCATTTGCATTTGAAAGCATTGATGAAGGAATCCGGATATTCAGCGGAGCGGAAAAGGGTCATGTTTACAGCCGTTTTGGAAATCCGACGATGGATACGGTAGCGGCAAAAATAGCCCTGTTGGAGTCTCACAATCTGGATGATGTAGAGGCAGGAGCCATCATGTTCAGCTCCGGGATGTCAGCCATTCTAACCATGGTTCTTGGCCTTCTCCAAAGCGGCGATAAAATTTTAACCCAGGCCAACCTCTATGGGGGGACCACCGAACAATTTATCCGGATCCTTAAGCCAAATGGCATTGAACCGGTGTTTACTGATCTTTCTGATCTCACCGCAGTTGAAGAAATACTCGCCCGGGATGCCCGGATAAAACTGATCTATGGTGAAAGTCCGGCTAACCCTACCATGGCTTGCATCGATCTGGAAAACATCTCCCGGCTCGCTGCAAAATATCAGGTTTATTCTGCGGTCGACAATACCTTTGCCACGCCCTATCTGCAGCAACCCTTTGCCTATCGGATCGACTTCATTATTCACTCCACTACCAAGTATCTCAACGGTCACGGCAACTCTACTGCCGGAGTCCTGGTGGCCCGGGATCCTGGTTTGCTGCAGGAGAAGATCTGGCCGGTCATGAAGCTGGCAGGCACCAACTGCAATCCCTGGGATGCCTGGCTGGTCCACAACGGACTAAAAACACTCGCTCTGCGGATGGAAAAACACTCTGCCAATGCTCTTGAAATCGCCCGGTACCTCACAGGACATCCCAGGGTAAGTAAGGTTAATTATCCCGGCCTTGAAGACCATCCCTCCCACGCTCTTGCCCGCAGGCAAATGAAACACTTTGGGGGTATGGTTAGCTTTGAAGTTGCCGGCCATCTGGAAGAAGCTGTTACCTTCATGCGAAAACTGAAATTTTGCATCCTGGCACCAACATTGGGAGATGTTGACACGCTCATTCTTCATCCGGCAACGATGTCCCACCTCAATATACCGCGGGAAGTCAGGTTATCGGAAGGCATTACGGACGGTTTAGTCCGCATTTCGGCCGGCATCGAGGACGTCAGGGACATTATCAAAGACCTTGAACAGGCTTTAGCCTAAGGGGTATCCCCTGGGAGGTTGTTGAAATACTTACCTCGCGCTGATTTAATTAAGAATACATTTTTACTATCAGATCTTCAGCCGTTCTCGCCGCTCCTGGCTTCATTGAGACTCTGCCCGGCAGGCCTTGGCAGACGGTGTCAGTCAGTTACAACTTCCAGTATCTTCCTTCGTCTCGCTTCGCCAGAAACTACGATTTACGGCTTCAACATCAAGCTGCGTAATTCAACATCCTCCTTAAACCCCATTGAATGGTCTGCCTCTTATCATCGATATGCTATAGATAAATAGCTGCGCGATACTTCGTTCCGACGGGTGACCTAATAAAAAGAAAAGGCATTCCTGGCCGGAATGCCTTTTCCTTTTTTGACTATCCATCCAATCCCTCTAATCCATCAGGATCATTTTACGGACAGCCGTACGGTCATTCGTTTCGAGCTTGTAATAATATACTCCCGAAGCAGGCAGGTCTGCAGCATCGATACTCCATTCGTGATACCCCCCTGGCATTTGACCTCCTATTTGCTTCACTATCCGTCCGTTTACATCGTAGATGGTCAGCGACGTCAGGGCTGATTCCGTCAATGTAAATCCAATCGCAGTCGTATGCTTCCAGGGATTTGGCCGGTTTTGCTTCATACTAAAGTCAGCAACGAAGCCGGAATCTTCAAATTCCAGATTAATCCCCGATTCCACCCCTGCGGCATCGTATACTTCCGCGAGTGTTCTCCTGCTCGAAATGGTCAACATCTCACTCAGATCAACCTGTCCCGGATTAACCAACTGAAGACTGAAAATTTCCTGTCCCGGTATCAGCTCCAGGCTGGCACCATCTTCAGGGTTCCAGGAAAGCGTAATCCATCCATTTTCCTGCTGTAATAAATTGAAATGTTCTGCAGTAATATTTATTTTATTGCCTGACAATACATTGATTATCTGCAATTTAGATGGATCAAATTCAAGAGTAAGTTGAAGACCGTTTATCGTCTTTTGCTCCGTCGCACGGAACGTAATCCGCTCCTGTTCCGGATAACGGTTGACAGACAGGGTCAAAGCCTCGGCAGATCGGTTTGCCTTCAACGCCGGATCATTGCTTCCGTTTACATCTCCGATTTTTACACCGACAAAATCCGCACGCATGGTTTCCAGCATCTCATCAATATGGTAAAAGGTCCTGTTGCTCTCCCGTTCATAAAATCTCCAGCTGTCACTCGAGGGTAACTGATCGATCATTCCCAGGATCAGCTTTCTAAGGTCAATCAGGTCAATGGCCGAGATTTTCCCATCGTTGTTGGCATCAGCGGCCTGTTCTTTGTACCAGCTCTCCAGGGGAGCTTTCCCCAGGATTGCCTTTTGAATCAGGATCAGGTCGCTGGTTGATACACCGTTTAGCGGATTGGTGTTTTTTCTCGGTCGGACAAAGGCTTCAACCCCCATGGTCACATCGATGGAGTATTGACCACTGACATCATCCGCTTCCCAGAGGGGAACTCCGCTCTTACCTTCCACCATGACCTGTACCTGCTCAACCGCTTCTCCATTTTCCGTCAGAATTTCACCAGTCAGATGGCCGGTAGCCTGCGAAATATTACCACATCCCTGCGCATTATCCTGCACCATCAACACGACGCTGCAATAATCCCAGCTACCGCTTTCATCGATCACATAGAGCCTGACTTCCTGAGGTCCAATATCATCACATCCAACTTCCAGACTGGTGGCTGTGGCAGGAGGCAGAACAGCATCTCCTTCAGCCCAGTCTACCCTAAAAGTCAGTGCATCATTGCTGCTTCCACAGGCGGCCTGACTGCTTACATTAAATTCATTGGCCCAGACCACCGCCATGGCAGTGTCAACCACTCCATCCCCATCCGTATCCATCGGAGTCAATTCGGCCGTCAGGCTGGTGATGCAAACCGGAGTTGGTTTCTTGTTGGCATTGATGACAAATTCGGCATCACAAACGCTTTCATTCTGGCATTCATCCGTTACGTTGACCTTCAGTTTGTAACTACCTTGTCCCAGGTCGTTGGCGGTGATGATGAATGCTCCGGTTTGACTGCTGTTGAGCTCCCCGCTACCGGAAGCGGCGATGACGTTGGTCTTGGTATTGATGATTTGCCAGCTGTAGTCCAGCAGTCCGCATTCATCTTCAACCACGACGACGGTATTCAGATTATAGAAACAACCATTGGCATCGATCACTGCCGGGATTTCATCGATGGTACAGATTGGTGGCTGTGAATCGTACACGATGATCTTCTGGGTGCAGGTAATGTATTTACCTTTATAGCGTGGATTAAACCACCAGGCCTTTTCAATGGGTTTGCCCAAATGACACCAGTCGGCAAAACACCAGGTACGGATGACTTTGTAACAGGCTTCATCTCCTCCCACTATCTTGAACACCTGGTCGTAATAGCCAATGCCCACCAACCGGCAATCGTTATCAAAGATATATTGAGCTTCTCCGGTATATTCCGGACTCAACATGCCACCAACATTGCCACTGCCGTCCGTAGCGTATTCGATTCCACAACTGTAGATAATGGTATCTTTTGGTACCTCAAACATGGCCTTGGTAATCTCGCAGTCATTGGTAACCCAAATCGTCTGATACCGGACAATGGTATCCGCAAAATGACCGGTGGCTTCATCCGAACACTGACCTACAAATTTGAAGACCCGCTTGATAAAGCCATTCCCGCATTCGTCCAGACTCACCCAGGGCATCTCTTCGATACACTGTAATCCACAATTATCGGCGATCTGACCATTAAACCGCTGGTAGGTGTCCAGATCATATTCCGCCCGGTAGTATTTATAGGTTTTCCAGATATACCCAAGATGATCGTCATAAACCAGGGTATCTTTTTCAACCAGTGAGGAATCGCAGTTCAAATCATAGATCGTATAGGTAGTCCTGGCAGGCACCTTGCCATAACTGTCCCTGGTGACTTTATCGTAACGACCCAGCACACTCTGCAGGCTGTCGAAATCTCCGCCAAGGGCCAGTTCGACTGCCGGAGCATAATAGGTCTTATAGGCACTGCAGGTCACCGTAACATCATAGAGCTCACTGACCACTTCCGGTGGTGTCTTGTCTTCCACCCGGACGGTCGTCCAGCATTTACTCCAGTTACACCAGTAATCCATGACCAGTAACTCGACCGTCACATCCTGGCAGGCGTCTTCGCAGCAGAAAGGAACCGCATCACTCCAGCCACCGCCGATCTGTTTCCCAATATCTGCGATGGCCCGGGGATTCATATAAGAAGAACCAAGTAGAAGATGTAAATAGTCATTTAATAATGACTGAACAAGAGCCAGAGCGGCAGGATTGTTGACAAAGTACTTAGCAAATGCCTCCTCCAGCGAGTCGGCCTCAACCGTCTTAACGCAGGGGATCACGGCCTGGAAGATGGCATTTAATTCGTCAGATTCCCCGGCGAGGATCTGATCTATATAAGCCTCATCCACTTCATACGGATGTTCGATACAATCAATCGTCGGATACCTGACCAGATCATAAAACCACCCCATTAAAATGGGCAAAGCACAACGGCTTCCATCCGTACAAAGCCATTCAATCGTTTTCTGGTAATGCGCTTCAACCGGGTTGATGTGTTTGTCGGTTTCCATCCTGGCGCACCACAACGAATCATGATGCTCTCCACTCAACAAATAGTGCACATCGTCGCAAAGATCCACGCCACAGGCAGTAGCCCAGTCAGAACGCCTGGCGAGTACCATGGAAAGGCCGCAATTGTCCCAGCTGCCTTCGTTAAAACTTTCGGCATCGACCCAAACAATCGAATCGGTGACTGTCACATTTAGTCCCTTGTCGCAGATGGCCACGGGTTTGACCCGGTCAACGATAACAATTGGAATGCTATCTATCACCGTTGCATTGTGGCAACTGTCCAATGCTTCATAACGAATGGTGGATATTTCAGGCCCCCCTCCTCCAAAAAAGTCAAACTCGGAGATCGGAAGCCGGAACTTCTGATGACTTTCATAGCATTTGGTCACCGGATTGTACTCCAGTATTGCCGTGCCATAGTTTTCTATGGTCGCCTTCACCATCTTCACACCGGAGCAGGTGTCTTCGAAAGTGACACTAGGTACGTAAAAATCGGCATAACAATCATGGGTTGACACCGATTCAATGGGTAGCAACAGTGCAGCTGTGTCAAACTTAGTGATATAGGGCCCTATGGTGTCAAAAATCATCAGCCACTGCACACAGGTATCGAAAGACCCGGTGCAATTATTCTTGATAAACCACTCCCGTTTGATGGTCTTCGGACAGTCTCCGGTAAATTCGGTGTCCTTATAAACCACCAGGATGTCGCACACCGAAGGAGGCGCCGGCCAGAGAGGAATGGTATCGGCCATCGGAAACCCGGTGACCAGCGGTGAAGGATGGCCGTTTTCATCCTTTAAATATCCCACTGTATCGCAATAGACGCTGTCCCGCATTGGGGGACAAACGATCGTGTCGGGAAGTGCTCTGACCGAAATGGTGTCCATGCAGAAATACTCCTGCTTGTCGTAGACGAATCGTACAGTTCTTTTGATCTGTTTTATAATATTCAGGCAATCACCGATCAGCAGATCATAATCGATCACGGTTCCCCTTAAAGTATCAAAGCAGTCAAAGACCATAAAACAGGTAGGAAAGGTATCGTTGGCCTCCTGATCCAGCACAAAAGGATGGGTGCAATCGATTGTATCGGGTTCGACATGAATGATCTGGGGTATATTGGGCATGATGGTCACCAACACCACATCACTGACCATTACACATGGATCATCCAGGACGGTCAGGGTGAGTTCTACACTGCCGGCCAGCATATCGGCTTCACTGGGGCAATACATCGTAGCTTCTCCAAAGCGGTTGCCTCCCACAAAGGTACCGGTGCCGCTGGTCGTCCATTCCGCCAGAAGGGCACCGCTGCCGTTTGGATCAAAACTGGCTCCGAGACTGGTGAGGTCTACGCAGCTAAAGCCACAAACGCTCACTTCATTTCCGGCCTCAATTAAGGAAGTGCTGGCGGGCAATAGAATGACGGATCCCATAATGGTACATTCACCATCAAAGCCCAGCTCTGCATTAAAATATACGGTATCGGGATATCCTGCTGGGAGATAACTGCCAGGTGTGGCAATCATCATGGTTTTGATTTCGTCAATGTAAAACGTAATATCATCGTAAACCAGACCATTATCGATCACGATAAGATTCAAATCTACTAGCGAATCTGTACAAACAAGCTCGTGATACAGCGGCATGGTCATCGATTCCTCCACCAGATTCAAAGTCACCTTAGCGATGGAGTAGCACATATCGTCACCAGGCAGGCTTACCCGGGCATAGACAATCGAGTCCGGTTCACACAGATGAATTGGAAAGGTAGTAATAGGATTGATCAGACTGTCGTCGAGCAATCCTGCATAGATCTCTACTATGTTACCAGCACCGGAGATCGGTAACACACAGGCTCTGATATCTTCGAGAAGGAAATCACCGCAAAGTCCCATCCCATTCACTTCCGCGCAGGCATACAGCGTGCATGAATCGGCTTGCGGACCAAGAAAGGCAAAATCAATGCTATGGTCGTTTTCTCCGACTGCACCGGTACAAAACATGGCCACGCTAAAACCGGCTATCATTGTGGGATCGCCATCTGAATCCAGTTCATCATCACCACCCTGGTCTGCCGGAGGTACCTGACCGGAAAATCCCATATCCTGCAGTTGCACCAGATCGATACGCATAGAATAACAATGTTGGGGCAACAGATTGGTAAAGATGAACTGACCGCCATTCTCCGTGGTGGCCGAATCTATCAACGCATCCCCATTTTCCTTATCAATCAAATACACTTTGATGTTATCAATACCCGACTCTTCCGGATCCTGAATCCCGTTGGCATTGCCATCGCACCAGACATAGTTGCCGACCTCTCCCCCGATAAACTCGGCAGCAAATTCCATATCTCCCAATCCGTTGGCCTTACCCTGGATAAACTGATCCACAAAAAGATAGGCCCGCTCTTTCTCTCCGGTCGCTGTGCTGTAAAACTGGATCCCCTGGGTATAAACCCCATCATTGTCGTAATTCGGATTTCCGGCACCCACATTAATTGGATTAAATACCGTATTCACCACAGTTTGAGTCCCTCGCAGGATTGCATTTCCTCCTGTTGAAATTTCTCCATGGTGGGCAGCCGCTGCTACAAAGTGATCATCATAAAAGAACTCTCCGCCAAAGCTGGGACCATCATCATTACGGAAATAGGTACCATTGTCAAAATTTTCGGTCTCCAGTCGAAGGATACCATTGTCATCAAAAGCCCTGAGAAGATCACCGGGTCCATAGGCGACGATCAGAGTATTATCGGTGATATCGGCCGGATAATTGCGGTAACCGGTCTGATGCCCCCATCGATCCATCAGTCCAATGGTCATGCCTCCATCGGAGGTGAAATTTATGTCGGAAATAATTGGCTGGGCATAGGCCGCCAGCAATGCCCCACTGGCGGATAATTGCTCCTGTTTGGTCTGGATAACCGTCAGTTCCCACTGATCGACCCAGGCTTGCCACTCTGCGGATCGCAGGGGTTGAGGCTGGGGCAAATGGGCATTCGATGCACGCTCTCTGGGATATCCAAGCGGGAACGCCAGCACCTCGGTAAATCCGGCTGCCATATCGTCGGGATCAAATCTCAATACGAAACCAAATAGGTGTTCCCGGGACTTGGAGATGGACCCGTCGGCCACTACACCGAGATAACCGAACCCCTGGTGAAAGGTCAGTCCCCAGGGTCGCAATACTCCCGACTCCATAATGCTTTGACCAACCACCTCCACTCCGCAGACAAGCGCTTCATTGACCTTTGCACCCTGAACAGCGATGAATTCAAGATTCATGACCCCATCATTGCAATCCATATCGAAAGTCAGGGTGATCGCTTTCTTGTTGGCTCCAGCCTCACTGACAATGTCATACGATGACCGGATGACCTGGCCTTCCGCTTTGATATCGAACAGGCGATCACCCGCTACAAAGTTTTCCGGTTCGACAAAATGCAGCGTTATCGTATAGGTTTCAGCCACCGGTACCGGAATTTCATAACTGAAGGTTCCTGTCCTTAAAGTTTTATAGAGCGGACTCTCGGAGGTCTTATCCGTCTCGTTGAGGAGATTGGAAACGGTTATGGGTTTATAAACACCCTGGCCTCCGACACTGTATTTATTCTTATCCCAGGCCACCTCGTTGTGATCAGTGAAAGGTTCAGCCCCAGTATTATTCAGATTGCCACCCGCATTGATGCACATCGCATAACGGTAATTCAGATTGGGCAATCCCGTCATGCCAGCAATCGGATAGTGCCGGATGCTTTGGGTGCCCGGCACCACATTTTCTTCTGAAACATCCATGGCAATGAGCGATCGCTGATGCAGGTTTACCATCCATAATGTCTGCTCATCTTCCTCCACATCGATATCTCCATACGCTACTGCTCCTACCTTGGGGAAAGCATCCATATCGAAGGTGGCGGTATTGGGCGCGGAAGTAAGCGCATAGGGCATCGTTTCGTCAACATCACCATCTACATTGACCCGCTGTATCGACCCAAAATCAATCGTTGGTCCTGTCGAAGGAACCACTCCCTGCAAATTGTAACTATTGACCACCGGACTTCCCGACGAGTAATCGATCATATAGAGTCCACCTGTTCCTTCAGGACCCAGTCCCACATGTCGTTTCAATAATGCTGCTGCAAATGCCCTTTTGTGTATATTCTGATAAGCAACACCCCAGGTAGATCCGATCTGTTCGATAGTGGCATCCATCTGCGGATCCTCCTCGGTCCCACCTTTCGACTGGGCAATCCCGTTCACGGTATAGGGAAAAGATACGAAGGCCGGACCGGTATTTCCTTCGATGGTGCCACCATCGTAACAAGGTATCATTATCCTGCTCGTGGTAACATTGAAATTGGGACCGGTACTGACCGGCACCAGAACCGTGGCTCCGTTTTCGACATAGAAAACCGAAGTTGGTCCGGCAACCCCCTGCTTTAAAGTACCATCGTAACCAGTCACATGAATCCGCAACCGGCTGGTTATGAGCTCAGCCGGTAGGATAAAGGTACCGTTACCGTCATCCAGTAAGGGAAACTCGTTCCCGTTGGCATCAGTAGCCGTAACGGTCAATCCGGTAATGAGGTCTTCACCGGCATCCTGAATCCCATTATTGTTGACATCGTGAAAGGTCTTTACGGTTACCTGGCCATTTAGGGCTGTTGGCATCAGGTAGGTGAGGCAAGCAAATATCACAGCATAGCCAGGCAGCTTGCGGAAGGCAATTATCATCATGGTGTACAGTTTTGGTCCTATATTGACTACAATTTGTTGAATATGAGTCAAGTATACTTCTAACTAAATCCTATCGGTCTATTTATCATATGTTCATGTCAAAACAAAAATACCTAGATAATGTGACTTTTCCATGAAAATTATCAATTGAAGCCACACTGACCAAATATCAAATTGGTTTTCATACTACGGCTCAAATCCGGTTCAAATATAACCGGATTATACATATGTACATAACTTATATATAAACAATATTTATATTGATTACAAGTTGACTCTAAACTACAAAAAAGCCCCTGACTGAAATGCCAGAGGCCGGTTGAGTAATCAAATGGTATGTCTTTGATATCCTATTCCAGCAGGATTAGTTTTCTGATCTCATGCTGTTTACCGGTAAACAGCTCAAAGAGATAGATACCTGGTCCTCCCAGTTGATCACGAGTAACATCGATCTGATGGATGCCTTCCGGATAACGACGGTCTCCTACCACATATATCCTGCCCTGAAGATCAGAAATCCGTATGTTAATGTCTGTCTCCAGGGGCACTTTCAAATCCAGAGTCGTGGTAGTCCGGAAGGGATTGGGAGCATTCTGACTGAGTTCGGGAGTCATGAAGGAAGGTTTCGTAGCGATCAACCGGAATGGAATGACGGTATCGTTTTTCATATAAATTTCATTCTGAATTCTCCGTGAAGTAAGGGCCAGCGATTCAGAAAGCCGGATATTGTCCCGGGCGACGAATTTCAGGTAAAATAATATATCTGACGTTGTATGCACATCATCCGGTGCCAACCAGCTTAGATAAATGCGTCCATCTCTACTATGCCAGTTTTCTTCGTCCAGGTCAAGATCAGCCGGTTCTATCCCCCTGAAATCCAGGAAATCCTCGTCAATGCTTAGTTCCATCTGGAGGCCTTCCGCCATGAAAGATTGTGGCGACCGGATGGCTACTATATATTCACGACCAGTTTCAAACTGCCCATCTTCGTAGGTGAACGTCAACATCTCGGGAGCGGCCCGGGATGTTTTCGTATAATTCGTAATATCCCCATTAACATCTCCCACTTTCACCCCGGTAAAATGAAGCCACGGACTATAATCAAACGTTAAATTAAGGGTCGAAGCCGGAACCATATCTTTATTGAAAAACTGCCAGGGCTGAGGATTCGGCAGTTGCTCAATTTTTCCGAGGATCAGTTTACGCAAGTTAATGACATCCAGGACGGATATGTTTCCATCTCCGTTTGTATCTGCCGCCCTAAGCTGGAAAGTTGACTTCAGAGGATCTTTCGACAACAGGTGTTTGGCAATCCGGATCACATCAAAGGTCGATATCCCTGCGATCGGATCGTCTGTCTTCTCCGGCCACAACCGATAGTCCGAGCCATCCATTGCAAAGGATCCAAAATCATATTGTCCTTTTGCGGTGGTCAAAACCTGAACGGTATCCGTCACATTTTCGAGCAACATCTCTACACCGCCAATACCGGCACCCTGCATGCTGCTTACCGTACCTCTTACCTTGCCCAACTCACCATGGCAACCCTCAGCCGGAGCAATGACCTCAACTAAGACCAGGCAATAGTCGGCATTACCCGACTGGTCAATGACCCACATTTCCACCTCCTGTGTCCCAATATCGTTGCATCCCAATCTGAGTTGGGTTGCTGTCGAATCGGGCGGCAGCAAATTTCCGGCATGATCGATGCTGCCGGTTCCTTTGATCCGGATCCGGAAGTCGATGTCCTGCAAACAATTATCGTAACTGCTCACATTGAGTTCCCGGGCCCATATCTCACCCACCGCCGTATCAATTTGTCCATCCTGATTCAGATCGATCGGCAGCAACCGAACGGTCGTACTGCTCAGACATACCGGCGTAGGAACGACACAATCCCTTACGGCAAAATGATCGGTACAAAATGTCTGATTGTGGCAGCCATCTACCGCTTTCCAAACCAGTTTGTAATCTCCCATCGGTAGATCAGCCACATCAGCAAAAGTCGAATCACCTCGATCGCGAGGCAAGTATCCATATTGGGTATTTTCATACAGCACCCAGGATACCCTGATTTCCTGTGAAGGAGTACAATCATCGGATACAGAAATACTGGTTTTCAGGTCACCGGTGCAACTGGCCCCTATACAAATGGTATCAATATCGCAGTCGAATATTTCCGGTCCACTGGAATTTCTGAAATAGATGATCTGGTCAAATTCGTAATAATGATAGTTTTGATTGCCGATCCAGTCCTCATGATAGGGTTCATTCTGACGGCACCAGTCGATGATCGCCCAGGTGCGGATTACTTTGAGGCAAGTGCTGTCGGCATTGTACAACACATCTGCAATCTTGTCTTTATAATGTATGCCGATTTCCCGGCACTCGTCTTCATACCTGAGACGGGGCCCGCCGGTCTTGATGTTGATATACGAACAGGCGTAAATTGTGGTGTCTTTGGATGGCCAGATGATGTCGTGTTCCTGCAGCGGACAATCATTATAAATATTGATACGCTGAATGGCTTTGGCATAACCGGCTTCTGGGGTATTGCAGGCCCCCTTGAAGATGAAGGTCCGCTCAATCCATCCTTCACCGCAGCGTTCAAAATGAAGCTTCTGGCTCTCTTCAATCAACAGTTCGCAATTCTCAAATACGACTCCATTGAGGATAGTATCGGATATGATATAATCATCATATTCATATCCATGGTGATATTCTTCCGGGCAGAGCCGGTCGTAGATGATGGTTTTGCGGGATTCGCTGGAATATTGATCTTTAGGAAATGGCTCGTATTTTCCAAAAACATGAAAATTACCGGCGGTAACACTGTCCCGGTAAAAGTGATTGTAAGCCCAGCAGCTGATATCCAGGTCCGGCAGGAAATGCTGGATTTCCGGTGCTGATTTATCTTCGACCAACACATCAACCCAAATCCGGGAAATGTTGCAATGGGCATCAATGGCCAGAAGTTCGACAGTCACTTTACCTTCTCCGCAGACATCATCGCAGTCAAATGGGACGGACTGACTCCAGCCTCCTCCGATCTGATCCCATAAATCCAGATCTTTAGGTTGGACTGGACCCTCAAAGATATCCTGACAGCCATAGACCTCAGCCATCAGATTCCGGAAGTAATCTTTATCCGGTGGAGTGGAATAGTGCCGGCATTCCAGGGTGCCCTTCCTGCAAAGATCATATTTCCAGGCATTGTAGAGCAGGGTTCCACATTCTTCAAAGTCTTCCTTTAGCCATTGCATCGTCTCATAATAGTGGGCTTCCACTTCGTTGAGATGCTTGTCTTTTTCGAGATTGGCACAATAGATCGTGTCATGTTCATCATAACAGTGCGAAGTAAGTGAATCGCAAAGGTCAACCCGGTGTTTCCACCAGTCAACGCGCCGCGCCAAAAGGAGACTGACCCCGCAGTTATCCCAGGTACCTTCATCAAAGACAGAAGCATCAATCCAGGTGATTTCACCCGAACCACCAAGGGTAACAACCGGGTATTTGTCGACCACCAGGTACGGAGCTTTCCGGTCTTCCGCCACAGCGATCAGGGTATCGTAGCTGGTGTTGTGACAGGCATCTCGCAGCTTGATCACCACGATATGCTTCCCTAGTGTCAGATCTTTGAATTTCAGATGCTCACTGCCCGGGCTTCCGTTCACATAACTGATATGGCCATTTTCCCAGATCAGATTGACTTGTACACTGTCGGCATTGGTGCAATTGTCGGTCACAAGGGGTGCCGGAAAATATCCGTTCGCCAGACATTCGTGATCGAGCGTAGGAAAATAGATCGTCTTGTAGGCCCGGTTGGAGGGCAAACCGTAGACATCATGGTGGTACCGCCACTTGACTTTGGTCGTATCAAAACTCGCGACCGGGCCAACTGTATCTACGATTTCAATAATCTGGTGGCAGGTATCTTCAAAAATCGCCATCGGAGTAATCTGACTCAGGTACCAGTACCGATGAATCGTGTAGGTGCCCTGACATTTGTAGGAGTACCGGTCTTCATATTTAATCGAAAAATCACAATACGACCGTGGTGTCCACAGATCGTATCCGTCAAAGGTTGGCACCCCGGAGGTGACCGGATCGGCAGGACTGAAATAAAACATACTGTCCGGATGCAGATTGCTGCGATCACAGACAATCAGCGTATCGGGCGGACACAGGATCTGATCGAAAATGACCCGGCGAAGGAAGATGGTGTCTTCGCATTTCGACTCATTATTGTATTTATCAACCGCCTTCCAGGAGCGGACAATATAAGCGTCAAACAGGGGATGGTCAAAGAGTTGAACCCACTCGTATCCATGGGGCTCGACAAAGACCTGACCGGAACAATTATCTTCCGCCAGAGGTCTTTTGAAACCTGGATGAAAGGGCTCCCAGGCCAGGGGGTCGTTACAAAGGGTTGTATCATTCTCACAATAGATCCGGGGTGCGCTTCCGTCCTTGAGCAAAACCCGGGATACACAACTCTGGCCGGAGGCCGTGTGAATGACCCGGGCGGTAATGATCTGTCCGAGATATTCGATGCCAACCGGATTGGGTACCGGGATATCTCCATCGATCGATAATTCGACCACAAAAGAGTTGGCACATTCCGGTGCGCCGGCCGTGAGCAGGTGTTCCGGTAAAATCAGCTTTTCACAATTTTCGTCAAACGGAATGCTCAGTTCGCTGAAACAATTGAAAGGCCTTCTCGCCAGGTCATCAGCTACGGTTATCTGGAGGTCGTTTTCAAACGAGCACGCCCCGACTCGCTCTGTGCAGCGCAGTAAGAATGGTCCTCCATTGATGTTTTGCCATTGGATAGTGACGGAAATGCCATTGGTGGGTCCAATAATCTGGCCACCTGATCCGAACAATTCCCACTCGTAGGTACTGGTGGGTCTGTTGTCAGATGACATGGTATATTGTGTCTGGGTTCCCGGGCAAACCTGGTTTGCACCGAGAATCGGATTGGCCATTGGACAGGGTTGTGTATAAGCCGGCAGGCTTATCGCCAGCAGACACACCCACGCAACGGCACTAATCCATCTGTTTCTTGTTTTTGACATAATACCATTTGAAAAATTACTCACGAGTGAGTCTTCAAATATTATGCCAAATTATAATATGTATAAATATGCAGATGAGTCTATAAAAGATAAGTAATAAATTTAATATGTTAATGGCCAGTCTTACAATGGGATGTTGCCGTGTTTTTTGCGGGGCAGGTTACGCACCTTGTTTTCCAACATGGCAAACGCCCGGATGAGTTTCTGACGGGAAACCGAAGGTTCGATCACCTCATCGATAAAACCCCTTGCCGCCGCCTTATAGGGGTGGGCAAACTTTTCGGCGTACAATTGCTCCTTTTCCCGGAGCATTTGTTCAGGATCGGAAGCCTGGTCAATTTCCCGTCGAAAGATGATCTCCGAAGCACCCTTAGCCCCCATCACTGCAATTTCAGCTCCCGGCCATGCATAATTCATATCAGCACCAATGTGCTTGGAATTCATCACATCGTAAGCTCCCCCGAAGGCTTTGCGAAGTATCAGTGACACCCGGGGAACGGTAGCTTCACAAAAAGCATAAAGCAACTTGGCACCGTGTACAATGATGCCATTCCACTCCTGATCAGTGCCGGGTAAAAATCCGGGTACGTCTACCAGGACCAGCAGGGGAATATTGAATGAATCACAGAATCGGACAAACCGGGCTCCTTTTCTGGAACTTGCAACATCCAGCACTCCGGCCAGGCTATTGGGCTGATTGGCCACAATGCCGATGCTTCTACCTGCCAACCGGGCAAATCCAATCACCAGATTATCGGCATAACCCGACTGCAACTCGAAAAAACTCCCGGTGTCCGACAACTCCTCAATAATCAGTTTCACATCATAGGCCTGATTGTTTGCGGGCGGTAGAATATGGTCAAGAGCAGGCCGGAGTTCGTCATCCATCCTGTAGTCGAGCCTCGCTGGTACTTCCTCGCAATTTTGGGGCAGGTAACTCAATAGCCGGCGGATCAGGAGCAGACAATCCCGGTCATTGTCGGCAACCAGATGGCTGATCCCGGATTTGGTGGCATGCGTATGGGCTCCACCCAGATCATCAGAGGACACGTCCTCCATGGTGACCGTCCTGACTACGTTCGGACCGGTCACAAACATATAGGAGGTATGATCTACCATGATGATCAGATCGGTAAGCGCCGGCGAATAGACTGCTCCTCCGGCGCAAGGCCCCATAATAACTGAAATCTGGGGTATAACTCCCGATGCCAGGGTATTGCGGTAAAAGATATCGGCATATCCTCCCAGTGAATTCACTCCCTCCTGGATCCGGGCTCCACCCGAATCATTCAGGCCGATGACCGGGGCTCCGTTTTCGAGGGCCAGGTCCATAATCTTGCAGATTTTCTCCGCATGAGTTTCAGAAAGTGAACCTCCGAACACCGTAAAATCCTGGGCAAAGACATACACCAGCCGGCTGTGAATGTTACCATAACCGGTTACTACGCCATCGCCCGGATACTGTTCATTGGCCAAGCCAAATTCTACTGAACGGTGTTCTACAAACATTCCGATTTCCTGAAAACTTCCTTCATCCAACAAGAGATCGATTCGTTCCCTGGCAGTCAGTTTACCTTTCGCATGCTGCTTTGCTATCCTTTCTTCACCCCCACCAGCCAGAGCCTGTTGTTGTTTTTCCCGCAACCGATTGATTTTCTCTTCCATAACGGTGATCTGATGTAGCCGGGTTACAAAGTAGTGATTATTATCCTGCAACAGAAAGGGATCATGGCTAAACCCAAAAGGTACTCTACATTAAAAAGAAGTCATATGAGGTTTATCGGTTAAGGCCATTCCCATTTCATTTTCATGCACTTTGATCTTATAACCATAAAAATTGTCATACTTTTGCGGTCGTTTTTTTTTAAACATATGAAAACTTTCTGTCAATGAGTGATCCCCGCCTTTCACGCAGAGTCAATGAGATGGAAGAATCTGCCACCATTAAAATGACCCAGATGGCCAGGGACCTGGCTGCCCAGGGTCACCGGGTAATTAGCCTGAGTATTGGTGAACCCGATTTTGACACGCCCGATCATATCAAGAAAGCCGCCATTGAAGCGTTGGAAAAAGGCGATACCAAATATACCCCGGTACCAGGCACCATGGCCTTACGTAAGGCTATCGTAGAAAAATTCAAGCGTGATAATGGTTTGACTTTTACAGAAAATCAGATCGTGGTCAGCAACGGAGCCAAACAGTCGATCGCCAATGTAACCCTGGCTTTGATTGATGAGGGTGATGAGGTTATCCTTTTTGCTCCGTATTGGGTTTCCTATAAAGAGATCGTCAAACTGGCAGGTGGTATTCCCGTCGAAGTAAAAGCCGATATCTCCCAGAATTTCATCATCACTCCCCAACAGCTCCGGGCTGCCCTGACCGATCGGACCCGTATGATCATCTTTTCCTCACCCTGCAATCCTACCGGGTCGGTCTACACCAAAGAAGACCTGAAAGGACTGGTGGAAGTCCTTAAAGATTTTCCGGAGGTCGTGATATTGTCGGACGAGATCTATGAATACATCAATTTTACGGGAAAACACGATAGCATCGGCACTTTTGAAGAAGTGAAAGACCGTACCGTAACCGTAAACGGCTTCAGTAAAGGATTTGCCATGACCGGCTGGAGGCTGGGTTATATGGGTGCACCCAAATGGATCGCCGATGCATGCAACAAAATTCAGGGACAGTTCACCTCCGGAGCGGCTTCCTTCAATCAGGCAGCTGCCGCCATAGCGCTTAGCACTTCCATGGAGCCAAGCATACAAATGCGTAAGGCTTTTGAACATCGAAGGAATATTTTTGTCGCATTGCTCAGCGAGATTCCGGGATTTAAAGTCAACATGCCGACCGGTGCGTTTTATGTTTTTCCGGATATCAGTCATTATTTCGGTAAATCGTCCAACGGTACCACGATCCGGAATGCTGACGATTTTGCGCTCTATATCCTGGCAGAAGGGCACGTCGCCATTGTCAGCGGAAGCGCTTTTGGAGCCGATGAATGTGTCCGGCTTAGTTATGCCGCTTCTGAATCCGAACTGCGCGAATCAGTAGAACGGATCAGGGAAGCCGTGGCCAAACTCCATTAATCAGCCGGTGATGGCCTCCTTTTTCATCCGGGTGGCCAGCTCTTCGCCAAGATAACGTTCAATAAGATCGTGGGCAAGGTAAATCAAAGGTGTGAGGATGATCGCCATGGTAAACTTATAGATATAGTTGACCATGCCGATGGCCAACACCAGCTTAAGACTCCATCCGGCTCCGATATAAAAAGCCACAAACAACACAACAAAACTGTCGACAAACTGGCTGACCAGGGTTGAACCGGTAGCTCTTAACCATATCATGGTCTCACCGGTAATCATTTTAATGCGATGAAAGACCAGCACATCCATGAGCTGACCGATCAGAAAGGCAATCAGTGATCCGACTATGATCCATAACCCCTGTCCGAAGACCAGCCTGAAGGCATAATTATAGTCAGCTACCTTATCCCGGATCTCTGCCTGGGCTTCCGCCGGAAGATCCGGTAAAATATGAGATGTAGGCCAGAAATCTGCCGGAACGAGCCGGATGCCAATGAAGAACATCAGAAAAGCGTAGAGGATCAGTACAGCGGCCATAAATGATAGAAGCCGTACCCCCCGGATGCCGTAGTATTCATTGATCACGTCGGTCATAATGAAAATTATGGGCCATAACAAAACCCCGGCCGTGAGATTAAACGAAAGATCCCCCACTCCAAAAAAAGAAAGGGATATCGACTCAAAACCAAAGGTCTTCTCCAGTGAAAAAATCTTAACTCCGATAAACTCAGCAATCAGGGCGTTGGCAATAAAAAAGCCCCCGAGGAACAAAAATAGGCGCAACTGTTTGTCTCTAAGGATCATGATGCCAAACAAGATCAGGATTATCTCTAAATATCAGACGAATGATCCCGCAAAAATTTCAAATAATCTGATGTTACCAAAATAGGTCTTCGTAAACCCATATAGGGGATCTTTCTCAAAACATTCACCGGCTTCGTGCTGTTAGCAGGGTGAAAGTCGGCAGGAACCCTATTTTTGCAAAACCTAAATCAGAGAAATGGCAAAAATTCCGATCAATTTAAAAGATGGAACCGTCGCAAACCAGGAAATCATTGTCGGTATTGACCTGGGCACCACCAATAGTCTGGTCGCTTATATTCGTGACGACCAGCCAGTAACGGTTACAGATGCAACCGGAAAAAATGCCCTGGTACCATCCATCGTCTATTTTGACCGGAACGGTAAGATCGTGGTAGGCGAAGAAGCCAGGAAGATGTTGGTGAAAGAACCGGAACGTACCATTTTCTCGGTGAAAAGGCTGATGGGTAAAAGCTACCAGGACATCGCCGCCCACAAAGATTTTTTCAGCTACAAAATCATTGATGACGATACAGAAAGCCTGGTTAAAATCGAGATTGACGGAAAATATTACAACCCCGTAGAGCTTTCCGGTCATATCCTGAAATACCTGAAAGAACGGGTAGAAAATGAAATAAAAAGGTCAGTTACCAGGGCTGTGATTACCGTTCCCGCTTATTTTAACGATGCTCAGCGACAGGCCACCCGTGATGCTGGAAAACTTGCCGGACTGGATGTATTGCGGATAGTCAATGAACCAACTGCCGCCAGTCTGGCTTATGGCATCCAGCAGAATAGCTCCGAGCCACAGATCATAGCTGTCTATGATCTGGGAGGTGGGACATTTGACATCTCGATCCTGCGGCTGGACCAGGGTATATATGATGTTTTATCGACCAGTGGCGATACTTTTCTGGGAGGTGACGATATTGACCGGGCCATTATCGATTACTGGCTACAGACCGGGCAGTCAGACTATTCGCAGATGAAGGAAGACCCTCAGTTACGACAACAACTGAGACTCCTGGCCGAAAGCGCCAAAAAGACCCTTTCGGTTCACGATCATTATGAAGGAAAGATGGACAACATCAGTCTAACCCTCCATCGTTCCGATTTGGAGCACCTGATAAACCCGCTGATTGACAAGACCCTTGATTCCTGTCAATCAGCTCTGAAGGATGCCGGTCTTAACCCGGATGAAATCGACCATGTCATTTTGGTGGGAGGATCTACCCGCATACCCCATCTGAAAAATCGCGTTAGTGCCTTTTTCGGTAAGCTCGTCAATGATTCACTCGATCCCGATGAAGTGGTAGCCCTTGGAGCTGCCATTCAGGCTAATATCCTTGCCGGCAACCAGAAGGACATGCTCCTTCTCGACATTACTCCGCTCTCACTCGGGATAGAAACCGTGGGTGGACTTATGGATGTAATTATTCCCCGCAATTCCAAAATACCGGTGAGTGCCGGACGCAATTATACCACTTCGATTGACGGACAAAAAAATCTGAAAATAGCCGTCTATCAGGGCGAAAGGGATCTGGTCGAGAATAATCGCAAATTGGGTGAATTCATTCTGAGGGAAATTCCTCCGATGCCGGCCGGAATTCCGAAAATTGAAATAAGCTTCATTATTGACGCCGATGGAATTCTGAAAGTACGTGCCCGGGAGCTAAGATCTCAAAAAAGCCAGCAAATCGAAATCAGGTCGACCTATGGCATCAGTGAAGAAGAAATGGCAAAGATGTTGCTCGAATCTCTGGAACATGCCCAGGAGGATATTGCAGTAAAAGCCCTCCGGGAAGCTATCAATGAGGCAAATCACATTATACTTTCGACGGAAAAATTCATTCGTCAGAACCAGGACATATTTCCAGTAGAAGATATAACAAAGCTGGATCAACTAAAGGAACATCTGAAAAAATCCATCACCGGAAATAATAAAAATGCGATTGAAAAGGCCATGCATGCTTTAAATTCTTTTGCAGAACCTCTGGCACACCAGGCGATGGATGTCCAGATTGGAAAGGCGATCAAAGGTAAGAGCATCGGAACCTGACTTCGACCAATGCAAAGTACCCATGTCTCCACAGACCAAAATAAAGTCGATTTTTCAGGTTCTGTGTTTGATGTTTTTCCCGTTGGCAGGAAAAACCCAAACGGATTCCCTTTTGCGAAAGGAAATCTGGAAAATAATTCGACATGATACCGATATTTCTTTTGAGGAAATTCCCGGTTTTATTTTGGGTATCATTGATCACGATTCCGTATATATGATTGGCTTCGGTACTGCCGAAAAGGGTTCTGATCAGCCCGTCAGCGATACCAGCAAATTTCAGATTGGTGGACTCACCAAAGTATTTACAGCACACCTTTGCCAGATCCTTTATGACCAGAATATACTGAGTTACGAAAAGTCGATCAATGACTATTTACCGGATTCCTTTCAAAATTTAATCCTCAATAAAATTGGCATCCTTGATCTGTTGACTCACACTTCAGGTCTTCAGGGACCGCCGGAAAATATAGGAACAGTCCAGACCCGGATTCAGGATCCTTATCACAATTATAACCGCGAGCATTTAGCGGATTATTTAAGAAATATCAATGCTCTGAATAATCATGGGACCTACCATTATGCTCATGTAAATTATGCTGTAATTGAAATCATTCTGGAGCAGATAACCGGCCAATCCTTTAATACTCTGATGGAAACTCACATTTTTCGACCGGCAGGAATGATTCAGTCGGCAATTGACGATCACCCTAAACATCTTACACCGGGCTATGACCGGACCGGAAGAAAGATACCTCCCTGGAATTTCAGGTCCTTTCGTGCCTCCGAAGGAATGGCAACCACCTGTCGTGATCTTTGCCGATATTTGCGGGCACAACTGCTCTCGGGTCAACCGGTCAGTTTCCATCGCCTGCTGCTACTCCGGCACAAGATCGAAGGCACAAAAAAAACTTATACCGCCACCGGTTGGCATCTTTTCAAAAACAGAAATGCCCCTGACTTATATTTGCACTCCGGGAAGACGGATGCCCATGCAGCTTCCATTCACTTTATTCCGGACACAAAAACCGCTGTGATTTTACTTGCCAATAGTCCCGGAAAAATGGATGGTCTGGCAACTCTGGTCCTGCGAATGCTTAACGACAACTGGAAACGTAAATCATGAGTAAAAAATCAAAAAAAATCAAAGGTGGCGGCCTGGTTTATTCTACTGATCCGGATACCATGGAAAGCCTGTTTTCCGGCCTGCAGTTAAATTCAGGTAAGGATGAATCTCGCATCACACCCGGAAAAATCAAGGATAAAGTCAGAATCTGGATTGACCGGAAAAGCAGGGGAGGCAAAGAGGTGACCGTAATCGAGGGCATCCAGCGCAGTGATGAGCAATTAAAAGAGTTGGCCACCATGATCAAGGCAAAATGCGGTGTGGGAGGAAGCGCCAAAGACGGTCAGATTCTGATTCAGGGAAATCAGCGGGAGAAAGTATTGGCAATTTTACAGGAGCAGGGATTTACCGATGTGAAAAAAGCGGGAGGATAAATAGGCGCCTATTTTTTCTGTGCTTTTAAAATTCTTTCCTTACCCTGCATATCCAATATAATATCTGCGTCCCTGAAACCACCTGCAATGACCTCATGCCGGATTTCTTTAGCCAGAAATTCATTGAGTTCCAGAAAAAGGTAGCCGTCATTCAGTAAGTGATCACAGCTATAAGTGATAATTGACGTGTACATCCTGAGGGGATCCTTCGACAACGGAGACAAAGCCTCTGCCGGTTCAAAATCGAGAACATGCCGTTCCATTTCCGCTTTTTCAGTTTCCCGGATATATGGTGGATTTGAAACAATATAATGCCATTTTCCCCCCTGTATTTCACTGGTGGACGGTTTGGTAATGTCATCCAAAATCAGAGTCACGGGCGAATTCAATCTTTCGCTATTGCTGCGGCAGACTTCCAACGCTTCCTTGCTTTTATCCATCACGGTGACCTGTACTCCGGGAAAAACATGTTTGATCGTCAAACCGATGCAACCCGATCCGGTGCCGATGTCCAGAATCCGTAAGTCTTTTCGCAGGTCTTTTTTCAGCATCGCGATTACGGCAAACACCAATTCTTCCGTCTCTGGCCGGGGAATCAATACCGAACGGTTTACCCGGAATTTCAATCCGTAAAAATGAGCGATTTCGGTCACATATTGCAGTGGCTCTCCCTGATTTAACCGTTCCATCGCTTGCAGAACCTTGTTCCATTCCACCCGGGTCAACTCCCTGTCTGTTTGCACATTAGCAACTCCGAACAGATCCTCGAGCAACATACGGGCAATCTGCTGCAGTGTACCCTGCCGGCTCTTAAGATGGTCGACCAGGTAAGCGTATGCCTCCTCAATTGTGATCTTATTCAGATGATCAGCGCACATACATAACCGGTTATGAGCAGCGATGAAAAGGCTAAATATGGCTTTATTGCAAGGTATTGACTCAACCGAATCCCATATTTTCTTCGCAACAATAAAATCATCATCATTTTTTCGGATAAAAATGCGATAACCGTACCCAATGCAATACCGGTCAGTCCCAGGTATTTTACCAGGATCAAACTGGCCATTATATTGATAACAAGCTCGGTGAGACTGATCCACAATATTTCCCGGTTTCTTCCAGAACCGATCAATACGGCCTGCGGAAAAATCCAGCGGCTCAGCATCAGCAGAAGATAGGTGTTGAAAACCACCGCACTCTCCTGAAAAGCTTCGCTATAAATCCACCCAAAAAGTGGCTTACTGACAAAAAGCAGTATAAAAGCCAGTGGGAAAAATATAAACATAAATCTCCGGCTACCTTCTTTAATCCTTGCAAGACTGCTACCTTGTTCTGCCGAGTACAATCCGGCCATCGAGGCACTGAAAGCAGCGGCGAGGGCAACAGCTCCGGGCAATTCGCGGGCTCCGTATTTAAAAATGGCAAAAACGGCCAGATCTTCGAAAGTATGGTTAACCAGCCAGGCATCGAAAATCTGGGCAAAAAGTCCGCTTCCTGCATAGATGGTAAGGGGAACTGCCGCCTTTAAAAATGGTCTGACAAAGCCAGGCGAAATCCGATTATCGGAAAACCTGAAAACAATAACCAGCAACACCAGATGTTCAATGATCGACCAGATAAACAAACCCTGCAACAAATGCCGGAGCTCTGAGGAAAACAACAACGGCACCAGAACCGACAACACTGTTCCTGCTATAAAAAATACGGTATAGGGAATAAAAAAAGCCGCTCGCTTACCGGCCAGGAAAATATACGGAGCGAACACGGCGATAAAATGGAAACATAAAAACAATAAAACCAGTGGCAGGTCAGAAATCACTCCGATTCCCAGCAAAGTGCCGAAAAAATCAGTCCGGAAAATATAGAGAAGAATAGCCAGTAAGCCGGTCAATATCCAGATCAGGATAAATACATTAAAAACAAAACTATTCTGCTGAGAATCATCGTAATGTGGATAGAAGACGAGAAAAGCCTGAAAAATTCCGCTCAGACCCAGAAAGCTGAGAATCATCCCCAGATACATCCAGATTTCATAGGTTCCGATATCCGGTAGGGACAAAGCGCTTTTCGCCAGCAGGATGGCCACCAGAAATGTTACACCCTGCCGGCATACCGAATACAGTTGAAAACCCAGGGTTGCATCACTTTGTATCCTGGTGTAATATCTGAAAAGGTAATTCACATGATCTCCGTTTGTTCGCGAAATCGGACTCCCAATCCCGACAATTCCTGCATCACCGGCTCGCAGATCTCTTCTGCCACCGGGAGGTAAACACCACGAAGTTTGATATCACCGGTCAACAATAATCTCGTTCCAATACCCAGGGGCAGTCCTACCAGATCTGTCATCGCTGTTTTCATCCGGTTTGTTCCGTAATACACCATGCTACTGGTACGACGCATGCACTTCTGGCCCAGCCGGTAGATCACTTCATGATGCATGACCACCATATCCCGGTCATCTTCCCGCAGAGCCCATTTATTCACAATAAGTTCCTGAAGTAGTTCAGCCACGCTGGCCGTTTTAGGTGGCACAGCGGAATCATCCATTAACCACTTCACCTGATGCAATACTTCCGGACTAACCTCGCCTATGCGTTCTTTCAGCTTTCGATCGACTGACATAGTCCCGTACGGTAAAAATGCCAATAAAAGATCCCGGTAGGTAGCAAAACTTCCGGCTTCAACAATCAGCTGATCGTCGGTCAGGCCCAGATGAACAAGCGCATCCCAACCCATACAAAAACCGCAATGACGCAACGTGCCACGGATTAGGGTCGGGGTGGCAGTCAATCCATAGATCGACGCATATGGCAGGGAGTCGCGATTCGGATACATCTCAAACTGTCCATAGTCACTGACCCGGAATAATTGAAAATTCCGGAATAACTGCTGATACGGAAGGTATTTGATCATACCATCGACTCTGAAGCGGGCCGTACGCTGTCCGGCCAGCACTACGTTGCGGGGATTCCAGGTGATTTTATAGTGCCAGGGATTATCATCACTCTCCGGGCTGATCAAACCACCGGTACACGACACAAAAGACTGGATCTGCCCTCCTTCCTGCCTGATTTCCCTGATCATGGCCATGGCCGACATATGATCGATCCCGGGATCCAGTCCCATTTCCGTTAGAAACAACAAGTCTCTTTTTTTAGCCTCTTCTCCCAGCATAGACATGGCTGCGCTCAGATAAGATGCTGTCAGCAGATGACAATGATTGGCGAGGCAGTCCCTGGCTACCGCGTCATGCAGATCAGGAGGCAGCATCGATATCACTACGCTGGCATCCTCCAGGAGTTTCTTCCGTTTTTCCGGATCCCGGCCATCGAGCTGAACTGCCATGCTCCTCGGATGATTACCGGTTTTCTGAAGGACCAGATCAAGATCCATATCGGCTACCACGATTTGCCAGTCGTACTTCTCCGCCCGTTCTAAAAGATAATCAATCAGGGAAGTGGCGGATCTTCCGGCCCCCAGGATCACGATCGATTTCATGCTTTCTGCCATTGATTACCCAAGTATCCGGTAAATTTCAAAATTCCCGGCATCCGGAGCCGAATATTTAGCCCGTATCCTAAAGGGCAGAATCTCTCACCTGCTGCCTTTGTAAAATTATGACCGGATTAAAGGACGCTGGTTCTTTCTTAATTTACCTAATTTCAGGGGTTTCCGGAGAGCCTATGTAATTTCACGAGCCAGTAACCACACAGTATGAATAAGACGATCGAGTTAAAATATCAACAGTTTGAACAGGCTTCCGATTTAGATCCGGATGAACAGACGCTGCTGGCTGTTGCCAAAAATACCCTCGGGGATGCTTACGCACCCTATTCCGGATTTCAGGTAGCCGCATCGATCCTGCTGGAAAACGGCAAAATCCTGGTTGGTACCAATCAGGAAAATGCCAGCTACGGACTGTGTCTTTGTGCCGAGCAAAATGTCCTGGCAGTAGCCGGTAGCCAGTACAAAGATCTGTTCATCCGCAAAATAGCGATCACAGCCCGCTCCAGGGGAAAGATCATAAACTATCCGGTTACTCCCTGTGGTGCCTGCCGCCAGGTGATCAGTGAGTATGAAGACCGGCACCGGCATCCCATCAGAATCATTATGCAGGGCGAATCAGGGCAGGTCCTGGCATTTGATACGGTCAAAGATCTGCTGCCCTTTTCATTTTCCGGCAGTGACCTTGGTTAATCCAGGTTATGTTCCTTCATCCATTGAATGATGTGGTCAATGTCTCCCGGCAGATCTACGCCCATAGGAGCTGCTTCGACAACCGCGGTCATCAGATCGTAGCCGGCTTCCAGCCAGCGCAATTGCTCGAGCATTTCATGGCGTTCCAGTTGTCCCTGTTCCAGTCCGGCCAGTTGTAAAAGAGTTTCTCTCCGGAAACCATAAATCCCGAGATGCCGGTATAGCGTTGTCTTGAAGTCCGGATTTCGCCGGTAAGGGACCGGTGACCTGCTGAAGTACATCGCGCGGCCATCGGATCGACACACCGCCTTGACAATATTGGGCGAATGAAACATATCCGCATCGGTGAGGGGGGTGATTAGCGTGGCAATAGATACCTCAGCTCTGTCAAATTGCCGGCAAAGCAGGTCGATGTAGGCTGGTGGAATAAAGGGTTCGTCCCCCTGGATGTTGATCACCACGTCAGCTTCCAGTAGACCTGCTACCTCGGCCACCCGGTCCGTTCCCGATTGATGTCCGGCCGACGTCATAACTACCTTCATTTTTTCGTTGTTACAGTGTTCGAAGATTTTCCCGTCGTCGGTAGCAACCACTACCTCATTTAAGATTGAACTCTTGAGGGCCTGATGATACACCCGTTGTATCATCGACTGACCGGCTATATCGGCCAGAGGTTTTCCCGGAAACCGGCTGGACTGGTAGCGGGCCGGAATGACTCCAAGATATTTCATGTATAAATATTACGTTTTTATTTAATGTATATATTATTTTTGTACAGCTAGCTATGAAAAATATATTGTTATCCGGATTACTGCTCTTCATTTTGAGTGTCTTCAGTCTGAACATCCTCACTGCCCAGCACCACCTGATCGATGCTGCTTTTATCCAATTCGATCCCAAGTTAGGAAAAGTGGTGTATCACCGGGCACATGATCAACAGACCCTTTATGCAATTGCCCGCGGGTATGGAGTATCCGAACAAGACATCATCGAAGCCAATCCGTTGCTGAGGAACAACCGGCCGATAACCGGTCTGGTCTTGAAAATTCCTATTGCTGACGATCAGATCGTATTCCGGCTACCTCTATTCAGGAATAAACAGGAATTTCTCCCGGTCTATTATCAGGTTGCAAAAAAGGATAATCTGTTCAGGATTAGCCGGGTCTACTTTAATATGCCCACCAATTTACTGGTCAGCCGGAATAACCTCGAGGGTCAGCAGCTGCAGGAAGGGCAGACCCTGCATATCGGATGGCTGAAAAGATCTTTCGAACCTTTGATTGTCCATACAGGAAAGATCATCGATCCATCGAAAAGGGACAATGAAACGGTCGGTGGTCCGGTCAGTGATCTTGCCATCCGGTTTCAATATGAGTACGAGGGAACCCATCTGGTCAATAAAAATGAAGTGGCTATCTGGAAATCAACCGAAAACACCAGAGGATATTTCGTCATGCATCGCCATGCAGCCCAGCAATCGATCATCGAAATCAATAATCCGATGTTTGATGTGACCGTTTATGCCAAGGTCATCGGAACGATTCCGGATCATCTTTATCCCCGGGAGGTCGATATGGTTATTTCCAAAGATGTAGCGCAGGCTTTGCGGGCGATTGATCCCCGGTTTTTTGTGCGGTCCCGTTACAAGTCGGCCATGATCAGTGCGAGTCGATAATATTTTGAATAGCTTTGCCGTCTAAATTCAGGTTCTTGAAAGTCTATAAAAACATTCTGGAGACCATCGGGGATACCCCGTTGATCCAGCTCAACCAGATCGTTAAGCACCTTCCTTGTATGGTACTGGCGAAGGTGGAGACCTTTAATCCCGGCCATTCCATCAAAGACCGGATGGCGGTGCGCATGCTGGATCAGGCCGAAAAAGACGGCAAGATCAAACCCGGAGGCACCATCATCGAGTGCACCTCAGGCAATACCGGGATGGGACTGGCGATCGCTGGCTGCGTCAGAGGTTACAAATGTATTTTCACCACCAATGATAAGCAGTCTAAAGAGAAAATCGATATCCTGAAAGCCCTGGGAGCCGAGGTCATCGTTTGTCCGACCAACGTCGGGCCCACTGATCCCCGCTCTTACTATTCGGTTGCAGAAAAACTGAGCCGACAGATCAGCAATTCCTACTGGTTTAATCAATACGATAATCCGGCCAACACCGAAGCCCACTACGAATCTACCGGCCCCGAGATCTGGGAACAGACCGGTGGTAAGATCACCCACCTCGTAGTGGGGGTCGGCACCGGAGGCACGGTCTCGGGTACTGCCCGCTATCTTAAGGAACGGAGTCCGGCCATCAAAATTTGGGGTATCGACACCTACGGTTCGGTATTCAAAAAATACCACGAAACCGGCATTTTTGACGAAAAAGAGATTTATCCCTATATCACCGAAGGGATCGGCGAAGACATCCTGCCTAAGAATGTCGACTTCAGCCTTATCGATCATTTTGAAAAAGTAACCGATAAAGATGGTGCCCTGGCGGCCCGTAAATTAGCCAGGATGGAAGGCATACTGATGGGTTACTCGGCCGGCAGCGCCATAGCCGGATTGTTACAGATGGGTGACCGGCTTACCAAAGACGATGTGGTGGTTGTGATCTTTCACGACCATGGCAGCCGGTATGTGGGCAAGATCTATAACGATGACTGGATGCGGGAGCGGGGATTTCTGGAAGAAGAACTGACCGTCAGACATCTCATTGAATCCAAGCAGGAAAAAAGCTTTGTCGCCGTCGAAGGCGATCAGGATATCCGTACGGTGATTGGAATCATGCGAGACAAAGATATTTCCCAGATGCCGGTGGTGGAGGGTTCACAAATTGTGGGATCCATCACCGAGGCTCAGATCATCGAATATCTGCTGAATGATGGCATCCGGGGAGAATACACCGGGGTAGCATCCATCATGGGAGAGCCCTTTCCCGAAGTGGATTTGGATACACCTTTCAATAAACTCAGCCGGATCATCAGTAAGCAACATCCGGCCGTGGTGGTCAAAGACAAAGCTGGTAGTTACCACATTGTCACCCAGTACGATATAATCCAGAATCTTTGAGGACCGGATCCCTATGCAATTGGGTCTGGTATTTGATGGATACCTCTAAATACCTCTGAAATTAGGCAAATTCAAAAAGAGCCAAGTGAGACGAGGCATCGCGAAGGAGCCTAGCTGGAGCTAAGTGACTGAGGGATAACGAAGTATCGCGCAGGTTATTTTTGAATAGCTTATCACCGATAAGCGATTGACAATTGAATGGGGTTTTTAGAGGTGCCCTAATAATAATTCGGATAAAAAGCAGTTTAATGCATGTCTGATATCCAGAATATTTTGAGAAAATTTTACCTGTTTCTGCTTACCCTTACCTCCATTTCCCTGTCTGCACAGGATCTCCAGTTCTCGCAATACTATAGCGCTCCGATGCAACTCAATCCGGCGCTGACCGGAGGATTCGGCGCCAAATACCGGGTATCCGCCATTTACCGGGATAAATGGCGGGGACCTCTCGGCCAATCCATCGGTAGTTTCGGTGGGGCTATCGACCTCCGTTTTGATTTAAATTCCAGGGCTTTCAGCGGCGATGCATTCGGAGTGGGTCTTCAGTTTATCACCGACCAGTCCAATCCGGTTGACTTGTCGACCAATATGATCGCCATTTCAGGTGCTTTCCACAAGTCTTTGGCCCGCAATGAAAACAAGGTGATATCTGCCGGCGCTCAACTGGTGACCGGACAGCGAAATATCCTTTACGAAAAACTGATTTTTCAGGACCAGTTTAATGGGGTCGATGCTTTCGATGGAGCTACCGGTGAGGACCTACCCGACAATAATTTTGGTTTCAGCGACCTGGCTGTTGGTCTCAACTTCGTTTCCGCCACCAGCAGCACCGTTCAGTATTACACGGGTGTTTCCCTCCAGCACCTGCTCGAACCCCAGTTTTCTTTCTATAAAAAAGACAGCGACGAAAATCAACAGGCGAAATCCGACAGCAGGCTGAAAAGAAAATATACGGTCCACGCCGGTAGTACGCTGAAAAGTGGTCCTAACCTTAGCATTTCTCCCCGTCTGTTGTTTGTCAATCAGGGGCCGTCGATGAGGGGACTCCTGGGGTCAACCTTCATTATCGAACCCAACCATACCGATGCTTTCAACTTTCACATAGGTGCCTGGATTTCCGGCGTCCGGGATCTGCAGGGTGGACCAAAGTTCGATGCCCTTGGCACCCTGCTCGGACTGGGCATCGGCGATCTTTTTATTGGAATGAGTTACGATCTTAACCTTCGGGATCTGGTCAACTATCAAACCGGTCAGGGAGCTTTTGAACTTTCCCTCACTTACCTGGGCAATTACGAAGATGAAGGAAGATTTTGCCCTACTTTCTAGTTGAATCTCCGATGCGAGAACCGGTTGATATTGAGACACAATCCTGGCCGAAATCCGGGCGACTAGCCGGAAAGAGCTGTTATCGAACCGGGAATTCTGAGAAACCAGGCAGGAGAAACACTCCGGGTTTCAATCCTCTCCTGCCGGGCCGGTGACCATGCTTTTGTCGAGAGGCACATTTTCGATAATTTCCAAACCGTAGCCATCGAGCGCTACCCTTCTTTTGGGATTGTTGGTGATCAGGCGGATCCGGGCGATTCCAAGATCCCGTAGAATCTGGGCTCCCACTCCAAAATCCCGTTGTTCCTTAATTTCCGGATGGGTATTGGATCCCAGCTCCTTCAATTTATGAATGATCGTATTGGATTCGCTGTGCCGCATCAGCAGCAAAACTCCATGATTAAACCGCCGTATGATCTCCATTGCCTGATGTAACCTTATGCCCTGATCTTCAAACAAAGTACCAAGGATATCACCGGTTTCGGTTGATGAATGCACCCTCACCAATACGGGCTCATCCGGTTTCCAGTTACCCATGACTACCGCAAGATGCGTATCACCGCTGGTCAGCTGGTTGTATGCGATCACCCGGCATGGTCCCCATTTCGAATCAATGGTCACCTCGAGTTCCCGTGAAATAATCCGCTCGGTTGACATCCGGTAGGCCACCAGATCTTTAATGGTAATGATTTTCACCTGGTGTTGCCGGGCAATCTCCATCAATTGAGGTAAGCGGGCCATGCTGCCGTCTTCATTAAGAATTTCCACCAATACTCCCGCTGGTGCGAAACCGGCCAGTCGGGCCAGATCGATGGCAGCCTCGGTATGCCCGGTCCGCCTTAACACCCCGCCGTTTTTCGCTTTTAAGGGAAAAATATGTCCCGGACGTCCAAAATCCGACGGTTTGGTCGCCGGATCCACCAAAGCCCGGATCCCGGTTGCCCGGTCGTAAGCCGAGATTCCGGTGGTGCATCCTTTTCCTTTATAGTCAACCGAAACGGTAAAAGCAGTGGCATGCAGGGCAGTGCTCTCCTGAACCATCAGATCCAGTTCCAGTTCCCTGGCTCTTTCCTCGGTAATCGGCGCACATATCAATCCCCGGCCATATTTCGCCATAAAATTGATGATCTCGGGTGAGATACATTCTGCGGCACAAATAAAGTCGCCCTCATTTTCCCGGTCTTCATCGTCCACCACAATCACCACTTTCCCGGCTTTGATCTCCCGGAGAGCTTCTTCGATCGTATTTAGTTTACTCATCTTTACATTTAGAGGTTTCACCCGCAGTTTAAACAGTTTTGGCTAATTTCAGTTTGTCCAGGGGTCGGCAACAGGTCTCCCAATCAAAATACCGGACTATATGGGCTCTTGATTTCCGTCCCAGGTCCAGGCACTGCCCGGGATCGGATAACAAATTTTCGATGTGTTTGTGAAACTGGGAAGGGGTTTCAGCACTGAGCACCATCTCCTGGATTCCTCCGATGGCGTCGACGACCTGCCCGCTAGTGATGCAGGGCAGTTCCATGGCCATCGCTTCCAGGATCTTATTCTGCACACCACTGCCTACAAATATCGGAGCCACAAAGATCTTACCGGCTTCATAAGCCTCCCGGATGTCTGGCAGAAAACCGCTCACCGTTACCCAATCATTCTGCAGTTTCCGGACTACCTCGGTGGGATTGGCTCCAGCAATCAGGATGCGTAGGTTTGTTAGATTTCGCCGGAGTGGAATTCCGATCTTGCTAACCAGATACTGGGCAGCCAGCACATTTGGATGGTAACTCATATTACCGACAAAAACCAAATCGTAGGGTTTTTCACCCGTCTTCCGTACCTGATAAAAATCTGTATCGACTCCATTGGGCAGGATATCCAGCGGACCGGATATACCATGTTCTTCGAGAAAGTGCTTATCGCCAGGAGCAATGACAAATCGATGCCGGAACATGTTGGCAGACAGCCGTTCATATCGTTTCAACAATTGAGCTTCCATCTTCCACAGCCATCCGGTAATCGCTGACGACTGCTGGGCCCGGCGCAACACCCTCAGGGAAAAGGCATCCATAAAGTCCAGGGAAAGCTCTGCCGAGTGCACATTTTTCACATAGGGAGCCATGCGCATCAACTGTACGTAGATAGCGTCAGGTTGGGTTTTCTCGATAATGGCTTCGATTTTACGCCGCGTCGTCTCCCGGAAGAAATAACCGACATTGACCGGCATCCCGTATAAAAGTCCCCACACAGCCTGAAACATGCTTTTCCACTTCTCATGAGGTATCACATAAACCTCCCGGCAATATTCCTGCAGTTTGTTGACCAGAAGCCGGTCAAACGGCTCTTCAGTCAGGGCAACCAAAATGATTTGATGTGATTGGGAGAGATACCGGATCTGATGATACAGCCGGAGTTTATCTCCTTTCTCCAGTGGTAGCGGGAATCTTGAAGATAACACCAGCAGTTTCAACCGTTCCTCCATTGTTGATGAGCCGCAAAAATATCACTCCTTTGAGAATAACCTATTAATGTGCGGGTAACTTTCCGGCAATGCTATCCCATCGCTCACCTTTTTATCGGATGACAAGCTGAAACCGGTCCTGCACACTCCGGGCGATTTCCAGATGGTCAAAGTGGCATTCTATCAGCCGGCGTGCATTACCACTGATCGAAGGCAGATGCCGGTGATGGTGGTAGGAAAAACGGAATTTCCGGATAAAGGCCTCAGCCGTATCGGCAATCAAAACTTCCTGCTTGTCCCTGGCATTAATACCTTCCAGACCCAGGGTAGTGGTCAGTACAACCCTTCCCAAAGCCATCGCTTCAAGAATCTTGGCCCGCATTCCGCTGCCCGACAATAAAGGCACTACCGTCAATGGATGCCTACGGAGAAATTCCCGGCTGTCATCTACTTCACCTTCAATGATCACGTTGGGTTGTTGGAGTTGCCGGAGCCATTCCGGACAATTACGACCCGCCACATGCAGCTTAAGCCCCGGAAAAATGACGCTCAAATGTGGCCAAACTGCATCCAGAAACCAGTTTAATGCTTCAATATTGGGCATCCAGTCGAGTGAACCGATAAACGAAACCGAAGCCGGGATCTCGGCCGGAACTTCCTCAAAGGCAAATTCATTGATGTCCAGCCCGATCGGTACTGCCAGCGAATCTCCCCGGTAGCCCATTTGCCGGAATTTCTGCTCATCGACTGGAGACATCGGTAACAACTGATCGATCAGGCTTAATTGTTCAATCTCATATTTCTTCAACTTCCTGGCAGAATAATCGAAATACCAGCGCCGGAGAGCCACCGGTTCATTGACCGACATCCTTTCCCAGATCTCATGCTCAACATTATGAGCACGCAAAACAATCTGAGCGTCGGAATAAGCCCGGATAATGCCGATGTAGGGAGCCAAATACAGCGACTCCAGTTGAACCACATCAAATTTTTGCCTCTCGAGAATACCGATCAGTTTTTGACGAAACGCTTCGTTTTCAAACCGGCTGATATTGTAAGAATCTGACGAAAACAAATTGAGAAATGCATGCAGCGGCTTGATTTCGTTATCCAGTTTGGTATAGTGCACCGTCTTGTAGTGAGCTAAATGATGGCGTACTTTCTGGACTGCAACCGGATGCTTGGTTGTATTCATGGCCAGGAGGGTAATCTCATGACCAAGCTTATGCAGTCCCTGAGCCAGGTATGTCACTGCGATGGATTCGCCGTCTTTTAAAGGATAGGGAAACTTTTTACAGAGTTGGAGTATCTGCATGGTTTTCATCATGTTCTGCACACAACCATATCTTAACTGAAAAGGTAAGAAAATATTGCATTCCATACCCGGTGAATCGCTATTCAAATCTCCCAAATTAGTATCTGAAACCACTGGATTTACCGGCAGATACTGAATCCTATTTCCGGTCTGCGCCCCATCAAAGGAAATACTTAATTCCAGATTACTACCTGTCTCTTTCTCCGGTCTACACAAGATAAACCAGGATAAGTCCTTCCGTATCTTATCTTTGAGCTTTAGAAAAATCGAACAAACGTCATTGATACAGGCAAGAGACATTCATAAATATTACGGTAAACTGCACGTACTGAAGGGAGTTAATGTATCGATTCCTTCCGGTGAGATTATCTCCATCATTGGTAAGTCCGGTGCAGGTAAAACAACCCTATTACACATTCTCGGAACCCTGGACCGGCCGGACGAAGGGGTGGTAACCTATCAGGACACAAAGGTCAACCAACTCAATGACAAGCAGTTGTCCATTTTCCGTAATAAAAATATCGGTTTTATTTTTCAGTTTCACCACCTGTTGAATGAATTTACCGCCCTGGAAAATGTCTGCATCCCCGCCTTTATCGCCGGCAAAGACCGAAATCAGACGCTCAGAAAAGCCAGGGAATTGCTCTCCTATCTCGGATTGGCAGAACGGCTCACCCACAAACCGGCCCAACTTTCCGGTGGCGAGCAACAAAGAGTGGCCATTGCCAGGTCCCTCATCAACGGTCCCCAGGTGGTTTTAGCTGATGAACCCACAGGCAATCTGGATACGGTTACCTCAGAGGATATTCACGAGCTGATTTTTAAGTTGAGAAAGGATTTCAATCAGACTTTTGTCATTGTGACCCACAATCAGGACCTCGCCCGCCGATGTGATCGAACCCTGCTCATGGAAGATGGCCTCATTGTCGAATGAAGCCGGAGAGAGACTTTCCGGGGGTGCTGACATGATACTACGTTCTAAAATTACTAAAGACTAATATCACGCATTTTAGGACATTGGATTAAGAGGCAATTGGAGAAGGCATCCAGTGATTTCAACCAAAATGAAGTGGCTTAACTCTTACTGGGTATCCAGGTCCCATCTGTAAGATTGATCGACGATAAGCTTATGATAAGATTTCTTTTCCTGGTTGGTGTTTACCGACTTAGCATGTTTTGATGGGGACCCACTCCAGAGCTGGAGCGCCGGAATTCTATACAGCGGGGGCTGGCAGTAGTTTTGTTCAATACAGATCAATGATCCGGTCTGCAACAGGTTTTGAGAGCAGCATAGTAGCCTTATAGAATTCAGCGGAAGCTATGGTTAGTGGGTCATCAAAATATGTCCCGCAAAAATATGCGGGAGTGGTTTTTGGTACTTTTTGCCACCAAAAAGTACAAAGTAATATAGAGCAAAGACCAAAAGCCAGAACTCAGCAGGAAACTGTAAACCAAAATCAGGAAGTACCAGTATGAAGAAAATCCAGAATATAAGATCAAAGTCCCCAAAAAACTCAATGAATCTAATTTATTCACCGGATAGAGATAAGTACCATAGAAGACCAATAACGAAAAATGCTGCAATATCAGGTAGAATATTGCAATTTTAAAATCGATGGTTGACAGTAGAAACGTAATACGAAATCAGCACCCCTTTTCGGTATCAAACGTAAAACCGTTGTGTGAGAATATTGTCGAAATTTCAGGTAAGGAGAATGAGCTGGACTTTTCCCGTATTCCGACCTCTCATTTTACAAAACCATCCTGTCTTTCGACAACCAGCGTTCGACATAACGGCCATCCGGATCCAGCCGTTTTTCCTGGTGGCTGATGCTGGCAATCTTATCCCGGGCCGGATCCGCCCCAACACCGGCCAGCTGATTCCAGTTTCCGTAGTTGCTGCACGGATCGTAATCAAGAAGGAGTGATTCGAAAAATTCTGCCCCAATCTGCCAGTTCACCTGCAGCTCATGCACCAGATAACAGCCTACCAAAACTCTTCCTTTATGACTGAGATGACCGGTCGAGGTCAATTCGGTAAGGCAGGCGTCGACGATGGGTACTCCGGTTTCGGCATGCAGCCAGGAGCCGGCCCGGTCAGGACTGTTCCTCAAATCAGGTAACCGGATCTGCCGGGGACCCGCTTTGCGAAAAATATGATCCCCGTATTTTTTACCCATCAGCCGAAAGTAATCACGCCAGAGAAGAGATTGCACCAATTCTGACGAGCTGTTCAGGAATTCAGGTGCATCGGTCCCCAGCCAGCGATGGTAGATCATCTTGGGTGAAAGACATCCCTGACTGATCCAGGGCGACAAACGGCTGCCTCCTACCTGTTGCCGGTCCGGGTCTTGTGCGACTATCTGGATAAACTGATGGAGGCGGGCTAGCCCGGCACTCTCACCTCCCTGATACAAAGAGTCGTTCTGACTGGCCTTTGAAGCTGATTCATCATAACCCAGATCCGCCAGGCAGGGCATACACCCCGGATCAACATCGGATGATCCGGGTTTCAACCTGGGAACAGGAAGCGGCTGACGTATCTTTAAAAAATGCTCGGTCTCTTTCTTCAGGGTCATGAAGGCATCAGGGGTATGGGTCACCGGAAAAGGCAGATCCTGGGTATAAAACAACATTTTACCACGCTCGAAGCGCAGTTCCTGACCGACCGACCACAATCGTTTTTCGAGCTGATCCTGCACGAAGACTTCTTCCCGGGTTCGTTCGCGATTGCAATACACATGGTTTGTCTTCAGTTCAACGGCCAGGTTGTAGATAATTTCTTCGGGAAATCCAATACGTACCACCAGATCGGATCCATGATTTCGCAGCGAATCACGCAAGGCCTCTACCGACTCCAGGATAAAACGGGCCCGGTGCACACCAGTTTTCGGAAAGCCATAGGAAGTATGGCCGAAAAAAACCCGTTGGTCAAAAACGTACACCGGGATGACCTGGTCTGAAGACCGGTTAGCTTCAATTAACGCTTCATTGTCGTGCAAACGAAGGTCCGATCTAAACCACAGAATACTTCTTCTTTCCATCGCTTTCACCTGACTGGTCGGCTGAATATGTCGCAGGATTAAACAGTTTATAATACCTTCGCAGTTGAAAACAAGCCAGACGCTTGATTGTTACAAATTCAATCAATATTCAGAATCAAATCAAAATGAGATTTAATTTTTTCCTGATTTTCATGGTTTTTTTAGCCTGCAACAGCAACGAACCTACGGATGCGGGCGCCCGGCAGGTTCCCAAAGAACTCCGGGGTCTCTATCAGGAAGTGCTGGACATCCATGATGAGGTTATGCCCAAAATGTCGCAGTTGACCAGCTTGCAGGAACACCTCACCCGCATATTGGGGGAGTTGCGGGCAGCCCAACCAATCGACAATGAGAAATTACGGGAAACGAACCGCATTTTGGGATCATTAAACCGCGCGGAAAGTGCTATGTGGGACTGGATGGATGGTTTTTCCAAACTCGACTCCGTACCCGATACGGATAAGGAGATATTCCTGAAGAATGAAAAATCTTCTGCTGAAAGTATGAAGGAACTGATGCTGAACAGCATTGAAGAAGCAGAGAAGTATTTGGAAGAAAATCCGGAAAAGCCTGCAGATGCCCTTTAAGATACTCATTGGCCTGATCACCCTGTTTTTCCTGGCTTGTGGTCAGGAAAACAAGCCTCTGCCCTATCTGGGCGAATCGGAAGAAATCGACGGAGAGATTAGACACTACACCATCCCTCCCTTTGAATTTGTCGATCAGGACAGCAACCTGGTATCCAATCAGACACTGGCGGGAAAAGCCTATATCGCCGACTTTTTTTTCACCTCCTGCCCGACCATCTGCCCGAAGGTCAAACAGCAGATGCTGCGTCTCCGGGAGCAATTTGATGACCGCAATGATCTGATCTTCCTTTCCATGTCTATCGACTATCGCAAAGACAGTGTTCCCGTACTTAAGAAATACAGCGAAAAACTGGGCATCCAGACCGATAACTGGCATTTGGTCCAGTTAAAAAAGGCACAAATCAATGAAGTCGCCAACCAGTTTTTTAATGTGGCTTTTGAAGATGAGTCAGCTCCGGGAGGGTTCGATCACAGCGGCCGGCTGATTCTGGTCGACGGCCAGGGCCACATCCGCTCTTTTGCCGATGGCACCGATCCCGAATCGGTCGATAAACTGGCCAGCGACCTGAGACGGCTTTTTCATGAAATGGAGTAACCGGGTCCCTTTACTTCTTTCCATCCTGCTGATCACCGCCTGTCAGCAGAATCCCTATAAACAGGGCGAGCGGCTCTATCAACGCTACTGTGCCAATTGCCACATGGAGCAGGGTCAGGGTATGGCCAGTCTCTACCCGCCATTGAATACCCCTGAATTTACCCGGTACACCGACGTGTTTGCCTGTATCATCCGCGAAGGAATGAACGAAACCATGACCGTTGCCGGCAACGAATATATTTTTCCCATGCCGGCTATACCGGAATTGAATAATGTCGAAATCTCCAATATCTACAACTTCATCATCCATGAATGGCATACCGGAATTCCTCCGAAAACAGCCATTCAGGTCGAATCCGAACTAAAAGACTGTACAAAATAAAACGATTGATCGTTGAAATGGACAGAGGACCAGGACAACCGTGCCATCGATATATAATGGCTTTGTTGCATATGATCCCGGAGAAATTGCCAATGATCTCAATTTTGTGTGTATTTTTGATTTTTACCGTTAATTCTCATGAAGCAATACTCCCTCGTATTATTAGTATTACTGCCGTTTTCGGTTATCGCCCAGGAGCTCTCACTCACTTTCAACCATCAGGCTGATGGTCCTTTTTTGGTGGAAGGATGTACCGATATTCCGGATACCCTCGTCTTTACCCGCACCGCCAGTGATGAATCAGCCATCTACAATATCGGGGTACAGGGATCAGCCACAATAGACGTAGATTATACCCTTGGTATGGGCAATCAGATCGTTTTTGAACCCGGGCAGACTGAGGTTAAAGTACCTATCATCGCCCTGGACGACAATATCGATGAAAACCGCGAAACAGTCACCATCCTGGTTACGGACAACCTTGGCACTCCCTTGCAATCACTCACCTTGCTCATTCTCGATGAATTGGAAGTGGTCATCGAGCCGGAAACCGTCAATGTCTGTCAGGGTGAAACGGTCACCTTATCGACGGTAATTGCCGGAAATTATCAATGGATTGTTGGCAGCGATACCATGTCGGGAAGTGAGATCTCTTTCATTTCCGACAACGAGATTACCGTACGGGTATTGACAAGTCTGGGCAGTTGTTCGGCCGAAGATCAGGTGATGATCCGGTTGCGCACCGGAATTACCTTCAATGTGGGCGACACCGCTTACGTTTGTCTGGGAGAGCAGGCCAACATTACCGTGGACATCATCGGCAATCCGGCCGGTGACTATATCTGGTCTCCCCTGGATAGTACCATCAATGTGCTGGCCGATCAGTCGATCCAGGTAAACACGGAGGTGACCCGAACCTATTATCTGAGGTTTACCAACAGCGATTGTTCGGTACTCGACTCGGTGGTAGTCCGGGTTGATTCATTGCCGGAGATGCCCATCACCATTATTCCGGAAAAAGAAACCTACTGCCCGGGAGAAAAAGTGACACTATTTACCCGGTATCTCTATCCCCCCGATTTTCCTGATGTGAAATTTTCCTGGCAATATGATGCAGCCTCTCCTCTGAGTCCGGATACATTGCAAAACTTCACTTTTTCTACCGAAGACACTTCCTATTTCCGGCTTTCGGTCACCAACAATGCTTGTAGTCTCGAGGATAGCGTATTACTTTATGTGATCAATCCACCGGTCGATCTCTCGGTGACCGACACGACGGTGTGTCCTGACCAGCCGGTGAAGGTCGTTTTGCGCAATGCCGAAGATTTCGATGAGATCATGTGGAGTCCGGAAGCGGGAATCAGTTGTACCGATTGCGCCGATCCAACCATCCGGGTCGTAGAATCCACGACGTTTACCATGACCGGAATGAGCATGGGTTGTCCGGCATCCGGTACGGTCACGGTTAATATTTTTCCTCCCGATATCATTCCCATTGTTCCGGACACCTCGGTTTGTCCGGGTGAACCCGTGCGATTGTCGACACCACTGGCCGGCAGCTATGACGAACTCGAATGGATGGGTAGTAATCTCGATTGCAACCGTTGTGACAGTCCGGTTGCAACACCAACCGTGACGACGGCCTATCAGGTCACCGGCACCAAACCCGACGGATGTTTGGGTATTGGTGGTGTGGTGGTACAGGTGTATCCATCGCCGGTTCCCCTGGTCACCGCTACCCCGCCGGGTCCACTGGAGATCGGCAGTGCGGTGGCTTTGTCATCCGGTCTACCAGAAGCGTATACGTTTCTCTGGACCGTCAACGGTCAACCGGTGGATGGTACCGAAGCCAACATCGATGCTGTGGTGGTAGCCGAGGGAGACAATGTTTTTAAAGTGGTGGCAACATCGACGGAAGGTTGCATGGGTATGGGACAGACCATTGTAAAAGGTAATCCGCCCAAATTCGAAATACCCAACGCATTCACGCCCAACGGAGACATGATCAACGATACCTTCAAGGTGTTGATTTTTGGAAATATTCAGCTTCGGGAGTTTAAGGTGTTCAATCGCTGGGGCCAGGTAGTTTTCGAAGGCACCAGCGAAAACGGCTGGGACGGAAAACACAGCGGCAAGGCGGCACCGGCCGATGTCTATGCCTATCAGGCCGTTTTAGAACTGTTGGATGGCAGCATGAAAACGGTAAGGGGGGAAGTGACTTTGTTGCGGTAGATGGTTGGTATTGTGGTTTTATGGTCTTTTGGTCTTTTGGTTGAGGTCTGCTATTCCATTGGTATTGTGGTATTTTGGTATTGTGGTATTTTGGTTAAGGGCTGCAAATGTTGAAAAGACTACACCTTGAGCGGCGATTTCAATCGCCGTAGCAATAGTTCGTTCAGTACTTGGGAGAATAAATCTCTAGCACCTTTGGAGCGGCGATTTCAATCGCCGTAGCATCGATTTGTTTAGTACTTGGGCGAATAAATTCGCCCCTCCATTGGCACTGGTATTATGGTCTTATGGTATTTTGGTCTTTTGGTTGAGGTCTGCTAATGTGTATACATGGAGCGGCGATTTCAATCGCCGTAGCAGTAGTGTGTTTAGTACCTGGGCGAATAAATTCGCCCCTCCAATTATTCATCCATCTGCTTAAACCTCTGCAATCTCTTGCGTCCTCTGCGAGAGGTAAAAATTTCACTGGTATTGTGGTTTTATGGTCTTTTGGTTGAGGTCTGCTAATGTGTATACCTGGAGCGGCGATTTCAATCACCGTAGCACCGATTTGTTTAGTACTTGGGCGAATAAATTCGCCCCTCCAATTATTTATCCATCTGCTTAAACCTCTGCAATCTCCGCGTCCTCTGCGAGAGGCAAAAATTT
>CAYRYD010000022.1:5007-87852 GCA_964428345.1 uncultured Saprospiraceae bacterium | reverse complement strand
CTCCGATCGAAGCATTGATGTGCGTACAGTTGGGCCCTATCTGTCCATACGTACTATTCACCCCAAGGAATGAAAAGAGCAGGATCAGGAGAAGAAGAAAGTTGTGATGAACAGGAGAAATTGTAATGGTGCTGGATACCGCACCAGGACCGGAATAATGGTAACTTTTTTGCATGGTGTTCGTTTCGGTTAACTATCAGTTACCATACATATTCAAAAATGATACCAATTAAATAATTAACCTATATGTTTATTTAAAACATTAAATCCTAGAGCCTTTGTCCCGGCATAGAACCTGCAAGAATCCTGGATATATCAAAAAAAAGCCCTCACAACGGAGGGCTCATGATATATATGAACTGGAAGGTCTGTTCTTCCGAACGGCATACAGAATTGCTATTTTACCAAAACCATTTTCTTCGTAAGGACCTTATCACCGGCCATCAATGTATAGAAGTAGACCTCACTGTAGGGTAGTTCATTGGTATTAAAAGTCAGCGCATGCTTTCCAACCGGATACCTGCCCTCCCTTTTCTGAATGACCTTGCCGGTTACGTCACTGATAACCAGTTGGATGTCCTCATCATAGGGTAAATAGAACTCTATGGTGGTATACTCCGTTGCCGGATTGGGTGCATTCTGATACAACAGGATTTCCTCTCCCTGATTCAGCGCATCAAATTCGAGTGCAACTCCGTTCACCTGGCCCTGGCTATAGGATTCTCCCGGTGTCAGGCGATTTCCAATGGTCATGATATCACTTAATCTGCAATCCTTCTTTGCTTCAATCATGACCGTGTAGATAGTCTGTCCCCAGGCAGCGGTGAGTCCTGTGCTGGTTGTATTCCAACTGGTGGTCAGCATTCCTTCATCAAGATGACGTTTGCCAAAGTTGGTCTCATCCAAAAATTCCAGGTTACCCACCTCGATATTCACAATGGCAGCTGCCTGGTTGTCCACTTCCAGTGTATACTGGTAACCAGCCACCTCCTTAAATTGTGTTACCGATAAAGGTATCCGATAAGTTTTACCAGCGGAAAGCACAATATCGGAAGTGGTAAAGACCAACAGATTTCCGGCACGTGGTGCCCGGGAAGCGGGATCATTATCCATATCCACATCGCCAACCTTCATACCAATGAAATCACCCTGCATTACCGGTTGATCCAGATTGACAGTGAGCTGGTCTTGAACCGGTTCGCTCTCGGGCACCTGAGAGGTAAATTGATAATTCTTGGCAACAAATCTCCAGGAGTCGGAATTGGTAAAGTCCTCAATTTCACCTAAGATCAGTTGTCGTAGTTCCAGCATATCAAATGTATTGATCTGGCCATCCCGATTAACATCGGATGCCAGTCTTCGATAAGGTGATGGCAAAGTTGCTGCACCAGTCACGTGGTTTAACAGTTCAACCAGATCACCGGTGGTAATGCCGTTCTTTGGGTTGACATTTTTAACCGGTGTTACGGTCACCACCGAGCCCATGGGAGCATCAAGCCGATAGCTGCCGTCGATGCCACTGCTGACACTGGATACGGTCTGATCGGATTCTGCAATAACCTGAACCTGTTCAATGGTTTTACCCAGCTCGTCTTCAATCTGCCCCATGATCGAGCCGCCATCTGCCATGCTACCATCACACGCACCCGAATTATTCTGGATCATCAATACGACATCGCAATAATCGGCAGCACCCAGGTCATCAACCACCCACATCCTGACGATCCGGTTGCCCAGATCAGCACAGGTAACCACCAGACTATCGGCAACCCGTTCCGGATCAAACAGATCCGTATCGTCTCCTTTAAACTCAATGAAGAAACGGAGGCTGTCATTGCTCTGACCACAGGGCGCCTGACTACTCTGATCAAACTCGTTGGCCCAGATCACTGCGTGAGCCGAGTCGGCAACACCATCCTGGTCTGTATCCCAGGGAATCAGATCCGCGGTGAGGCTGGAAATACAAACCGGAGTCGGTTTCTTTACTGAAATCAAACTAAAGGTGTATTCACAATAACTCTGGTTGTTGCATTCATCCTCTACCTGCACCCTCAGTTGGTAGAGACCTGGAAGGAGATTCTCCGATTCAATTAAAAATATGGACGAATCGGATCCATTCAATACATACTCACCAAAATCTGCCTGAACTGGGGTGGAAGAAATCTCTGAAAGCTCCCACTGGGCACTCTTCAGTCCGCAGGCATCAACCGCTAAAACAGTCAATGTCAGATCAAAATCACAGGCTCCCGACTCAAGGTTGCCGCCATTTTCAACCGGACCGGTGATGTAACAAACCGGAGCGGTGGTATCAACAACCAGAATTTTCTGAATACAGGAATCAAGGACCAAATCGTTGTCCCGCCACCAGTTGTCTTTAATTGGTCGGCCTCCACTACCGCACCAGTCGGCAAAATACCAGGTTCGAACGACCTTATAACACGCTTCTTCTCCACCTACAACCTTAAAGACCTTATCACTGTGGGCAATACCGATCAAACGGCAGTCGTCATCAAATTTATAACTGGCATAACCGGTATTTTCAGGACCTGCATCACCAACTACATTGCCACTTCCTGCCGGATCATATTCTACCCCACAACTATAAACGGTCATGTCACCGGGCACATCAAACATGTATTTGTTCAATTCACATTCGTTACCCACAAAAATCCGTTGTTGACGATAAATGGTATCGACCGGGTGTTTCAGACTATCGGGTACACTCTTGTCCTGATAGAATGAGTCTGGACAACTCTGCCAGATCTTGAATTTCCGGTAGATATAACCTTCCCCGCAATGATCAATATCACACCATACGGTTTGTTCACAATGTACATTCTGACCACAATTCACGAGCACGATTCCATTCCAAAAAATGTTTGTATCCGGCAAATAAAAGCAATTGGTCACCAGCGAGTCCTTCCAGAGATAACCCAGATGTTCATCGTAGACCCGGTATTTAACCACTTCACTGGTACATTCGCAGACACTATCATAGAACGGGATTTCAGTATCGATGGCATGTCCATGAATATCGACATAGTTGCCGTAAGGATCCCTCCAGGCTTTTTCGTACCCTCCGAAAATCTCATCCAATGCAGTAATGGCGTTTGGCGCACCCGACTTGGCCTGCTCTACGATGTATTCGATACTAACCGGTTTATCCTGATCCGGGTAATCATATCGTGCGTCTTTATAACTTCTGCAGGTGATGGTTTCATAATCTGAAACGTCCTTTACCACCTGAGCCGGAACCTTATCTTCTACCCATACATCAACCCAGGCTTTGGCATAGTTACACCAATAATCCATCACCAGGATTTCAACAGTAACCGATGAACAGGCGTCATCACAGGAAAAGGGAACGGCATCGCTCCAACCTCCACCCAGCTGCGACCACTCATCAAGCTGATACCGGATCTCGGCGTCATTATAACCACAGAAAGGATCTTCATAAGGTAAATACATCGTCTCGATGGCTCCGCTACTCACCATCATAGGAATCGGAATTGAGGGACCATTCAAAAAGAATTCCAGCAGGGGAAAACGTCCAAAGGTAAAAGGTAAAATGCACTCGGCATTGGCTCTGCTGACTTCGCACTTGAACTTATTCTCGATCAGCCCATCCAGATGGTCATTGGGATCTGCATCGGGATCTTTCAGGGCTTTCTCCACCAACTGCCTGAACCGGTAGTCATCCAGATAATGTGCATCGCTGCAATTCAAGGTAGCATAACGCACCAGATCATACATCCAGCTATTAAATAGCTTTTCGCTGCAATACTGACCGTCTTCCCAAAGCCATTGCAGTTGCTTCTGATAGTGGGCTTCGACCGGATCACAGTCTTTATTATCTTCCAGCACCAGACACCACAGAGTATCATGACCATCGGTCCAGATGGGCTCAATGGCAGACTCATAATCGGCCGGATCATAGGATTGACACTCCGCTCCATCCGCTATGTTCGTGCATAGCTCTACGCAGGCCTCCGTCCAATCGGCCCTCCGGGCCAGGGTCAGGTATACTCCACAGTTATCCCAGCTACCTTCATCAAAAGTGCTGGCATCTACCCAGACCTTCTTATCACCCAGACTCACCGTGACCCCTTTATCGGTAATGGCCACCGGTCTGGTCTTATCCTTCACCTGAATATAACAGTACTCATACCCTACGTTATGGCACTGATCATAGACTTCATAGGTAATCTTATATGGCTTATCCCCATGGGCCAGCTTCAGTTGCTGATGGCTGACATAGCAACCCTGAGCGGGATCGTATTGCATGATCACCGTACCAACATTCTCTACGATAGCTTTGACCTGTTTGACCCCACTCCAGTCATCGTAGACTTTCAACGGAGGTACATATGCATGGGCGGCACATTCATGGGCATTTGTTGAAACAATATTTTCACCACTAAACTGAATCTTGGCATCACTGTTGGAAATCCAAATTCCAAACAATGTGAGCACATCTCCTTTCTCCAGACGGATCCGGGTATTACCCCATGAATCCTCTAAAAACAAGGAGATATTCAGATTGCAGAGTTCATGATCTACTTGCAATTCTGACATGATACCATCCAGAAATTCCTGATAATCGGCAAACTGGTCTAAAAATGGTTCTTCCACTCCTTCCACCAGTTTATAAAAGGTACCATTGATACCATAACCGATCAAACCAATGGCTCCCGGCACATCGACTATCGCATTGGTACTATCAAATGCACCCAATAGGAAATCCCAGTTAAAAGCAAATTCGAGATCATGCTCTGCCTCCAGAAAGGCAGTGTTGATACCTAAATAAATATCGGGATTGTCTACGATCTTCTCCGAAGCAAAACACATCGAATAGGGAGCTTTTGAAGTATCGAGCATCGTTAGGTCATCCGGTATTACTATGTCCTCGAAGGAAGGGAGTCCGGACACCAGTCCGCCCAGAAAATCCTCTTCATGCAGAAAATCGAAATCCCGGATCGTATTGAAGGTCCAGTTCTCCAGCGCAATGGGTCCTTCAAAAAATGGATTTCCCTTGCAAACTGCTACCGGTGGTACCGTGTCCAGGTCGGTTACCCAAAAGGTACATCGCCAATATCCGGGTGCAATCTCTTCTGCCAGATTGGGAGCCGTACCTGCCGGAGGATCCACCACACAGGTACTTTGAGGTACTCCATAACAACTCTGTTTGAGTTCAACGGTTACCTTATAAATGTTTTCACAATCACTACCAAATTTGTCATAATCTACGTGAACTGCCAGTCCACATTTATCATCAAATTGCTGCGGCAGGAATTCCAGCATGCCATCCTTGTCCTCATCCCGGATCACGACCAGATAAGTGGTATCACAGACTCCTGTATTCAGGCTGTCATAGGTAATAAATGGACCGACACCGGTTTTAGGCTCACCGCAATAGACCGTATCCTTCTCTTCGCAATAAATATGATCGGCGGTAATCTGGGGAAATAAAAAGACATCAATGGTGTCGAAAGCCGATCCCCGCTTGCCATCCTTGTCAAAAAACTCCCATTCGCGAAGTATTCGCTTTACCGTATCCTGAACTCCCGGTTCACATTCCAGCGGAAAAAGCCAGTCTGCCACAAAAGAAGGAGTACGCAACCCCTGGCACGGCACATAGGCAGTTGGTGGAACTCCGTCAATATATACGGAGGGATTATCAACCAACGGATGATCACAATATACCGAAGCCCTTCTTCCGATGATCACCGGGATATTCTTCTTGAAGGTTATGTTACTCCAGCAGGTTCCCTGATCATTGCTGATAAAGACCTTTACTCCGTCATTAAGGAAGCGACACACATTGGAAATCTGAAAATAATCTTCAGTCCCGAAATCAGTCGAACTACCACTGGCAATTACAGTACCCGACTTTGAATACAAGGTGTAGCTCACGGGTTGAGCACAATCAAAATTGGAGACGATATCCGTCCAGTTGATGATCGAATAATATTCCAGGCCTCCCGGGCCGGTCAATATACTCGCATTCAGGTCGTTGCAATTGGGAGAACAGGAAAGCCCCCCCTGAGCATGGCCACTGAGACTGGTAAAAATGGCCACGGCGAAAGCCACCACCGAAGTGTAAACCTTCATCATGATGTGTAAGTTTGGTTATTAAATATTTTTCACATGCAACAAATAGCTTGCCATAAAATCATAATATTTAACAACCGCCAAACAATCGTAATAATGGGTAATTCTCAAATTACAATTGCTTGTAATATATTAACTATCAATTACTTGCCTTTCTATGCCATGATATAGAGGTTACTGACTGTCAATAAAAAAGCCGTTCCCTTTGGAACGGCTCACACTAGAACTCATGTATAGTAACTAACTCAAGGATATACAAACCTTGCGGGCTGGATCAGTCGGCTGGAAAGTCAGCCTATATCATGGTACCGGGCTGACTTTCCACCTTCTGTTACTCACCCATTTCCTATTCGACAACTACCATTTTCCTGGTAGCGGTAAATACTTCACTGTCCAACTGATAATAGAGGACACCCGTCGCATTGAGTTGTGATTTCTGCAGGGAAATTTCATTGTAACCTTTGACGAAACTTCCTTCAACCACCTTCAATACTTTTCCGGTAATGTCGTACACTGTCAGGGTCGCATCAGAGCTTTCGGGCAGCTTAAATCCAATCACCGTAGATTCCCTGAATGGATTGGGCCGGTTCTGATACAAGGTGAATCCCTGCTCTGCAATCTCACTGGTAAAGCGAACAGCTACACCCAACAACTCACTTGAAGCAGTGTAAGCCTCGGCACTGGTGACCCGGCTATTCACCGCGATGATATCACTCACTGTCGTTTCTGCCAGACCCTCAACTACCAGGGTAAACAAGATCTCATCAGGGTTAAGCGCTCTTACTTCAGCATCATTCCAACTGGTAGTGATCAAACCTTCGGCAATTCTCTCCAGTCCGAAATTCTCTTCAGTAAGATCCAGTGCATCACCCATTCTTACGTCCCGGATCAGGACCTGAGCAGGATCGAGGTTTAACGTAAACTGATATCCTTCAATGTTTTGGAAGTTGGCAGCCCGAACTGCAATCTCATAAGAGGCTCCCGGGGCAATCGCCTGATCATTCACTTCCAGTATCAGGTTACTGGCAGTTCTGCCGGCACTTCGACTCGGATCATTGGTTACGTTGACGTCACCCATCTTGATTCCGGTGAAGTCTACCTGCATCCGGTTACTCAGACCTTTAATGGTATATTGCTCCTTACCATCAATGTCATTGACGAATTTCCAGGAGTCTACATCCGGCATCTCATCGATCTTACCCAGAATTAATTTGCGCAACACCAGCAGGTCAAGCGCAGTAATCCGCTGATCGTTATTGACGTCGGCTGCAATCTCCCGGTAAGTATTTTCAAGTAACTGCTTACCCAGAATGTGTTTCTGAATCTGAATCAGATCGGCTGTACTGATACCGTTCATATGCTCAATATCCTTAACCGGAGTAATGGTTACGTCCATACCCAACGCGGAAGCAAAAGCATAAGCTCCCGAAGAAGTCGTGACAAAATCCAGTATCTGTCCATTGGAGAGCTGGGCTTTCACATTCGCTTTCTCCACCTTGGTTTCCAACTCCGTGGTAATATTTCCGGTCACCCCGCTCTGAACGGCGCTGATGTCACCACAAGCCATCATATTGTTTTGAGGCATGATAAACACATCACAATAGTCGGATGTACCACTCGGGAAACTCTTGACCCACATTCTCACCATGAATGGATCGGGCAAATGTTCGCAACCAATCGCCAGGCTGTCAGCATCTTCCGGATCAAGGGTCTCATCGCCGATGCCATCGATAAATTCAATATAGTAAGCAACGGAGTCATCGTCACAGGCCGGAGCACTGCTACTGTTGAACTCTTCTGCCCATACAACGGCCATACCAGTATCGATTACTCCATCATTGTCGGTATCCATCGGCGTAAGCTCAACCGTAAGGCTGCTAATACATACCACTGCCGGCTTCTTGGTCGTCGTCACCTGAAACTCATACTCGGCTACTCCTTCATTCTGACAATCATCGGTAGCAATCACCCGCAGGGTATAACTACCTGTACCGAGTCCGGATACGGCAATCTCGTTGTTAACGGGATCTCCCGTTCCCTGACCTTTAACAGCACCGTTACCATCAAAGAGCATCCATCGGAAAGAAATCACTCCGCAGGCATCCGTTATATCAACGGTTGTACTGAAATCAAACAGACATCCTCCGGCAGCTACGATATCACCTCCAGGTAATGGCGCGATATCGACAACCGGTGGAATCGTGTCATTGAGAATGATCTTCTGCTCATATTTGATGACGCCATCATCGTACTTTCCTTTCCTCAGATCATTGGTATTGAGTACTACCGATTTCGGCTTGTCAAACTCACACCAGTCTGCAAAACACCAGGTACGGATGATCTTGTAGCAAGCTCCGTCACCACCTACGATTTTAAAGACCTTATCGTAATAGCCAATACCAACCAGACGGCAGTCGTCGTCGAAGATATACTCCGGATAACCGGTTATATCAGGATGTGCTTCACCGGCTACGTTGCCGCTGAGGTCGGGATCGTATACCAGATCACACACATTGAGTACGGTATCCTGCGGTAAGGTGAACATACCTTTATCCAGTTCACACTGATTGCCAACCCAGATTCTCTGGAGACGAGTGATAGTGTCTGATTTATGGGATGATGGGTAAGTCGGATCTGTGGGACAGCCTTGATAGATTTTAAATTTACGGTAGATCACACCCTGACCGCAATGGTCAAACTCATACCAGATCGTCTGTTCACACTGAACATTCTGAGGACAGTTGACCAGAACAACACCGTGAGTCCAATCGTATTCATAGCCATAGTAACCGCACTCCCTTTGCTTCACTTCTTCATAGATCCAGCCAAGATGTTCATCGTAAACCGGAATATGCTCATAGTAGGTGCTGCAGTAACAGACACTATCGGTAAATTCTATGTCGCAATCAAGCTCGACTCCATTGGAATCTACGTAGGTGCCATAAGGACTCAACCAGGCTTTGCGGTAACCGCCGAATATTTCATCCAGCCCGGCAATAGCCTCCTCATCACCATCCGCGGCAGCAGCTACCAGATCAGCGATACTGGCAGGCAGACCACCCAGGAGATAATTGGCATCTTTGTAGGATTTGCAGGAAATTTCAACTTCGGGCTCGACATCCTTCGGAACTGTGATCGGTGTCTTGTCTTCAACCCATACATTGGTCCAGCACTTGTTGAAATTACACCAGTAATCCATCACCAGTATTTCCACCGTTACGGGACCACAGGCATCGTCGCAGGTAAACAGGACATCTTCTGCCCAGCCACCGCCGATCTGCTTCACTTTCTCATAATCAACAGATTCCTCAATGCACAATTCAATCGCATGATCATAATTAAAATGATGGTTATCTCCCGGCAAGCAATGTTCAGTGACATACTTCATCAGATCATACTGCCAGGCATTGTAGAGCAACCGGCCACAGGGCTGCTCATCGTATTGCAACCACTCAATGACTTTGGCGTAGTGAGCTTCCACTTCATTACTATCTTTATTGGTCTCCAGGACCGGACGATATACCGTACCATACGGTGTAGATTGCACCACCTCGATGCTGTCGCAGAGATCAATGCAAGCCTCGGCCCAGTCAGCCCGGCGAGCCAGCAAGAAGTTGATACCGCAGTTATCCCAGCTTCCTTCATCAAAAGTCTCGGCACTGACCCACACTTTCTTACCGGTCAGGGAAACATTTACTCCTTTATCACATACAGCCACCGGAGCAACGAGGTCCTTGACCCGGATATAACACGTGTCATAACCTACATTGTGGCTTTCGTCAAAAGCTTCGTATATAACGGCGATATCTCCTTCGGTATAAGGGATTTTCACCGATTGATTGGACACCCACAGTCCTCCCTGAAGGCTGAATGCAAACGTACCATAACCTTCGATACGGGCTTTAACCGCTACCACATCATGGCAGGAATCGCTGGCTTCTACCGGGGGGAGTCTAAGATGAGCGGCACAGTCATGGCCACCGGTGGGTACGATCAATACCTCCTCTTCTCCACAGTCAACCACTGGTGGAATGGTATCGATGTCCATCAGCCAGAAAGTGCAACGATAATAACCATCGGAGATAGTCTCCAGATCACCTTCAGGTACAGAACAGGTTGTGGTTCCGGTACCATAGCAGGTCTGTTTGATTTCGACGATGTATTTGGTAACCGAAATGCAATCTTCACCAAAAACTTCTTTGGTGACTGCTACCGCCAAACCGCATTTGGGATCGATATCAGCGGGAGTGCCATCCGGATCCAGGAAATAGATGGTATCGCAGGTTCCAGCTTCGGTGAGACTCTCATAGACCATAAAAGGTCCGAACGACTCACCGGTCGAGACTCCGCAATATGTTGTGTCTCTCTCAGTACAATAGGTATTCAACGAGGAGATCTGAGGGAACCGGAATACTACAATAGTATCCGAGCCAGTACCCCGAATGCCAAATTTATCGTATGCTTCGTACATACGATAAATAATTTTGGCCGTATCATTACCCAGGACACAGTCAAAAACATCTACCCAGTCCGCCACATAATTTGCCGGTACGTCACCGGTGCAGGGCAATTGAGCAGTAGGAGGTTCATCGTTAATATGGCCTCCTTCGACCAATGGGTCATCGCAGTACACGGTGGTCGAACGACCAACGATAATTGGACCATTGGACTGCTTGAATGTAATTCTGCTCCAGCAGGAGCCTTCCGCATTCGAAGCAACCAGTTTCAATTCCCGGGTAACATACGGACAAGCATCGATTGTTATCTCAGTATCCGCATCAGCATTCAGTACTTCAGGTACTACCAGCCCCCCATAGGGGTTTTCGATCCTGATCACCAGGGGTGCAGCGGCAGTGGCGTTCGGTACGAAATCGCCTACCCTGATCACGGCCTGGTCATTAGGACCAATTGGAACATTCAGATCAGTACATACGGGCCCCTGGGCATAAACCAGAAGAGACATACTGACCAGAATCATCAAAGACAAAAAGCGTAAAAGATTCTTCATGGTGTCAAATTTTGGTAACCGTGACAAATATATATACAAATAACTTATATATGATAACGTTCAAAGTTTTTTTTTTCTCATTATGAGCCGGTTGTATATACGACCATGTTATATATGTATAGGTAACTATGCATAAGTTGTTCATAACTAAAAGAACACATTTTCAAGAAATAATCTACCTAACAATCATAATAATAATTATTTATATATATATAATAATCATATGTATTTAGCTGGCAGGTGCTTACGATCATAAAATTTCGCCATGTTTTGAAGGTTGTCATTAAGCTCTTTACACATGAAAAAAAGTTTCAATATTACTTCGGCGCGGCTGGCTGAGACCGGCATGAAAGCCCCTGAGAGGGGTCCGGATTCTCAAGGGCTGGCCTCCAGTGGCCATTTGGAGAACCAATTGGGATGTTCAATTTCACGGCCGATAAAAGGATTATTGTCTATCTTCCGCCGTCAACCCAGATCGGTTTTTATCATGAGAATCCTCGTATATTTTTTGTTGATACCTATTCTGGCAGCCTGTCAGACAATGGGAAAGTCCCGTGCAGTTCCCTACGAACGGAAGGCTGGTGAACTGGCCCGTCAATTCATCATCACCGACGGTCATGTGGATCTGCCATATCGCCTCCGGGTGAATAACTTCCGCCTGGAAAAGGAATTTCTGGGAATACCGGTTCAGACGACCGAAGGTGACTTCGACTACATCCGGGCCCGGAAGGGGGGGCTGGATGCTCCCTTTATGTCGATTTATATACCCTCCTCTTACGAAAACAACGGCGCCAAAGCGTTGGCCGACTCCCTCATTGACATGGTCGAAGGCATTGCCGCCGCACATCCCGACAAATTTGCCATCGCACGGTCTCCGCAGGATGTATCCCGTCACTTCACCAGAGGACTGATCTCCCTGCCGATGGGCATGGAAAATGGTTCCCCCATCGAAGGCGACCTCCGGAATATCCCGTATTTCAGGAAACGGGGAATCAGCTACATTACCCTGACGCATGCCAGGGACAACCACATCTGCGATTCATCCTACGACACTACCCGCACCTGGAATGGTTTGTCACCTTTCGGCCGGGAAGTTGTCCGGGAACTAAACCGGGCTGGCATTATGGTCGATGTCTCCCATGTGTCTGACAGTACCTTTTATCAGGTCCTGGAGATTACCAGGGTACCCATCATTGCCTCCCATAGCTCCTGCCGGAAATTTACGCCAGGCTTTGAACGGAATATGAACGATGATATGTTGCGAAAGCTCGCCGGCAATGGCGGGGTGATCCAGATCAATTTTGGTTCGGCTTTTCTGGACGGAGAAGTACAGAAAACCAACGATGAAAACCGGGAAGCCCTTTCCCGGCTTTTGGCCAAATCGGGACTGGAATCCGGAGACGCCAAAGCCCGGCCGATTATTGAGAAATTCAGAAAATCCCATCCAACCCTGTATGCAGATGTGCGGAAGGTAGCTGATCACATTGATCATGTGGTAGCGGTGGCTGGTATTGATCATGTCGGACTTGGTTCAGACTTTGACGGCGTGGGTGATTCCCTGCCAACCGGTCTGAAGGATGTAAGTGCCTATCCCAATCTGATCGCTGAATTGCTGCAGCGGGGGTATTCCGATCAGGATATCGAAAAAATATGCAGCGCCAACTTATTCAGAGTCTGGAATCAGGTACTTCAGGCCGCAGAATAGTACCTGTTGAGAGCAATATCTATAAATTTGCACCTGACATATCACATAACTATGCTTATCAGATACGGTATCGCAGTCCTTCTGAGCCTGATAGCCTGTCAGTCCATGGAAAATCAACGCAAAATGACCATCCCGCAGGCTATTGATCAACACACTTTTGCCAACAAGGATGAAGCCGTCATCACCCACCTTGACCTGGATATCTCCGTTGATTTCCAAAAACAGATCATCGCAGGCTCTGCTTCTTATCAGATTGACCAGGATTCACTGGCTCGCTCGATTACGCTGGATATCAATGGCCTGCAGATCGACAGTGTATTACTGGAAAGAGAAGGACGGACTTCTCCAACCACGTTTGTGGTAGGCGAACCGATTCCGTTCTTAGGTGCTTCGCTTAAGATCGAATTACCCAGGCCTCCTGACAAGATCATCATCTACTACCAGACAAAACCAGATGCCCTGGCCTTACAATGGTTGAATCCCCGACAAACGCTGGATAAAAAACATCCCTTTCTCTTTACCCAGGGCCAGGCCATTCTGACAAGGAGCTGGATTCCGGTCCAGGACAGCCCCGGCATCCGGTTTACCTATAGCGCCAGGGTAAAAGTGCCCAATGATCTGATGGCGGTAATGAGTGCCAACAACCCTCAGGCCAGGAATGATCAGGGGCTGTACGAGTTTTCCATGGATCTACCGATTCCGGCTTATCTGATGGCCTTGGCCGTTGGTGATCTTGCCTTCCGGTCCATTTCAGACCGGAGTGGTGTCTATGCCGAACCGGGAATGATCGAAGCAGCGGCCTACGAGATGGCCGACCTGGAAAAGATGATTCAGGCGGCAGAACAATTATATGGACCCTACCAATGGGGACGTTATGACCTCATTGTCTTACCTCCCAGTTTTCCGTTTGGAGGGATGGAAAATCCAAAATTGACTTTCGCCACCCCGACCATCATTGCCGGTGACCGATCATTAACCTCCCTGGTAGCCCATGAACTGGCTCATTCCTGGTCAGGTAATCTGGTCACCAATGCCACCTGGGATGATTTCTGGATCAATGAAGGGCATACCGTCTACCTGGAGCGGCGTATCATGGAGCAATTATATGGGAAGGAGTATGCCGGTATGCTGGCTCTCCTGGGGTATCAGGACCTTCTTAGCACAATAAGCGATCTGGGTGACACCAGCCGGGATACCCATCTCAGACTTCAGCTGACCGGCCGGGATCCGGACGACGGTATGAATGACATCGCTTATGAAAAGGGAGCCTTGCTGCTTCAGACCCTGGAAGAAAAAGCTGGAAGGGAAAATTTCGACCGTTTTTTGAGAAATTATTTCAGGCAGTTCGAATTCAAATCCATATCCACCGAACAGTGGGAAGCTTATGTCATGGAACATCTGCTCGACTCGCTGAAGATCGAGCTGGATTTAAAAAAATGGCTTTACGCGCCCGGGATACCGGAAGAACATGCATGGATTGAGTCCGACAAATTCAAAGAAGTAGACCGGAGAGTGCGGGAGTTTGTCCGGATCGGCCGGCTGGACCGTTCCAGTACCCGCAACTGGACCACCCACGAATGGCTGCATTTTATCCGTCATGTGCCTGCTGATCTACATATCAGTTTTTACGAAAAACTGGACGAAGTGTTTCGCTTGTCTGCTTCAGGCAATTCCGAAATTCTGGCCGCCTGGCTGGAATTATCCATACAGAGCAGATATCTGGAGGGTCATAATGAAAAGGAACTGGAAGCATTTCTGATCCGGGTGGGCAGACGTAAATTCCTGACCCCCCTGTACAAGGCACTGATCCAGAATGGTCAAACGGAGCTTGCCCGATCGATTTTTGAAAAAGCGAAAGACAATTATCATTCGATCGCGGTAAAAAGCATCAGTGATTTACTGGAAGGAGCACTCCTGATGTAGAAAAAAGATATCAGTTTAAATTTCTAGTCTATAAAACTATGTTACAAGCTATTTCCCCCATTGACGGGCGTTATGCTGACAAAACCGGCGAACTGGCCGATTTTTTTTCCGAATACGCATTGATTAAATACCGCACTCTTGTTGAAGTCCATTACTTCATGCACCTGTTGTCGCTTGAAATACCGGCTCTAATGGATTTCCCTTCAGATAAGTGCGATCTGATTAAAGGAATCGCCGAAAATTTTTCCCTGCAGGATGCAGAAAAAGTGAAGGCCATCGAATCCAAAACCAATCATGATGTCAAGGCGATTGAATATTTTATCCGGGATAAATTCAGGGAGTTCGGTCTTGAACGGTATGGAGAGTTTATTCATTTTGGCTTAACCAGTCAGGATATCAACAACACGTCGGTGCCATTATCTGTCTTCGAGGCATTGCACAGTGTCTACCTCCCGGTGGTTCGGCAGCTATATGATGTAATAACCGTAATGGCAAAAAACTGGAAAGACGTACCCATGCTGGCCCGTACTCATGGACAACCAGCATCTCCTACTGTTTTAGGCAAGGAGCTGTATATCTTTGCCGACCGCATTAGCATGCAACTGCACGAACTGGCATCCCGGCCAGTATACGCCAAATTCGGAGGCGCAGTCGGTAATTTTAATGCCCATGTGGTTTCCTTTCCGGAAATTGACTGGATATCCTTTGCCGATCAGCTTGTTCAATCCCTTGGATTAAAAAGGTTGAAATTCACCACGCAGATCGACCATTATGACCAACTGGCTGCCATCCTGCATAATATGGCCAGGATCAATACCATACTCATTGATTTTTGCCGCGATATCTGGATGTATATTTCCATGAATTATTTTACCCAAAAAATCAACGCCGATGAAGTCGGGTCGTCCACCATGCCCCATAAAGTCAACCCTATCGACTTTGAAAATGCTGAAGGCAATCTGGGGATATCCAATGCCCTGCTCATCCATCTGGCCGAAAAATTGCCCGTTTCAAGGCTTCAAAGGGACCTTACCGATAGTACGGTTCTCCGTAATATTGGTGTTCCGTTTGCCCATGCCCTGATCGCCTTCAAATCTATTCTAAAGGGATTGACTAAATTGAATCTGAACAGGGAGGTTCTGACCCGGGACCTGGAGAACAACTGGGCCGTCGTAGCGGAAGCATATCAGACCATTCTACGGCGGGAAGGTGTAGCCGCCCCCTATGAATTACTGAAAGCGTATACCCGGGGAAAGGGGGCTATGAACCGAGCCCAGCTTCATGATTTTATTGAAACGCTGCCGGTATCCAGGGAGGTTAAAAATGAACTGCGAAATATTACACCGCACAATTACACAGGAGTGGTCGACCTGCCGTGACCTCGGGTTTTCAAATAGGCATCAAAAATGAGCAAACCAAAAATTGCGATCGAGAGCATAAAGAAAAATTGCAAAGCGGGATTCTCCACCGTCCGGTAAAAATCCTCTACAATTTTTAAGTCGGTACCAAATTCAAAATGTCCCAGGTTCAGGAAAAAAAACACGATTGCCGCTATCAATACAACGATATTCAATAAGGCAAATGATTTCAGACCTCTGAAGACAGGGATACCGGATGTAATAACTTTTTCCGGCACACCAGCCTCTGCCGTCCTTTCCAGGATCTGTTGCCTGGCTGTATCGGAAAGCATGACCATTCCGGGCTGATTCAGGTTATGTTCCAATTGAGTCAGCAAATCAAAGTAGGACTTAAACGCGGGATCATTTGCTGATTTTTTGAATAGCTGATCCGTTTCTTCATTGCTGGCCTGGCCATCCAAATATTTCCAGATTAATAATTCGTCATCCCTGTCTGTCATGATTCAGGTCTTTTTTGATTTAACCAGAATGTCGGCTAAAAGTTTTCTTGCCCGGAACAATTTGATTTTTACGTTTGACTCACTTAATCCCGTTATTTCACAAACTTCCCGGATATTTTTATTTTCCAGATAATACAAGGTGATCAGAGCGGCCTGATCCACTGGTAACAACGCAATGGCTCCATGTACCCAGGCACTCTGATCCTGATCTTCCATCTGATCCTGGGCATCAGCCACTTCAGCCGGATGGCTGGTTCCCTGGATTGCTTCTAATGACACCGTTTTGCGCTTTTTCTTCCTTGCATAATCGATCGCGGTGTGATAGGCAATCCGGTAGATCCAGGTCTTTACACTGGAATCTCCTCTGAACTTATTCCAGCTCCGGTACACCTTCAGGAAAGCATCCTGGGTTGCTTCTTCTGCCAGTGTTTCTTCAAGCAATATCCGCTTGCAGATCGTCATAACCAGATCACCATATTCATCAACAATATGCTTAAACCCCCGCGATTGCAGTCGTTGGTCCAAAGTCCATCGAGCTTTACTTCCTTGGACGCAGTCTCAGTTCATTTGGTTACATTCATTTTATCTATCCCCGGTGTAACCACTTCCTGAAGAGCTACGTCAAAGGCACAAATAATCATTGTAATACCTAAAAATAACATAAAATGGATGGAGTTGAAGTATTGATCCCCCTCGTCGGTACAATTGCCTTTTTTGGCTGTGTCGGCTTTGTTTCCTATTTATTTTTTAAATCGAGACACCGCGAGCGTATGGCGTTGATTGAAACCGGCCAGGATGCCAGCCTCTTCAAACGTACCCAGGGTGTTCATGGAAACCTCAAATGGGGATATTTGGGCATCGCAATCGGTCTCGCCTTACTCATCGGCCACTTCCTCGAAGAATATACCACGATGAATGATGGCGCCGGTTATTTCCCGATGATTTTTCTACTGGGTGGTTTGGCTCTGATCATTTACTACAACCGGGCAAAATCCGACGGTCTGGAAATCTAGTGTACCTGCTTGTATTCCAAAGTACCTCCGGGTGTCTCCAGGATCACCTGATTTTCGGCGGATTCTCTGACCTCACCGATCACCTGGGCTCTGATATTAAACGAATCCGCAATTTCGACCAGGCATCCGGCTATTTCCGGTTCAACATAGAGTTCCATGCGGTGCCCCATATTAAAAACCTGGTACATTTCCTTCCAGGAGGTCTGCGATGCCTCCCGGATCAGGTGGAAAACCGGCGGTATCTCCATCAGATTGTTTTTAATCACTTCCTTTTGACGGATAAATCGCAGGACCTTGGTCTGACCGCCTCCGGTACAGTGGATCACGCCGTGGATATGTTTCCGGTAACCCTCATACATTTTTTTCAGGACCGGAATAAAAGTCCGGGTCGGTGAAAGCAGTAAGGTGCCGATATCCATGTCTTCGAGGTTCGGAACCGGGTCGGTAAGCAGGTAAGGACCGCTAAACACCAGATCATGAGGAGTATGATGATCATAACTATCCGGGAAATGCTGTACATAATATTTCGACAGCATATCATGCCGGGCGGCAGTCAGCCCGTTACTGCCAATTCCACTGTTGTATGAATCTTCATAGATGGCCTGACCATATGAAGCCAGCCCCACTATCACATCACCAGCCCTGATATCATTGACGATCACGTCTTCGCGCTTCATACGGGCAAACGTGGTGAATCCGACATCCAGAGTCCGGACAATATCACCGACATCGGCCGTCTCACCTCCGGCCAGATATAACTCCACCCCATATTCACGCAAATTATCCACGAATTCCGAGGTTCCTTCAATCAACGAACGGATCACCGTTCCGGGGATCAGATTTTTGTTGCGGCCTATGGTCGATGATACGACAATCCTGTCCACGCATCCGACACAGGCCATATCATCCAGATTCATGACCAAAGCATCCTGAACAATGGTGCGCCACACCCAGTCCGCACCGGTCTGCTTCCAGTAAAGATAAGCCAGACTGGTCTTGGTGCCGGCGGTATCGGCATGCATAATATTACAATAAGCATCATCTCCACCGGTGATGTCGGGTAGAACCTTACAAAACGCCAGCGGAAATAACCCCTGATCCAGATCTTTTATGGCTGCATGGACTTCGTCTTTCGTGGCAGAGACCCCTCTGCGCTCGTATTTGGATGATGCATTCATGATACCTCAAAGGTACGAAAGTTGCTACCGATCAAGGGTAATTATATCCGGTGAATGATTGTAATTTTGCCACCAGAAGATACCAATCAATGCGATAACCGCTTTTAAACAATTCTTACTAAATTTGCATTAATTTATATTTAGTCTAATTTAGAGTGATGAGCGACAAAGTACGGGTAGTGGTGGCCGATGCGCAGGTACTCTGTCGATTTGGTTTGTGTCAACTGCTGAAAAGTGAAGAGGAGATCGAAGTGGTCGGTGAAGCATCCAATACCGACGCCCTTCTTAAAGAAGTTGCTACCCTGAGACCCGATGTGGTGATTGTCGACTACAACCAACCGGGTTATTTTGATTCGCGCATCGCCGGTCAGCTGAAAGAAGTATCACCGGACACCGATATCCTGGTGATCAGTTCTGACGACCGTAAGGAAAGGATCTATCAGGTGCTGGAAGATGGTGTGAATTCATTTCTGACCAAACAATGCGATGAAGAAGAGATTATCGATGCCATACGGGTAACAGCCAAAGGAGAAAAATTTTATTGCCATAAAATTCTGGATCTGATCATTGAGCGATCGTTCCCTTCCAAATCCGAAAATTGTGCAGCAACACCGCTGAGTGCCCGGGAAAAAGAAATCCTGACGCTCGTCGCCAAAGGCAAGATCGCCAAGGAAATCGCGGCCGAACTGCACATCAGTCCCCATACAATCTATACCCATCGAAAAAACATACTCCGTAAACTACGACTGACCTCACCAACCGAAATGATCGTCTATGCCCTGGAACAGGGATTGATCGAACTGGATCCGTGAAATCGCAGTCGGTCGAAAAATTATCTGGTCACCTCCAGTAGGCTGGTGTGAGAAAAGCTCCGAAAATCGACAGGGCTGACATTGGAGATACCTTGCTCTTCCATATAGACACCATAGATGACGTTGACAGCCGCCATGGTCAGTTTGTTGTGAGTGACGATGATAAACTGGCTGCGCGAACTAAAATTCTGAATGATCTTGTTGAATTTTTCAATGTTGGTATCATCCAGCGGTGCATCTACCTCATCAAAAATACAGAAGGGAGCGGGCTTGAGCAGATACAGTCCAAACAGCAATGCGATGGCTGTCAAAGTCTTCTCACCTCCTGACAGCTGGCTCAAGGCTTTCGGGCGTTTTCCTTTGGGTTTGGCTATGATTTCGATACTGGAAGTCAGCGGTGACTCTGGTTCCAATAAGATCATATCGCAGGTATCATCTTCGGTAAACAGACTTCGGAACACTTCAATAAAATTTTCCCTGACCTGGTTGAAGGCCTCCATAAACCTGACAGTCGCCTGATTTTCAATCTCCTTCATCGTTTCCATCAGGGAATCCCGGGCTTCCACGATGTCGTCCCGCTGACTGGTGATGGCCTCATAGCGTTCGTGCATCTCATCGTAAGCCTCTACCGCCATTGGATTGATCTCACCATAGTTTTGAATGCGGTGTCGCAAGCGCTCCACTTTTTCATCCAGCTCCGGCAGGTTGATTTCTTCCCCGGTCACAGGTGGTTGTTTCAATACTTCATTCAGATCAACATCAAATTCGATCCTGAGCCGTTCACCAACATTACTCAATTTGAACTTGACCTCGGTATAACTGTCTTTAAGGTCATTAATTAACTGTTGCTGGTCATTTTGCCTTTTATGAGCGATCCGGATCTCATCTTCCACCTTTGAGATTTCACCGCGCGCCTCATAGTACGACTGCTCCAATCCGGAGAGATCCGACTCCCTCGACTTACGGACTTCATAATATTCTCTCAGGGAAGCGTCCAGATCATGCCATTGTTGGGTCAATTCCTGCTGCTCCGCCCCGATCTCTTCCAGTAGCGTTGTATCACTGTGCAATTGCTGCTTCAGCTCCTGTACCTGATGCCGGTTGAAACTGAGCTCCTTCTCAATTGACTGCCCGGTACTCTGCAGTTTGATCAGTTCGATGTTCTTCTGGTTGACCAGAGCATTCTGGTTGGCCAGCTGGGTGGCTATTTCGGTATAACTATGGTCGACCGAAATCATGGCGGCATGCTCCTGTTCGACCTGTGATTTCAACTGATCGATCTGGGTCTTGAGTAATGCTTCTTCCCTTATCAGATTTTCCAGCAACGCCTGCAAATCGCCGATGGACTGATCTGATCCGGATTGAAGGTCCTGAAAATGTTCCTGCCGGCTTCGGAGGTACACCTCTTCCCGCTTGAGCTCTTCCAGCTTTTTCTTTTCCAGATCCAGCTCCTGAGAATCGTCCGCCTCTTCGAGATCGCTCAACAAATCATTGATTTCATCCAGCTTATCTTCTTTCTTGCCAGCTTTCTCCTGAAGTTCACGGATTATTTCCTCCAGTTTTTTCAGGTACTTTTTTCGGCCTAACTTCTTGCCTTCAAATAATCCGACAGAACCTCCGGAAATGCTATGTTTTTTCTTCACAAATTGTCCATCGGCAGACAATACCGTAATTCCGCTGTCCAGGACAGTCTGATCCAGGCCTGCAGGATTATCTACAATGAAAACATTGTGCAACAGATAATCGACAACCGGCTTGTATTTATCCTCGACCTCGACCACTCCGGATGCCAGGTGGGCATTCTCAAGCGATTCCGGAAGTGGCAGGGGATCGCCAAATGCCTCCAGTATGAAAAAGTTAGCCCTCCCCTTCTGGGCACTGGACAGCAGCCGGATCGCCACTGCAGCATCATCCAAAGTGTCGACTACATAGTGATTCAGAAAAGGCTCCAGATAATTTTCAATGACAACCCGGTAATGTTCCGGCGAGTAGATCAGATCGGATAACAAGGGCGCATTCCTGGCCCATTTATCCGATTTATTGAGAAATTTTATACTGTCAGGAAAACCTTCCAGCTTATCGACCAGACTTTTGATAAGATCATACTCATGTTGCCTGGCATCCCGCTGCCGGTTGAGGTCATTGAGGGCCCGGTTGATCTGATCTTCCTGAGCTTCCAGTTCGCTCCGTCTCGTCTGACGGGCCAGCTCTTCCTGTTCCAGTCTTTCGATGAGTTCGTCCTGCACCTTGAGCCGGTCACTGAGCTCGGCTAGCAATTTTTCAATCTGCCGGTATTCCTCATTCCGGCTGCGGATCTGCTCTTTGATCTTATCGATGTCACGGCGGGTACTCTGGATGTTGGTATCGTTAACCACCAGACGTTTTTCGACGGTCACCAATTCACTTTGCCTGGCCTGATGTCCCTTCATCACCTGATCGAGGGCGTCCTTGGTATCGCCATGTCCCGACCGGATTCTTTCCAGTTCAGTCCTGGCTTGTTCCAGTTCTGCCTGCAATCCGGACTCTGCCAGGATCACCTCTTCCTGCTCCTGCAGATATTTCGTCAGCGATTCCTGAACCCGTATCAGCCGGTCCTGGTTGAGCTGCATCCGCTTCTCCGTATTGGAGCGGTTCTGTCTGAGAAAATCCTGCTTCTGCTCAATAATCTTTTTGTCGTTTTCTCCAGTCCGGATATTGGAGATCAGCTCATTCATGCTCCGTTGGAAGTCACTCAGGGACTTCTCTTTGTCCAGATGTTTCTTCCGGAGATTTTCCAGGTCTGCTTCGAGTTGGTGGATCCGGGTATCCAGAGAGCGGTATACGTCCTGCTCACGGGTAATTTTTTCCGACATCGACTGATACTGCTCTCTGAGGTCCCTTACCTTGATGACGGAGAGCTGAATGCTCAGTTCTTTATACTGCTCTTTTAGCTCGAAGTACTTCCTGGTCCGTTTTGCCTGTTTTTCCAGGGTCTTTAGATTGCCATCAATCTCAAACAGTAAGTCTTCGATGCGGTCCAGGTCGGCCTGAGTAGCTGTCAGCTTATTGAGTGTCTCCGTTTTCCGGGTTTTATATTTGGAAATACCGGCTGCCTGTTCAAACATCCTTCTCCGGGCATTTTCTTTGTCGCTGAGGATGTCTTCGACCATGCCCAGGGCAATGATAGCATAGGAATTAGAACCGATACCGGTATCCAGAAACAGCGACCGGATATCTTTCAGGCGGCATACGACATTATTGAGCCGGTATTCGCTTTCACCCGACCGGTACAGATACCTGGCAATCGTAACCGTCTGATATTCGGTGGGAAGCAGGTTTTTGGTATTCTCAAAGGTTAGTGCTACATAGGCAATACCTCCGGCTTTCCGTTTTTTGGTGCCGTTAAAAATGACATCCTGCATCTTCTCCAGCCGGAGATCCTTGCTCTTCTGTTCGCCCAATACCCAGCGGATTGCATCGACCAGGTTGGATTTGCCGGCTCCGTTGGGGCCGACCACGCCAATCACATCTTCATTAAAATGAATGACGGTTTCGTTGGCAAAACTCTTGAATCCCTTGATTTCTAATTTCTGCAGTCTCACGCGGGCAAAGATAGCCTAATTAATTGCTGAACGAATGACAACATTTCCACATGTGTGCAAAACTCAAACTTTTAAGAGTTTCCATTTATTCCCCATCATATATTGGTGCACCAGAAAAATCAAGGGTACCCAATAGAAAACCTCGATGCTCCAGGCAATCACCAGGCTGACGTTTACATAGTTAACAAGAATATAGATCAGGATAACGTAAAATAAAACGCTGATCGCCTGGATCCTTAATCCGGCCAGGGTAGCTCCGGTACCCGCCATACCGTTGAAGTAGATTCCACCTACAGAAAACAGAGCCAGAATAATGAACAAAACGTAAAAGATAGGTTGAGCCTCTACAAACAATGACATGTCTTCCGACCCCAGAAAAGGATAGAGGATATAATGCGGAAACAGTAATACGGGAACCGCCAGAATAAGGGTACTAGCCAGGCAGATCCATATCGTCTTTCTGATTGTCAGCCAGACATTCTCCTCCTGTGCCCTGCCAATAAAGTTGCTGACCAGGGTATTGACTCCTACCGAATATCCCCAGCAGGGAATGCTCAACAGGAGATAAACGATCCTTGCCAGATTGCTGACAGCCAGTTCGCGTTCTCCCATATTTTCAATAATGGCAAAAAAGAAAAACCAACTGCCCAATCCCACTACCGCCTGCGCCACAATAGGACTGGCCACTTTCAGGATAGAGCGGATCTGGTCGGCATTGATCCTTGGAATACGCCTCAGCTTAAATGGTCGGAGTGCCCGGTCAAAAAACATGTAAAGACTGAAAACGATCAAAGCTACCAACTCCGCGAGGGTACTGGCCAGTCCGGCCCCGGCAATGCCCATCTCCGGCAAGCCCCAGTGTCCGAAAATAAAACCGTAATTCAAAACGATGTTAACGACAATCAGCACCAGTGTATCGTATAAAATGATGGTGGTCCGTGCAATGCCAGTGTAAAATGCGATCAGCGAGACTCCGATAAAAGCCGGAAAAATGCCATAAGCCCGGTACCTCAGGTATTCAAGGCTTTTTTGATAGATTACTTCGGTATCCACAAAAAGCCGGAAAAAATAAGGACAGCCAAAAAGAAGAAAAAGGAAGAACCCGAGCGCCAGTATCACTTCAAAATAAAGCATGGAATAAAAGGTTGTCCCTGCCTTCCGGTATTGACCTTCACCACTCCGCCTGGCTACCAGGATCTGACCTCCACGACTGAATCCATAGCCGATCGCCATGATGATCAGATAGAAAACCCCCACAAACCCAATGGCGGCAAAATCGACATCCGAAACATGGTACAAGAAGATGCTGTCACTCAGGGTGATGACATTCTGTGCCGCACTCCCAATCATAATCGGAGCTGAGATCGCGAGAATTTGACGGTAAGTGAGGTTTGGTTTCAAAACCGATAATTACTTTTGCCTGGCTAAGATAAACCTTCCACACGTTATCGCCACCTGGTAGAATGTGGTATAAGCATGAAATCATGAGCCGAACGATGACATACAGCATCATCACTTGTATTTCCCTGCTAAGTAGCGGATGCGGGGAACAGGAAGCCATTAACAACGAATCACTTTACTCAAAAATGGATATCCAGCCACCGAAAGCAACCAAGAAAGTAAAAGAACTAACGATTCATCAGGATACCCGTATTGATCCCTACTACTGGCTCAATGAACGGGAAAGCCCGGATGTCATCCGCTATCTGGAAGCTGAAAATAGCTATACGGAGCAAATGATGGCCCATACCAAGCCATTGCAGGATGAACTGTTTAACGAAATCATTGGAAGGATCAAACAAACCGATATGTCGGTACCTTACCGGGACAACGGGTACTATTACATCACCCGTTTTGAGGAAGGAATGGAACATCCGGTCTATTCCCGTAAAAAAGGAAGTGCCGAAGCCCCGGAAGAGGTTATGATCGATGTCAATGAGCTGGCAAAAGGCTATGATTACTATCAGGTAGGAGGTCTGGCGGTCAGCAGGGACAATAAGATACTGGCCTTCAGCGAAGATACCCTCAGCCGGAGGATCTACACCATCCGGTTTAAAGATCTGGAAACCGGACAAATGCAGCCGGACAAAATTCTCAATACTACCGGCAATGCAGTCTGGGCCAATGACGGTAAGACCGTTTTCTACACTCGTCGGGACGATGCCTTGCGGCCCTATAAAATCTTCCGGCACACCCTCGGCACTGACCCGGCGACCGATCAGGAAGTATTCCATGAAACCGATGAAACCTTTAACGTTGCCATTTACCGCACAACGACCAATAAATACCTCATCATTGGCTCATATGCTACCCTGTCTAACGAATACCGGCTGCTCGATGCCGACGACCCCAACGGTGAATTCCGGATCTTCCTGCCGCGTGAACCCCGGCATGAACACTCCATCACCCATGCCGGAGATAAATTTTATATCCGGACCAACTGGCAGGGTGCCACCAATTTTCGCCTGATGGAAACCGATGAGACGAAAACCGGAAAGGAATTCTGGAAGGAAGTAGTTCCTCACCGGAGTGATGTGTTGCTCGATGATGTACATGCCTTCAAGGATTACCTGGTTTTAAGCGAGCGGGTGAATGGCTTGACCCAATTGACCATTCGTGACCTAAAAGGCCTTACGCATCACATCGATTTTGGTCAGGAAGCCTATACTACCTTTACTGGCATCAACCGTGAATATGATACCGAAATCGTGCGCATTGGCTTCACCAGTCTGACCACTCCCCTTACCACCTATGATTATCACATGAAAAAACGGGAACTGACCCTCCTCAAACAGGAAGAGGTCTTGGGTGGTTTTTCGGCAACCAACTATACCTCCGAACGAATCATGGTGACCGCCCGTGACGGGGTAAAAATTCCCGTTTCCCTGGTCTACCGGAAAGGCTTCCGCAAAGACGGTACCCAGCCGCTTTTGCTCTATGGGTATGGCAGTTATGGCTACAGTGTCGATCCATCCTTCAACTCCGCCCGGCTTAGCCTACTCGACCGGGGCTTTGCCTTTGCCATCGCTCATATCCGGGGTGGTCAGGAGATGGGAAGGCAATGGTATGAAGACGGCAAGTTTCTTAAGAAGAAAAATACCTTTACCGACTTTATCGATTGTGCCCACCACCTGGTGAAGGAAAAATATACCAGCAGTGAAAATCTGTTTGCCCTGGGTGGCAGTGCGGGTGGTCTGCTCATCGGTGCAGTGATCAATATGGCTCCGAACCTATTTAAGGGCGTTATAGCGGCCGTACCTTTTGCCGATGTGGTAACTACCATGCTGGACGAGAGCATCCCCCTCACTACCGGCGAATACGACGAATGGGGCAATCCCAATGATCCTGTATATTATCATTATATCAAATCGTATTCCCCATATGATAATGTCGAGGCCAAGGCCTATCCGGCCATGCTGGTGACCACCGGTCTGCATGACTCACAGGTACAATATTGGGAACCGGCCAAATGGGTTGCCAAATTGCGGGACCTGAAAACCGACCGGAATCCACTGCTGCTCCATACCGACATGGAGACCGGACATAGTGGCGCGGCTGGGAGATTTCAGCGTCATAAGGAAACCAGCATGGAATACGCCTTTCTGCTGGATCTGGCCGGTAAGGGTACCCTCATAAACTGATAGCATCATGGTAACTCCGTATTTGGAGACGGTCCCTGATTGAGAAAAGGACACCCTCTTTCAGGTTTTGATTTTTCCTCATTCATACGGGCTGTTATTTAAATTTGAAGGATGATCTGGATCTATCTTATCTATGGGTGGTTGTGCCAGGCGGATCCTCCCGGTTTAAAGCCGGTGTTGACCGGAGACTGGTGGCAAATTGCCGGAAATCCGGACCTGGGCCAACTCGGTACCGAGCAGCAGCAACCCGTGGACTTCGCAATCTGGCAGGCTGCTGACAACACCTGGCAGCTTTGGTCTTGTATCCGGAAAACCAATGAACCGGGCAGGACCCGGTTATTCTACCATTGGGAATCACCTGAAGTAACCGGCAGAGACTGGGCTCCCGGAGGTATCGCCATGCAGGCAGATACTCTCCTGGGTGAAGAACCAGGCGGGCTTCAGGCACCTTATGTGATCCGGCTCGGTGATCAGTACCGGATGTTTTACGGCGACTGGAACCGCATTTGCACAGCCCGGAGTACCGATGGAAAACAATTCCAACGGATCCTGAAGGATGGAAGCCCGGCATTGTTTGGTGACCGGCATGAAACCAATACCCGCGATGCCATGGTGCTAAAAACCGATGATTATTGGATCTGCTATTACGTGGCACATCCGGGCAATGATGGCGCTATTTACGCCAGAACTTCATCCGATCTGCAAACCTGGAGCGAATCCAGGATCGTCTCCTACGGAGGTCGCGCCGGGAAAGGAAAACTCTGGCAGGCAGAATGTCCATTTGTGGTCCGGATGGGGCACGACTACTTCCTTTTCCGAACGGAGATGTACGGTGAACATAACAAAACCAACGTTTACCGTTCTCCCGACCCGCTGGATTTTGGCATTGATGACGACCGGTACTATATCGGAAGTTTACCGGTAGCTGCCCCGGAAATCTTTCAATACCGGAATCAGTGGTACATCGCCTGCCTCCTTCCTTCCCTGGAGGGTATCCGGATAGGCCATTTGGAATGGACAAATCAATGACCTGCAAATGGTTTTAAGGAGCCTCGACCATTACCTAAACCAGGGAAAACTCCCGGTTATGAATTGTTACCTGGGATGAGTTGACTGCGATAGCCGGATATGATTAACTATTTCAGATTCTGCGAATGCTGTCATCCAAAGCAAGAAGCTTCCTCACTACGAGAACTATGAGACCCAGGAGTAGTAGCACGACCAGACTCTGAAGAAGAAACGTAGGGTACGGGAAGACCTGACTTTTTGCAATTTCTGAAGTCAAACCGGATTCGGCTGACTGTCCATCGGCTGTTTTTACAATTAAAAGACAGCCTGTGGAAAAAGCTTCCCAGAATGGAATACCCAGAATTTCCGTTAAGAATACCATATTCCTTTTCCCCCCTGGGGAATATTGGCTTTGTAGATCTAAACTGGTTTAAGCAGCAGGTTATTTTGCGGGAAAGGATGTATTACTATCTTCCAAGATACATTAATTATTCCATATGGATAGTAAATTAATGTTCAATACTTTAGCATTCGTTTGATAAAAAGTCGGGCCAGGTTCATCAACAACCGGATTCCGTTCAGGAATTCGGAGAAGTAACCATATTCCTACCTATTTCGACCGGCGATAAAAATAGAGGTGATTTTGTGCTTCAAGATTTCTTTCGCAACCGACCAAACCAGACAGATGTCCTGACTCCAGGATGATTCCTGCTCCCCAATTGAAATCTCCCCCCTGATTTTCAACCTTGGTCCGGCCCAGTTTTGTGAGCGAAAAAGAGTTTTCAAGACTAAGGTGGTACAGGTCAATGATATTTTGTCGGTTATCTTCTGATCGCAATCCCACCAAATAGAATCCCTCTCCATTGCTCAGTAGATTGATGTTCTGATAAGCCAGCCACTCCTCATCAATCCATCCGTTTTTATTCACCAGATCAGGGGTCAGACTCTGTCTCAACGTAAATCCGCTGGTAATGGATTCGTCCTGACTCACGTAGAAATCGAGGTCCCTGGTTTGCCAGTTACCTACAACTACCAGCCAGTGCTGCGGTATCCGGATCAATCCTACACATCCCGCCGTAGCTTTTTCATAATCACCTTGTCTGGGGATCTGTACCAACGGCCTTGATAAATCACTGACGTCATAAATGCACACGAGGGACCGATCACGCTTGTCGTTGTCTTCCACTCCAACCGCGAGGTAATTTTCAAAGAGCTGAAAACCACCCGCATGTTTTAACGGTTTCTCAAAAATCCTGTTCACTGTTTTGACCCTGGACCGGTCGGTCAGGCTGACCACTGCCAGATAAGCGTCAGTACCGGAGCTCCCGCTAAGCATCGCATAGGTGGTGTCACCCCGATGAAATAGCTGGACACCCTGCAAATGCCCGCCATCATTATTGACTGGTACATTGTTGGTAAAGGGATGTTTTTCCGGCTGCGCCGGGATTTCCAATAACTCCTTCAAGATCCTGTTATGGTTAGATTTTTGACCAAAACCTGGAGTGATAAGTAATATGCAGACTATCACACCAAAAATTTTAGGGTTCATAGACAAGGAGATAAATGATGAGTTTATTGGATCGCAATATAAGGATTAGGTTTCATCCGCTGGCATTATGGTAAAACCTCGATCCAACCACTTTTACCGGATAGTGTTCGCACATACCAATGCGAAGTATCTTCGGCAAGAATGGTAATGGGTTCGGAAGTTTTAACCTCTTCCATCACCGCTACATCTTCTGCCGGCAATTCAAGCAGGGGGATCACCATATCTGCTTTGCGGGTCCGGATGGGTTGTTCAATGGATTCAATATCCTCCATTTTGATCGCACCCATAATTCCTCCCGGCAATTCAACCCGGTACGCGTCTCCAAAAGCCGCCCTGACTTCCAGCAACTGATGCCGGGCCAGGTTCAGAAAACGGCCGCCAGAATCAGGGTGCAGCAACTCCAGTCGAGCATCCCTCCGGGTCCTGACCTTGCTGCCGGTGTACTCCCGTTTGGCCCGGATGTTTTTGGGTCCGGATTGATTTGTCACAAAGTAATACGGATCGATTGGGCCATTTCGGTAAATGCCGAAATGCAGATGGGGAGGTGTGGTTTTGGCATTACCGGAATTTCCTACCGTGCCTAAAGTATCACCGGCTTCAACCCGGGTATGGTCATCCACAAGAATTTCTTCCAGATGAGCAAAATAGAGGGTCATATCACGCATGGGATCCCGCATCCAGACTACCCGGCCACCCAATCCCCTTTCTCCTGCAAACCGGATATATCCATCCGTGGGAGCAATGACCGGTGTATGCCGCCTCGCGAAAATATCAATGCCATGATGCCGGCGACGACCTCCGTCACGAGGGTCTCCAAAAAAGCTGCCGATAGCCCTTTTATCCTTTGTCTCTACCGGAAAATCCAGCGATGGCACCGATTGTACTGTCAGTTGAAATCGGCCGCCCCGCAACAATTCAGGTTGAATTCGCAGTTGATACCGGCCATCTTCCCTCGGTTCAAAACCCAAATTAAATTGTCGCTTATCCGCAGTGGCAATATGATATCTCTGGGTTTCTTCGTCATTTTCGAGGCGAAAAACATCAATAAACAATTGGATGGAATCGGAGGGATCCGGGTCCAGGTTGACCAGAATCTTCTGGCCTTGTCTTACCGAAAAAACATATCCATTTGCCTGGGGAATCTGTGGCGAAATATAAAAGACCTCCTGATAGGGAAGTGCGATAGCGACGGGTTTCTCCAGACTGTGATTTGATGCATCGAGCCAATCCCGGCCGAGCGCGGTATGTAGCAAATCGGCCTTCTCCAGACCATGCAGGTAAGCTTCATGGTCATTGCGGGGTTGAAAGACCTCTGGTACGATTTCCTGATCACAAGCGCTCAAAGCAAAAATCAGCAGTTTAAACAGCAGGATCTTTCCAATAAAATCTCTCATCATTTTTATCGTCTGGTACACTCCCTTATCATCCGGGCATCCAATAATACCGGCCGCATTTAAACCCTAACGAGCAGGATTTTATTATCCGAGGTGGTCCGGACCGCGATATGATTATTTCCTTCATGACAAAACGATTCCTTCCTATAACCGCCCGACCAACTCCAATAACCGATTTTCCTCCTTTTCCCAACACCACTCTTTACGGGCCTTCAAACAATCAATATGCAGGTTAAACCAATAATTGCGATCACTGAGCAGGTGATTGACGACATAGACAATCGACGATTGTTTCAGATCAAAAACCGGAGCACCGATCCGGTATTGCTGATAATACCGTTGATATTCCGGAAAATCCATAAATACCTGGGGAATACCGGCATGGATGTAATCGAAAAATTTATTCGCCAGCGAATACCGGTAACTTTTTGACGATCCATCCAGCAGATTGATCCCGATCCGGGCCTTCCCCAGGAGTTCATCCAGCTCCCCGGGATGGACAAATCCTTTGAAGATCACTTTATGCAGCAGGTTTTCGCGGCTGACGAGGGACCACAGTTCTTCCTTTATATCGCCCTCTCCTACCAGCCATAATTTGGCGTCAATTTCATGCATGGCCATGATCATCTCCGGCAAACCACGGCCCTTATTCAAGACACCGACATAAATCAGCACCTCATCCCGGATCGAACCAGGATCCTTTTCCACCAGCGGAGGAAAATTCCGGATCACTTCAAATGGTTTTCCGTAGAGTTCCTTCAACTTTCCTGCGATGCCTTCTGACACGGTATAGCACAGATGACACTGAGGGATGCCAGCGCTCGCAATTTTCCTCCAATAATTTTTCACTTTTTCCCTTCCTTCGAGCTCCGGCACTTCCTCAAACCACTCGTGGGCATCAAAAATCACCTTCTTTCCCCGTGCATCAGCAGCCCGGGTGACCCCTTTGAGTGTATCGTAGTCGACAGCACCGTAGATGTCGACCGGCAGTTTTTTCAGATAGAGATAAAGCCGGATATTAAATTCCGCATAGAAAGCCGCACCCTTATTAAAAAAACATTTGATCCGGTGGGTTTTAAACCGGTAGCCTTCGAGCGGAAGTGATCCGGGCAGCTGCCTGCCAACCAACGTCACATCGTACCCATGATTCTGCAGTGTATCGCAAATCCGGATCATCCGACGATCCTGAGTGATGTCGTTGGTAACAGCAAAGACAATTTTTTTCATGGATCCTTTCTTTTAAGCATTAAAACCCCGTTATACTTCAGTATTTCCTCTTCGTTTAAGAGATACTGCAATACTGTAATTACCCAAGGTCTCCTGGCAATGGGAAATTCATCAATGATTTCACGTACCGGATAATCCTTTCCGGTCAGTAAACCCAGGATTGTTTCCTTTAACTCCAGGTATTCTTTTCTTTTCATCCGGACAATTCCGGCTGCCTTACAACGATCGCAAACCCCACAGTCTGTTTCAAGCTGATCATCAAAATAATGGAGGATAAATCGCTGCCGGCATTGATCAGTTTCAATATAAGCTAAAATCTTATCAATCCCTTCTCTCCGCCGTTTTTTCCTGAAACGATACAATGTCTGATCAATCGCAAAGTTCTCTGCAGCCACCCGCTCTCTGAGCATGGTAAGCCTGATCTGGTCATCCTGTTCAAAATACTCAATGATCCCATCCCGGTGTAATTCTCGTAATAATTGAATTATATCCGTTTGGGAAAGTCGCATCAGATCTGCGATTGCTTTTTCTTTGATGCCAACCAGATCGTTTAAAATACCCTGATAGAGTCGCAATAAAAGCTTTATCATGCCATCCTTTTGCTGATTGCGCAACTGATAATCATACAAGACTTCCCGGTCTACCAGAAACCGGATCCTCGATGATTGATAGGCACCGTCCGACAAGTAAATCCAACCGTCCTGTTCGATAATTTTCAGAACATTCCAGGTTTCCCGGGCATGCAATTGAAACTGGCTGACAAACCGGTTAAAATCGAAAGGGAATGACTGACCCTCTCCTCCCCCGGCTGCCAGTTTGAGGTAATTGCCCAATGCCCGGTACACCCGGCGAATTTCTTCAAACGAAGGAAATTCACGATCGAAATTCTGCTCCAGTTTAATCCGATCATGTTCCTGATACAGCACAATGGCATAGGCCTCTTTTCCATCCCTTCCCGCGCGACCGGCCTCCTGATAATAGGATTCCAGATTTTCCGGCAGATCATAATGGATGACCATCTTAACGTCCGCTTTATCGACCCCCATCCCAAAAGCATTGGTGGCGACCATAAACTGAACCCGCCCCGACAAAAAGGCCTCCTCATGTTTTTGGCGGCTATCCGGGTCCATGCCGGCATGATACCAGGTGGCATTCAACCGGCGGGCAGTGAGCATCTGGGCCAGCTCTCTGGTCTGGCGCCGGTTGCGTACGTAGACGATCGCCGGCCCTTTCATCCTGGACAACAGGGTAAGGCATTTTGCCCGCTTATCTTCGGTTTGGAAGACACCAAACTTGAGATTGGGCCGCAAAAATCCGGACTTGTATACCTTTGGATCCTTTAGTGAAAGTTTGTCCGCAATGTCCTCAATCACCTGTTCAGTAGCCGTGGCCGTCAATGCCATCAAGGGGACTTTGGGATGCCACTGACGCACGGTATGGATCTGGAGATAAGCTGGGCGGAAGTCATAACCCCACATACTCACGCAATGTGCTTCGTCGACGACAATCTGTATCAAAGGCAATTGCTCCAGTACCTGAATGAATGACTTCGACTGCAGACGCTCCGGGGAGATGTACAATAGCTTCATGGAGCCAAACATGGCCTCATCCAGTATCCGTTCAATTTCCCGGTAGTGTAAACTGCTGTGAATACAGGCTGCGCGAATACCCCTTTTGCGTAATTGCGAGACCTGGTCATTCATCAGGGCGATCAGCGGAGAGATCACCAGCGTGAGTCCAGGTCGCATCAGAGCCGGGACCTGAAAACAAATTGATTTGCCACCACCGGTCGGTAACAGGGCAATCACCTCCCTTCCTTCCAGCACCTCATAGATGATCTGCTCCTGCAGCGGCCGGAAAACCGGATACCCCCAATACGTCTTTAATATATCCTGAGGTGATTGAACCACGGCAGTAACATAAAATTATGAAGGTAGTAAAGTGCACGCGAATATCGACTGGTGCACTGCCTGCCTGCTCAACCGTTTGACAATAAAACCATGGCGCCAGGTCTGGAAATTGGTCACAAACCTACTGCGCCAAAGTCATTTGTTACTTGACCCTGGATTCTTCACTGCTTAATACGACCCGACCCGGAGTACCCGCATTTCAGAAAGTCATCGGGCATCCTCCTTTACCGTTCAGCAGATTGTAAAAGTGGTACGAAATGGTCACGCCACCCACAAAATACCAGTCATTCAGCCGGGAGTTACCCCTGCCAGCCCCTCTTCTTTCTTCGGGTTCGAGCCCGGTGATTTCCTGGGCCCGGTCAGCCAGGTTGGCGGCCAGTGTACCTCTTGCCTGGGCCAGATCCCGGTAACTGGCGTAGGTACCACTGACGTCATCCAGGTAGTCGGTGAAAGTGATCCGTGGTCCAAACTCAACAGCCAGGGTCAGACTGGGACTCAGGGCATATTTCAGACCCCCTCCAAACGGTATAGAGACGATATTAAGACTGTAAAAATCTTTATCATAACCATCAAGACCCTGTCCTTCCGTTCCAAGTGGCTGCAGATACACGGTCCTTCCCTGATAGGTTGTGCGGGGATTGTAATACATATATGCGATTCCGGCGAAGGCGTATGGTGAAAACTTCCGGAAACCGGCCGGATCGTATCCCGGGTAGCTGAATTCAACCATGGCTGCCACTTCCCCAAATGTGGAGTTGAAATTCAGATTCCGGTCCTTTCGTGACTCCCGGTCGGTTCCCTCCAGATTTCCATATTGAAAGGAAATTCTGGCTGCCCAGTGCTCATTGAAATTCTGACGGCCAAAGATACCGGCAGACGGACGGAGAAAATCCAGTTTTTCGAAATAGCCATGAGGTGACAGATCACCTTCATATAACGATGCGCCAAGTAGCAGCCCCCCTTCAAAATACTGGGCTTTGACACCTGACCAACCTAAGAAAAAAAAGATAATTGCTGTATATCCGATCCTGCATTGCACCATTTCGTCTTAATTCTCGTTAATCTTATACTAAAATTAAGTCGGGATCGTGGATAAGGTATACATTTGCATGTCCTTACTACCATGGTCTCCAGGAATTTAACAAATATTTGGCCAAATTATTTTCAACAACACCTAATCGGATGAGAATCTTGCTGAAAACACCCCTGATCCTTGCTTTTTTAACATTTGCCCTTACCGGTTCGCTGGTAGCCCAGGCACCGGAAAACTGGTTTAATCTCGACCCTGAACAGGATCAGATCAACGGTGTAAGTACCGAGCGCACTTATCAGGAATTGCTCAAGGGTCGGGCGGCACGCGAAGTGGTAGTTGCCGTGATCGACGGGGGGGTGGATCCCGAGCACGAAGATCTGAAAGATGTCATGTGGCGAAATCCTGGTGAGATTCCGGGAAATGGTATCGATGATGATCAAAATGGATATGTGGATGATATTTACGGCTGGAATTTTATTGGTGGCAAAAACGGAGAAAACGTACACCACGACACCTACGAACTGACCCGGATTGTCAGTACCCTGGAAAAAAAATATACCGATGTAAATCCGGCCCAACTAAACGGCAGTGAGAAAGAAGAGTATGCCCGTTACCTCACCTATAAGAAAGAAGTCGACGAAAAGCGGGAAAAAGCCTCTGCCCAGGTCGCTCAGTTTGACCAAATCCTGACCTACGTCAATTTTGCGATAAAAATGGCCCGGGAAGCCCTGGGAGAAGCTCCGGTAACCCGCGAGAATGTCGATGCCCTGGACGAGACCAAATACGGAATGGTCAAGGCATTCTTTGATCAACTGCTCCCACAGTTGGGTGGTTTTGAAGGCAATATCGATGACCTGGAGAAACTCATTGTTAAGGATCTGCAGGAAGCCCTCGACCACGAAAAAAATAAAGTCGAGTACGGCTACAATACCAATTTCAACCCCAGAAATATCGTCAATGACAATTATGCGAATAAATCAGAGCGATATTACGGCAATGCCGACGTCAAAGGTCCCGATGCTTTTCACGGCACCCATGTGGCTGGTATCATCGCTGCCAAGCGTAAAAACGAAGTCGGTATTGATGGCGTGGCCAACCATGTGCGGATCATGGCGGTACGAGCCGTGCCGGATGGTGATGAACGCGACAAGGATGTAGCCAATGCCATTCGCTATGCAGTAGACAATGGCGCTCACATCATCAACATGAGTTTTGGCAAAGGTTTTTCACCGGATGAAATCGAAGTTGAAAAGGCGATCCGGTATGCCGAAAAGAAAAATGTCCTCCTGGTGCATGCTGCTGGCAACGATGGCCAGAACAACGATGAAAACCACAACTACCCCAATGCCACCTTCGACAAAAAGAAGGGACTCTTTGGTAAAAAGAAAGCATCCAATTGGATCGAGGTCGGTGCTCTGAACTGGCGGGGTGGGGAAGATATGGTGGCCAGCTTTAGTAATTACGGTAGAGAAAGAGTGGATGTATTTGCACCCGGACAGGAAATACTATCTGCCGCCCCTGATGGTGAATACAAGGAAGCTTCCGGAACCAGTATGGCCAGCCCGGTGGTAGCGGGCGTAGCTGCAGTCCTGAAGTCCTATTTCCCTAACCTCAATGCCCGTGAACTTAAAGATATACTTACCCAGAGTGCACGCCCTTACCAGGGGAAAGTCAGAAAACCGGGTTCTGGTGAATTGGTGCCTTTCAGGAATCTCTCGACCAGTGGTGGGGTTGTTAATCTGAAAACAGCTGTGATGCAGGCGATGATCGCCAGTGGTGAGGAGAAGAACCTGCCCGCCTCTGTCAAAACCAGGGAAAGAGCTTGATTCAGTATATGTGTACGGTCTTAATGTGATCACCTTCCAGGGTCTCATTCATGATGCGGATGATCTTTTCCTTATTCAGACTAAGCTCATGCCGCAAGGGAGCACTGCTGATCACCACTGTCAAAAGTCCCTCCCTATAACGGATATCGGTAGTGTACACCTGTATGGTTGGTCCAAAACACCGGCTCCAGGCATCTTTGATCCGAAGCAACAGGTATTTATCTCTCAGTTGAGGCGAAGCCACCAGCTGGAGCAGGATTTCCTTAATGGTTTGCTCGTTTTTACTCATGCTTCACGATATATCCGTTTTCCCGGATTTCAATTTTTTTGACATCGATGTCGTACGCCTCCAGCAACGTTCCGATCCGTTCCCATTGGATATCAGTCACAAATATCTGCCCAAAGCTATCACTTAAAATGATGTTCAGCAACCGGTTTACCCGCACCTGGTCCAACTTGTCAAAAACATCATCGAGCAACAGAACTGGCTGATCGTTTAGTCGCTGCATCATATAATCCAATTGGGCCAGGCGGATCGCAAATACCAGGCTCTTTTTTTGTCCCTGAGATCCAAAGATCCGAGCATCTCTACCATTGATCAGACAATCGATGGTATCGCGATGGATCCCCGTATTGGTCCGGCAGGAAAGCCGGTCGCGGGTAAGATGCTGCCTGCTCAAATCCCTGAAGGAGGCCTGTGCCAAAGCAGAACGATAAGTCAAATGAACTTCTTCACGACCGTCACATAAGATATTGTAATAATATTGAATACGGTCCAATAACTGATCAAAAAATATTTTCCGCTGTTGATAGATTGCCTGTGCCGGACCAGTCATTCGATGATCATAAGTATCCAGTAATACCTGGTCGAAATTTCCCTGTTCCTGCCACCCCTTCAGAAGGCTGTTTCTTTGCTTTAAAAGCCGGTTATATAAAATCAGATTCTCCAGATATTGATCATCCACCTGTGATAAGGTACTGTCTGCCAGTTTGCGGCGTTCACTGCTGGAACCATTGACCAGATTCAGATCGTCGGGGGTAATCATCACTACCGGCATCAGGCCCACATGATCCACTGGTCTGGTCACCGGCGTATCATCCCGTTCAATGATCTTTTTTTTGTTTCTGGGTAACTTGATTACTATTTTAACCGTCTTGCTGTCCTTCATCAATTGCCCCTGAAGCCGTAGAAAATCTTCTTCTTCCCGGATCAATTGTTGGTCGCTTACCGAAAACGCACTTCTCGTCATGGCCAGCATGTGGATGGCATCCAGCAGGTTGGTTTTACCAACTCCGTTTCTGCCATAAATGACATTGATACGGGCGGAAAATTGAAATTCGGCCTGGTGATAACTTTTGAAGTTGTGAAGTATAATCGACTTTAGATACAAATGACCTTTTCAGCTTTGCTCACGCAAAGCTACAAACTTCCCGGCCGGTGACCTGTTGAATTAACGAGGAGTCGGCTGCCTGCCAATGTCTTCACAACACATCCAATGACCGTGCAGGCCAGGTGGTGAGGAGATTAAAGACCAATAACCAAAGACCAATGACCCTTCAAGCCATTACCTCCATCAGGGCCTTGCCAAACTTTTCAAGGTCTTCCATTTTACCGGTACTGATCCGGCACCAGTCGGTCAGGGGAGGAAAAGGCCGGCCGATTTGTACTCCCCGGTCTGTCATCTTGCCCATCAGCTGCTGAATGGGACGACCCGTATGGAAAAACACAAAATTCGTATGCGACTTCACATATTGAAGATTGAGTTGATCCAGAAGCCGGTAGATATACTCTTTACCTTCCCGGTTCTTTTGCAGACTGGTCTGATAAAATACCTCATCTTTCAGGGCGGCAAGAGCACCATAGATCGCCAGCATGTTGGTATTGGCCATCACGTTTGGCCGGATTCGAGCTGCGATATCCGGTCGGGCCACCAGATAACCTATCCGTAAACCTGCCAGGCCATATACTTTAGAGAAGGTCCTCGACACAATAACATTGGCTCCTTCCCGGACCAGTGAGATCATCGAGGGATATCCTTTTTCCTCAATAAAATCACCATAGGCTTCATCGGAAAACACCATGGTCCTCCGGGATAAGCTCAGGCAAAAGTCGCGGATGCGACCAGCCGGGATGATTGTTCCGGTCGGATTATTCGGATTGCAGACAAAGACCAGCCTGGTCTGGTGACTGACCCTCTTCTCCATCTCATCCAGGTCGTGTTCCAGATTCTGATTGAGGGGTACCCGGTTGATAAAGGCCCCAAACTGTTCTGCATAACTAAGCAAAGACAGATAGGTCGGATCCGGACTGATGATCTCCCCGCCATGAACCCCAAAAGTCAATCCAGTGGCTTTCAGACCTTCCGTCGATCCTCCGGTGACCACAATCTGCTCCGGCTCAACGCCTTCTTTCCTGGCCAGTTCCCGGCTCAGCTCCTGTACTTTACCAAACGGATAACGGCATCCCTCTTCAAATGCGGCTATCAGTGCTTCCCGGACCTTCCCGGACGGGCCAAATGGATTTTCATTCGAGCTCAGCCGGGCTACCGATTCCGCTGGTGATCCTGAGGTTGCGATACCGTGCGAACGACCTGTCACCGGAGTTACAAGAGCAGCAGTTCCGGCAAGACCGGTCAGTCTTAACCAGTTTCGGCGGTTGATCTGGTTCATCATCATTTTTTTTATTGCAGGAAATTACTAAATTATCTCTGGTTTTGCGGGGTAAAGACCGGGTGGAATTTACCTGAACCTCCACCCTCGGTCAAAAAAGACATGCCCTCCTTTTGATCCTTTGCGGGAAATCCTGATAAATTTTTCGAATTTATCCAAGCATTTGTACACCTGGTGACGTTAACCTAAATAGATAACACTACCGGATTGGATGACATTGATTGTTGACCATAGAAGTCCATTGGCCGGACGGCTCTTTAGCCGCTGGCTCTCATTTCAGGAACAGGCCATGAAGATCTGCCCCTATTTTCAAAAATTTGGATTCCATCTGGAAAGTATCACCTACGGTCCGGTAGCCAGGTCTAACTGCTGGCGTTTTACTGCCCTTTACCGTAATTCCAGGAGGCTCCTGAACTTATCACTGATTACTTCTCCCGACAGAGAAGGGGCCGTTTCATTCTTCATCTCCAGAGAGGCAGATCGCGACCATCATCACACCATCAACCTCTATAAGTATCTGCGAAAACATTTCAGCATGCTTAACCGGAAGACCCTTTTTCTAAGTCGGTATTCCGGCGACTTCTCCCAGCGGCTCCAGAAAGTCTGCCGCTCCTATGCCCGCTTCAGCCAGTTCTATATGCAGAGTATCCTCCGCGGCACCTGGTGGGATGAATGATCACTAACCCCATCCAAATCACCAGAATCTTGTTTCTTTGCAAGTGTAATAATGCTTAAATACTGGCATTTGATGCTGTCTAATCTGGAGCAAAGCCGAAGAAAACTTTGGGATGACCTTTTGTCTGGCCGGCAATTTTATGCCCGGGAGTTTCTGACCGGTCAAACTATTGGATCCGTGAGCGTTGATTTTCTATGCCCGGAAACCCGGTTTGCCATCCGGATCGAACCCGGTAAATCCACTACCAACAGTCGGCAACTGACCTCCCCGGAAAAAAAACAGGTAGAACAGACCGGATACAAATTATTGATTTTGTCCCCGATTGAAATCCTTGACGACTTCAACGAAACGGTCCAGCTTATCGACCGGGAGTTTACTTCCCTGGCCCGGTTTCGTTGCGGTTGAGTACTACCAGGCTTCAGAAAGGGCAGACCTTTCTTACCGGACAATCTGTCTTTTAACGATCAGCCCTACCTGCCAACTTGTCTCCGTTTCATCGTAAGAGACTGACCAAATGACCATTTTAAGACATTGGTATCCAGGTTGATATACATAGTGCATCGTCCTGTATATCAAGGGCGTAATGAGTATAAAATAAACCGACTATGAATCAGTTAACTATAAAATCACAGGAAGCCATCCAGCAGGCTCAGCAAATTGCAGCCGAATTACAGCATCAGGCTATCGATACCGCTCACTTGCTGAAGGGGATCTTGTTGGTCGATGAGAATGTGACTCCTTTTCTCATCAAGAAATCATCGGCCAATCTGAGTACCATCGAGCAGGGTCTCGACAAGATCCTCAACGCCTTACCTAAAATTTCCGGAGGAACACCGTACCTCACCCGCGAAGTCAATGGCGTGCTTCAGAAAGCGAATACCCTGATGAAAGAAATCGGTGACGAATACGTTTCACTCGAATTACTTTTAGTCGCTTTGGTTGATACCAAAGACAATGTTGGTCAGCTGCTGAAGGATCAGGGTCTCAACCGGAAAGATTTGCTCCGGGCGATCCAGGATCTCCGTAAGGGGTCCAGGGTAACCAGCCACAGTGCCGAAGAGACCTATCAGGCGCTGGAAAAATATGCGGTACACCTAAACGAGCGGGCCAAAAGTGGTAAACTCGATCCGGTAATCGGACGGGATGAGGAGATCCGAAGGGTGTTGCATATTCTGGCCAGACGGACGAAAAACAACCCGATCCTGATCGGGGAACCAGGTGTAGGAAAGACCGCCATCATCGAAGGTCTGGCTCACCGGATTGTCAACGGCGATGTACCCGACGATCTGCTCGACAAGAAGATTTATTCGCTGGATATGGGTGCTCTGATTGCCGGAGCAAAATACAAGGGTGAGTTTGAAGAACGCCTTAAGGCTGTCGTCAAAGAAGTAACCGATGCCGAAGGTGAAGTCATTCTCTTTATCGATGAAATCCACACACTGGTTGGCGCGGGTGGAGGACAGGGAGCCATGGACGCAGCCAACATTCTTAAACCGGCTCTGGCCCGGGGTGATCTGCGGGCCATCGGTGCGACCACCCTCAACGAATACCAGAAATACTTTGAAAAGGACAAAGCGCTGGAGCGTCGCTTCCAGGTGGTCATGGTTGATGAACCCAGTGAAGAAGATGCCATCAGCATTCTCCGTGGCTTGAAGGAGCGGTATGAAACGCACCACAAGATCAATATCAAAGACGAGGCGATCGTGGCATCGGTACAACTCAGCCACCGCTATATTACCGACCGGTTTCTTCCCGACAAGGCTATCGACCTGGTCGATGAAGCTGCTGCCAGGTTACGGTTGGAAATGAACAGCATGCCGGAGGAACTGGATGAAGCCGAAAGAAAGATCCGTCAACTGGAGATCGAGCGGGAAGCCATGAAACGCGAGAAAGACGAAACCGCCATCAAGCGGATTAATGAAGAGCTGGCCAACCTCGAAGAGAAGAGGAATCAGCTGAGAGCCCAGTGGGAAAGCGAAAGACAGATCGTACTGGGGATCCAGAAGGCTAAACAGGAAATAGAGGAGCTCAAAGTGCAGGCCCGGCAACTGGAACGCGAAGGTAAATTCAGCGATGTAGCTGAGATTCAGTATGGAAGGATCCCTCAGGCCGAAAAACAACTGGCCGAATTCAACCAACAACTGACTGATATCCAGGAAAAAGGCGGCCAACTGGTTAAGGAAGAAGTTGATGCTGAAGATATTGCAGAGATCGTCAGTAAGTGGACCGGGATACCGGTGACCCGGATGATGCAAAGCGAGCGCGACAAATTGATTTACCTGGAGGAAGAAATTCACAAAAGAGTAGTCGGACAGGATGAAGCAGTAGCCGCTGTAGCCGATGCCATCCGGCGAAACCGCACCGGCCTGGGAGATGAGAAAAGGCCCATCGGATCGTTCCTGTTTCTGGGCACTACCGGAGTCGGAAAAACCGAACTGGCCAAAGCACTGGCTGAATTTCTCTTTGACGATGAAAATATGTTGACCAGGATTGACATGAGTGAGTATCAGGAACGGCATTCGGTAAGCCGTCTGGTGGGTGCCCCTCCCGGCTATGTCGGTTATGAAGAGGGTGGTCAGCTGACCGAAGCCGTACGGCGTAAACCCTATTCCGTAGTATTGCTTGATGAGATTGAAAAAGCCCATCCCGATGTTTTCAACATACTTTTACAGGTACTTGATGACGGCCGGCTGACGGACAACAAAGGCCGGGTGGCCAATTTCAAGAATACCATCATAATCATGACGTCCAACCTGGGTTCGGACATTATCCAGTCGGAATTTGTCAATCTGACCCCGGAAAACAAGGAGGCTGTTCTGGAGAAAACCCAGGCCTTGTTGTTTGAAAGGCTAAAGCAGTCGCTTCGTCCGGAGTTCCTTAACCGTATTGATGACATTGTGATGTTCCAGCCACTGACGGTTTCGCACATTCATGCCATCGTCCGGTTACAACTGAAAAACCTGGAACATATACTTGAAAAACAGGGGATTACGCTGCAGGCGACTCCGGAAGCGATACAGTTTATTGCCGACCAGGGATTTGATCCCCAGTTTGGAGCCCGGCCGGTTAAGCGGTTTATTCAGAAAAGGGTATTGAATGAGCTTTCAAAACAGCTCCTGATCCAGCAGATCAAGCCCAATAGTGTAGTAGTGCTCGATGCCTTTGATGAGGAATTGGTGTTCCGGCCACCGATCAAAAAGGAACACAGCCTGCCGGTCTAATCCGGCTAGCTCACAGAAATCAGGAGCCGGGTAACGTCGTTTGCCCGGCTCTTTTGATTAATAACGCACTCCTGCCCTTAGATTTTCAAAATTTTTACTACCTTGGAATGTTTGCCACCCCTTTTCACCCCATTGATTTTTTTTTACGAATAGTCAAAACGCACCTGAGATGAACGATCAAAAAGTCACCGTGACCATTTTGAAGGAATTGCCTGAAGGTTATCTGATTAAGCTGGATGACACAAACTCAACGACGATCATGCCTAAAAAATCTTTCATCAGGAGGGTCGAAGCTGGCATTTATGATGTTTCCAATCTTAATTTCCTGACCAGGAGTATCTGATCTCTGCCGGTTAGATATATTCCGGCTCATCACAGGTTCTCCCGGACACCTGTGATCAAAATCACCAGTGGATATGCTCTGGGATGTTATCTTTGCCCGTCACATATCAAAGGAGTACAATAGTGAGTAAATCAATAATTGGCAGCATTACCGGTCTGAACTGTCCTAAATGCCGGCAGGGATCCCTTTTTCATCAACCATATTCACTGGCCAATTCCTACAAAATGAAGAAGTCGTGTGAGGTATGCGGTCAGAAATACGAACCGGAACCCGGTTTTTACTATGGGGCCATGTTTGTCTCTTACATCCTCACCGGCTGGTTTTTCATTGTCGTCGGTCTCACGCTTACCTTTGGACTGGGTTGGTCGGTAACCATGACTATGGTCACCCTGGCAATTATAACCGTATTAATGCACAACCTGATTTACCGGATCAGCCGCTCGGTTTGGATCCATCTTTTTGTCAGGTACGATCCACAGGCCAGCACCAGAATTTTGAAAAGTTAGAAATCCGCGGAAAAACACATTGTTATTGCTCTCCGGATTTTTTGAGCATCTTCTGTCCGGCAATCATACCGGAATAATAACTCAGTAAATTATGGGTGGTAACAATCCCAACTAACTGACCGTTTTCCACGACGGGAAGTGCATGCATCAGATTTTCCAGAAAAATTCTGTTGGCTTCTTCCACCGGACTGTCCGGGCTGATCACTGCCACATTCTTTGACATCACGTCACTGGCGATCAGAGCGCCCAGGAAATGTTCATTGGTACGTCTGGCCTTGTCGACCCGGAAAATGGTAAAGTGATCAAGGATCAGATGGTAATCAAGCCGGCTGATGATGCCCGCCACCTTACCGTCGAGGTCAACAACCGGAATATGGTGAAAATCGTGGGTAGAAAAAATATCCTGAACTTCCAGGAGACTGGTATTCTCTTTGACCGAAATGACCTGATCGGTCATAATGGATCGTATATTCATAGTCCCTTTGTTTAAGATTCGGCATGTTCATGAAGGACAAGCAGAGGGATTTTTGAGTTAAACAATTCCAGGTTGGTGTAACTGACATCCAGAATCTTATGAATAAAATTCTTTCTCCTCTTGGTCATGACGATCATATCAGCATTGACACTCTCGGCAAATCGGTTTATTCCCTCGATGATATCGCTTCCTTCGACATTGTGAAAGGAATAGCTGAAGTCCTTCAGGAATTCTGTGTAATGATCCATCATTTCCTTGTTGACACTCACATCGCCGATATGCAAAATGTGCATATGACCTTTGAATAGCTTACCCAGACCGGCCAGAAATTCCAGATTTTTATCCTGCAGAGAGCCGTCATCAGCCAGTACAAAGTTTTCCAGCTTCTTATAATGGGTGTCAGGTGGAATAATCAGGGTGGGTATTTCTACTTTTTCGATGACCGATTTTGCGGTACTGCCAAAAAAAGATTTGATTTTTTTGACCGAACCCTGCGACCCCATGATGACCAGGTCATACAGATGTTTCCTGGCCAGCCCTTTTAATCCGTCGGCCGTATCCCCGGGTACCAGTATGCTTTCAAGTTTCTGATCCGGACCAAGCCACTGAGAGCAGGTTTCGACCAGCTTTTCCATCTCTTCCTCCACTCCTTCCTTCACCATCTCATCCATCAATTTCTGATGTCCGAAGACGTTGGGACTATAGTAATAATTAACCAGGGTCAGCTGGCCTCCATAATCCTGAATGAGGGAAATGCCATAACGGATTGCATTTTGCGAGACTTCAGAGAAATCAGTGGGTGCAATAATCTTATACATCGTAGTTCATGCTTTTCACAAGTATACTCAAAAATTGGTCGAAAACGAAAATCAGTTCTTTTTATCCGGAGGTTGGCTCACACATGCATGATCATGGTTGGTACATGGGTCTCTAACGCCGCTTTCCGGCTCATGCTGGTGTAAAGCAGGTGCTGCAGGAAACTTCTCTTTTCTGAGATCATGATGAGCAGATCAGCCTTCTTGTTGGAAGCGTAGTTAAACAGGGAGTTGACGATATCAATCCCCTGAATAGTGGCCATCTCGACTTTGAGCGGTCTCTTCTGGAAGGCCACCAGTGTTTCCAGAATATCGCGCTCGATGACGACAAATTTCTCATCCGGTGTCTGCTGGACATGCACAAAATGTACGTTGCTCTCAAACCAGTCACTGAGTATGGCAATCTGCGCCAGCACAAAATCGTCATTGGAACGATAATCACAACCCACAACGATCGTATCCAGATTGGTAAATATAGCCTGGTTGGGAACGAGGATCACTGGCACCTCTGCCTGGATGGCAATATCGGACGAAACGGTACCCAACCACTTGTCTTTGAGCGTATGTTTGTCACGGGTTCCACAAACCACAAAACGGAACCTGTCGGGCTTTGCTATCTTCAGGATCTCCTTGACGGCATTCCCCTCCAGGGCCTCGACCGTCGTTTCTACCGGATAGAATTTTTCTTCAATCTGATTCGGATGCCAGCGACTGAATGCTTTCAGCCTGGATTCAATGACGTCAAGGTGTCCTTCTCCGGCCCGGATATCGATGCCTTCCTTCAGATCGAAAGAACCGGATGTCACATGGACCAGGTGCAAGGTGCAATCGAGAAAATAGGCCAGATTGTTGGCATACAGATACGCATTGAATGCATTATCGGTAAAATCAACCGGCACCAGAATGGAGGGTTTCATCGGTTATTTTTTTTCGTCATGTAAAACCAGCAGCGGCAGATGTGGCCTCAAGGCCATCTCTTTGGTAATACTGGTATGGACAATGGTCCGCCAGAAATTTCGTTGTTGAGTAGTCAGAATAAGTAAATCTGCATCCTCTTCTTCACAATAGTGATTCAACGCTTCCACCACATCGTCTTCGTCGAGGTGCTTTGTTTTAAACTCCGGAATTCCATTGCTTTCCCCAAAGATGGCCTGCATCTGCCATTCCGGATACTGGTCATCTTTGCCAATGTGTACACTGTGCAGACGGCATTCGAAATGTGCAATAAAATTCTTAACCAGGGAAGAAATCCGGTAATCCATACCGGCATCGTTGGAGGCATACACCACTTCTTTAAATGGCACAAAAGAGGCTTCTTTCGGTACAATCAGTACTGGTGCTGCCGATTTGCGGGCAACATGTGATGCGACACTCCCAAATACTTTTTCCAGGATATCCGATTCACCGGTAGCTCCGACGACCATCAGTACATCAGGTTCTGCCGACAGACGGGTGAGTTCCTCGATGGGAAATCCCAAAATAAAACGGGATCCTACCTTAATGCCACTTTCCTGTTCCAGCTTCTCACAAAATTCCTGTAATTTTTTTCGCTTAACCGTCTCTATACCCGGGTCAATCATATAGCCCGTATTTAAATCCGTGGCCGGATTCAGCACATGAACCAGCTCCAGGCCCCCGCCCAGGTATCTGGCAAGCTCAACTCCGTACCGGGCTGCATTCTCCGCTGTTTTTGAAAAATCTGTCGGAACAATGATCTTATTGGTAACTATCGAACTCATTTGTGAGGTTATTTTTTTAATAGCGTTTGAAAAGGTTTCCCGGTCCCGGTATTGTCTTTGTTCGAGTTTGACCTCCGTTTGGATAACAATCGTCGGTATCGAGCTGATGCCCTCTCTAATAAATTGATCTACATCGGCAATGGTTTCCACATCAAATGGTGTTCTGGACTTTTCCATCCACTCGGTGATCATTGCTTTAAGATCTTCCTGCTGATCCACACCGTACACTTTAAACCTTATCATCCCCACTTTTCAATTATTTTGCCAGTGCTTCAATAATGTCGTGGGTGGTGATCAGACCAACCAATTCTTCATTTTCCACAACGGGAATGGCGTGCAGAATATTTTCCCGGAAAACCTCGATGGCCACATCGATGCGATCATCGGGCGACAAGGTAGCTAATCCTTTCGTCATTACCTCACCCACTTTGTATGCTTTCAGACGGCTTTCCTCAAATACGTCCTTGTAGGGTACCTGACTGTAATTACGCTGATAATGCAGGAGGTCCGATTTACTGATCATGCCCACCAGTTTCTTGAACTCGACTACAGGTATGTGGTGAATCCGGTGATTGTCGAAAATGGCCTTGACATCCAGCAGGCTGTCTTTGGGGTGGACAGTGATCAGATTCCTGGTCATGATCGAGGAAACCTTGCTCAGTAAATTCAGTGTCATTCTAATGAAATTTAGATTTTGCTAACTCAACACAAGTTACTTGTTCAGGTCAAATTGTCAGCATGATCTCACTCACCAGGGTTTATGATCCTGATCATCTGGCAAAATCCTTACATTTGAGGTAAAATTCAACGGTGAAAAAAGATCAATCATCCAATCTCGGTAGGAGGCTTTCAGCCGTGATAGAAACGGTGATCGATGGAGTTATTACGATTGACAAACACGGTATTATCGAATCAGTGAACCCAGCCGCTGCCCGGTTGTTTCACTACGAAGAAGGCGAACTTCTGGGTAAAAATATCTCTATGCTGATGCCCGAACCACATCAGTCTAAACACGATCAATACATGCAAAATTACCTCACCGGTGGCCAGGCAAAGATCATCGGGATCGGCCGGGAGGTGGAAGCCATGCGCAAAGATGGTTCGCTCTTCCCTATCCGTCTGGCCGTTAGCGAGGTAAAACTGGACGATGAAGAAGTGATCTTTACCGGTATCATTCACGACCTCACCGATATCAAAAAAGCCGAACAAAATCTGATCAATCTGAATCAACAGCTGGAGTCGATTATTGAGCAGCGTACCGAAAAACTGAATGAGGTCATCAATAAACTGTTGGATCTTAACCGCAAATACGAGCAGGAAATCGACCGGCGGAAGAAAATGGAGACCAACCTGCGCGACCATCAGCTGAAACTCACCAGAATGCTGGACCGGGAGAAAGAACTCAATGAGCTGAAAAGCCGCTTTCTTTCCATGGCCTCGCATGAATTTAAAACACCCCTCAGCACCATACTATCCTCGGCTTCACTAATCCGGAAATACAGCCTGGAAGAACATCTGGAACGCCGGGAAAAACACATCGACCGGATCCGTCACTCGGTAGAGCACCTCGATGCCATTCTCAATGATTTCCTTTCCCTCAGTAAACTGGAAGAAAACCGGATTGAAGTCAAAAGAGAAGAAGTTGACATGTCAGAGCTCTATCAGGAGGTTAGCGAAGAAATGCGTGGTCAACTGAAATCCGGACAGACCATTCAGTATGAATGCACTCCTAAAGAGATCATGGTCTTTACCGACCGCCGTATCCTGAAAAACATCCTGTTTAACCTGATATCCAATGCCTCCAAGTACTCCGAACCGGGGGCCACCATCTTTTGCCGGACCCGAAAGAAACCGGGAAATGTGGCGATCTCCGTTGAGGATCAGGGGATGGGAATCCCCCTGGCGGAACAGAAACATCTCTTCTCCCGTTTCTTCCGGGCGACCAATGCCCTCAATATAAAGGGTACCGGACTGGGTCTCCACATTGTCCAGCAATACCTGCAACTGGTGCAAGGAGATATCGATTTTACCAGTGAAGTGGGTAAAGGAAGTATATTTACCATTTATTTAAATCCATAGTGCATGGCTAAAATCCTAATTATCGAAGACAATGCGGATGTCAGAGAAAACATTGCCGAAATACTGGAACTGGCTGGTCACGAGACCGATACGGCCGAAAACGGCAAAATCGGGGTCGAACAGGCCCTGGACCATCCACCGGATCTGATCCTGTGCGATGTCATGATGCCGGAATTGGATGGTTTCGGTGTCTTAAAAATTATCAGCAAGAATCCGAAAACCGCCGATATCCCTTTCATATTTCTCACCGCCAAGACCGAACAATCGGATTTCCGGAAAGGGATGGGCCTGGGTGCCGATGACTACATCACCAAGCCTTTTGACGACACCGAACTGCTGGAAGCCATCGACATTCGATTGCGAAAAAGTGAAAAAATTAAAAAGAGCTTTGAACGCTCGCACGAAGGTCTCAATCAATTTTATGATGAGGCCAAAGCCCACAACGATTTAATCAAACTGTCCGAAAACCGGGAAGAACGAAATCTGACCCGCAAAACCAAAGTATTTGAAGAAGGACAACGGGCCAACTGGTTATATTTTATTTCGAAAGGGAAAGTCAAGTGTTATAAAACCAACGAATTTGGCAAGGAATTAATCACTCACATTTATTCGGAAGGGGATTTCTTTGGTTATTTACCGCTGATCACTGATTCTACCTATGAAGAATCCGCCTCGGTCATCGAGGATTCAACTTTAGTGCTGATCCCTAAATCCGATTTTAATCTCCTGTTATTTGGCAATCGGGAATTTGGCATTCAATTTATCAAGATGCTGGCCAACCAGGTCAGTGAAACTGAGGAAAACCTGATTAATCTGGCTTACGACTCAGTCAGGCAAAAGGTTGCCCGGGCGATGATTGTTTTATTTCACAAGTATCAGCAAAATGGCGAGGCCCGCTTTTCCATCCTCCGGGAGGACCTGGCTGCCCTGGCCGCTACCGCCAAAGAGACGGTCATCCGGACCATCTCCGATTTCAAGGACGAAGGTCTCATTACCGTCGAAGAAAACGACATTGTGATTAAATCGGTTAAGGCGCTGGAAAATCTTCGATATTAAATCTGGTATTTTGGTGTTGTGGTATTATGGTGTTGTGGTATTATGGTGTTGTGATTTATAGGTTAGATTAACCCACACCCCACACTCACACTCACACCACCCTCAGTATCAGTCGCAACCAAAAAAAACCCGGAGTAGAACACTCCGGGTTAAATGTGGGATCTAAAAGTCATTAAATGAATTCTATTGCTTTTGCCGGTACCTGTTATTCATTTTTATCAGATACCATTTCTTCCTGTTCGCAATCTGAGATCTGTTCTAGTGCTGTGATTTTCTCCTGAAAGAAATACCCATCATGATGGTCAGAAACAAGGGTAACGCCAATAAGGGTAAAATCCAGAATTTGGTCAAGACTCCAATGATCACCATCATCATCATAATGTAAAATCGGAGGATGATCGTGTCAAAACCTAAATCAAACATTCTCATCGTATTGCGGATTATTGATGGCTCAAAAATAAGTGTGCGCTCTATCCACCCTGATGATCATCGTCATGGTCACCGATGATTTAAATCACCGGTTTTCCCTGATGACGACCCCAGACCGTTTCCCGCCCCTGAGGGTTGTCGTTTATCCTTATCTTCGCTGACGGCATTCAGCCAATGAACCCTTGGTTTCCAGGCCCATGAAATTCCACCTTTTTGCTCCACTTCTTCAAATGGTGAAAGACTACGACAGAAGTTCCCTGCGGCAAGATCTGATGGCTGGTATTACAGTCTGTGTCTTACTGGTGCCTCAGGGAATGGCCTACGCCCTGCTGGCTGGAGTGCCCCCCATCTATGGCCTTTATGCCTCCATCGTACCGGTCATCGTGTATGCCCTGACGGGTTCGTCCCACCATCTTGCAGTCGGTCCGGTCGCTGTCACTGATCCTGCTCTCCGGTCTCAGCTCCATGGCTGAACCAGGCAGTCCCGAATTTATCAATCTGGCACTGGTCGTTGCCCTGATCGCCGGAGCAATCCAGTTTATTCTCGGCATAACCCGGATGGGGGTGCTCATCAATTTTCTTTCCAATCCGGTCTTTGCCGGTTTTATTACTGCTGCCGTGGTGATCATTCTCGCCAGTCAGCTCGTCAGCATTTTCGGATTGCCCGAAACGGCACGGCAGGACTTCATTTCGGTCATGAATCATTTTTTTTCCTCTCTCGATGAGACGCAGATTTTTCCTTTCCTGATGGGTGCCGGCAGTATTGTCATCTATTGGGGATTAAGGCTGATCAACCCCAGACTGCCGGGTGCTCTGATCGTCGTGGTTTTTTCGACCCTGATCACCTACTCTTTCCGTCTCGACCTCCAGGGAGTCGCCATTGTCGGAACCATTCCAGAAGGACTGCCCAGGTTGGTTATCCCTGTTATTACCTGGGAGGTCTTCCTTCAGCTATTACCCCTGGCGCTGACCATCAGTCTGATCAGTTTTGTCGAATCTCTGGCAATCGCCAAACAGATCGTCTCCAAAAAACGGGACTATCGCCTCAGCCCCAATCAGGAACTATTGGCCCTGGGGTTGTCGAAGCTGTTGGGTGCCTTTTTTCAGGCAATTCCCACCGACGGAAGTTTCTCCCGGTCTGCCCTTAATTATGAAAGCGGAGGTAAAACCACGCTCTCCGGACTGGTCACTGCCATCTGTATAGCCCTGGTTTTACTTTTTCTCACCCCGTTGTTTTATTATTTACCCAAAGCTGCACTGTCAGCCATTATTGTAGTAGCGGTAAGTGCCATTCTAGACTGGAAAGAGATCCGGCGTCTGTACCGGTACCATAAAATTGATTTTGTCACCATGATGACTACATTTTTACTCACAATCTTCCTGGGGGTACAGCAGGGAGTGCTATCTGGGGTCATTTTATCGGTGGCATTTATCATTTACCGGAGCAGTAAACCCCATGTCGCCATCCTTGGCCAGATACCCGATACTCCCGACTACCGCAATATTCTCCGGTTTCCCCAGGCTCAACAATGGCCGGAAATTCTGATATTCCGTTTTGACGCACAGTTATATTTTGCCAATGCCAGTTATTTTCAGGAAAAATTAATGCAATCTGTTGAAGCAAAAGGACCACAGCTGAAACACGTGATCCTCGATGCGTCATCGATCAGCGATATTGATTTTACCGGCATGCAGATCATCATCGACATTGTTCGTGATTTGCAAAAAAGAAATATCACCTTTACACTGGCCGGTTGCATTGGACCTGTACGTGACTTTATCCTGAAAACTTCGCTGAAAGAAGTGATTGAAACGGGCGAATCCTTTCTCAATGTCCATAATGCCGTCGATTATATCAGGCGTACTTATCTGAAAGAACCGGGTACCCCCTGAATCACCAATCTCCGAAAGTTACCATCCCGTCGCTGTGCAGAATCAGGTGAAACCGTTTAGCATGATACACTCTCAAGAGTCAAATGAATCAGGATTCACTTAAATTATTGGATTCACAGGAAAGTCTTGCTATCAAAACTTTCGATATTGCCAGGATATCAATCGTTGCCAGTTTTTCGAATCCGGTTGATCATGCCGCGAAACAAGAAGAAGTGAAAAGGTAAAACCGAGTACCAGTAGAGTCGACCCGGCAAGCCCTTAGGCCGGAAAGTAGCGATCTGATGGAGTTCCTTCCCTGGCCCCCTATGTACGATCCTGAATTCGAGCCAGGCTTCACCGGGTAGTTTCATTTCTGCGAATAGGAGCAGTCGGCCATTTAACCGGTCGGCAACCAGGACTCTCCAAAAATCGAGCGCATCACCCGGATAGATTTTATCGGCGTTGGTACGTCCTCTGCGCAGGCCAACTCCGCCCACCATACGGTCCAGGAGGCCCCGGAATTGCCAGAGAAAGTTCCCGTAGTACCAGCCGGTATGACCACCAATGCTCCAGATCCGGTCCAACACCTGTTCGAAGTTGCTGGTCACATCACACTTTCGAAAATCATGGAAGCAGCCAAATCGCGGAGCTTCCACATAATCCATCATTCGGGGATTGGTATCAAAAGTGCTGAAAGCATCTTTCCAACTGCTGATGACCATATTCTGCTCTATTCGCAGGAATGCAAGTCGTACTGCCTCCCTATAATTCATCAATGGAATACCCAGCTCTTCGGCAAGATCATTGGGCCGGCAAACGATCCTGACTCTCATGCTCTCCACCAGGTTTGCGACCAAAGGATAAGAGATTGAAGTAATAAAATACAGCCAGTAAGTTGAGAGTTTAGGTGTCATCAGAGGAAAGGCAAAAATACTCAGCCGTAATTTGCGTACCCGGGCATATTGTATCAACATTTGTTTGTACGTCAGGATTTCTGGTCCTCCGATATCGAAATCCTTTCCATAGGTTACTTCCTTCATCATAGTGCCGGTGAGAAACTGCACGACATTGCGTATACTGATGGGCTGGCAGGGAGTTTCAATCCATCGGGGAGCAACCAGCATAGGCATTTTCTCCACCAGGTCGCGAATGATTTCGAATGAAGCGCTCCCGGATCCTACGATAATGCCAGCCCGGAGTGTCGTCACCGGAATCTTGCCGGAACGTAAAATTTCTTCCACATTGTAGCGACTGCGCAGATGTGGCGACAGATTGGATTCATTGACAATGGCGCCCAGGTAGATAATTTGCCGGCATTCTGTCCGTTGAACCGGTCTCGATCATCTACCTCCAGAAAATCGATTTCCTGGACTTGTATCTTATCGGGGTTTTCTTTTACTTCAAAACGACGTCGGTTGCGAACCAGACAATGCACCAGATGGCCCTGCTCCAGCAGAACAGAAATCAATCGTTGACCGATATAACCATTGGCACCCGAAATCAGGATTTTCATCGGTGTCTGTCATTACTTTGATCCTTCTGATCAGAGGAGGCCATTTGGTCTTCCCCTTTTATCCCGGTTTGATAGTCTTTTTATACTTCCGGAGATTCCGCATCACAAACAGGTGAACTATTGGTAAGGAGTTCGACCTCTGAATCCAGGTCGCCGGTGAATTGCCTGAGATAACTATCGCCCCTCTGTTTATTTCGCATTTATATAGATCTTTCTTGATCATTTGGCAGCATGCATTTGGTCAAGTTCCTCCCTAAGCAGGAGGCGCTGTGCCTGGGGAAACACGACGTGATCCTCCTGAAATATGTGCAGTCTCATTATTTCAACCAGAGATTTAGCTTGTTCGAGTGCCAGATCCAGCACCAACAGACGGGAATGTTGATCAGGTAACCTGCATATCAGGGCAAAGAAGTGAAAAACCACAACTGCGAGCTGCAGTATCTTCAAATGATCATCCCGAAGTACATTCACTCCGGTGACCGGATTCTGACCCTTCCCATGTTCACCGGATTTATACAAACGTTCCTGTAATAAGGAAAATAGTTGTCCCTCCTCCTTTCGGTTATGGGGTATAAACTTATTGTCAAAAAATTCAAAAAAATTCCGGATGTTTCTATCAACATCCCGGCTCAGACCTTTGTCGCGAATATCCTGCAAAGTATTCTCGAAGAAATCCAGTTCAACAATCGCCATTTGATGTTCATCCATCAGTAGTTTGAGAAATGGATGCATATCGTCATACCTTGTACTTTCCAGGGATGGAGGATTAAAAGGATCAGGTGGGTTCATCGGGCTGAACTCTTCATCAAAATCGCCCTTTTCCGCAATTCTTTTGAGAGGATCACTTTCATTCAAATCTCTAAAATGATGCATGCAGTTAATATTGAGAATACAAAAAATAATAAGCAATACGATTCGACCTTAACTCTTGTCATCTTTATAAATATCCTCAATCCAGGTGAGGAGGGCCATCATGGAAGGAAAACCAATGGTTGGTAAGGCCAGTAAAGCAATGTGTTGCAATTCGTCTTTGGAGGCTCCAACCTGAATGGCTTTTCGTACGTGCGAATGAAACCCTCCCTCCAATCTGGCACCTCCTGAAATGGCGACTTTAATTAAAGCCCGTGTCTTACTATCAAGTGGACCAGCGTTGTGGACCGCATCACCCAATTCGGTATATGCTCTACCAATGTCCGGATATTGATCCAGAAATTGGGTAAAACGTTTGGGTACTCTATCTTTTGGTGTTGACATTTTGATCATAATTTTTAAATTTTATTTTTACTTTATTTTAATTTTTAAGCCTTAACCTGTTAAGTCAAGATAAATGTAATTTCTTCACCAAATGAGAAATTAATCCGATGAAGGTGGTCAGCCATGCCAGGAAGGCAATATATATGAAACTATTGCTAACAGGCAATAAGAAGTCAAGTTTCATGGCCCTGGCCATTTCAAAGGTAGCGGCCGTGTACATCCCTAATGGAAATACTGCACCCCAGTACAATGAATCATATGAAAAAGGAAACCGTTTATAATAATGCCTCCAAATAGCCAGGATAAACAGCATTGGGATCCACCAGCTGCCTGTGGCCCAGTAAAAAATGGTGAATCCTTTCAGAAAAGCCAGTGTGGAAAACAAGAAAGGTGCATGAGGTGTATTGATTATGAGTTGTGCTCCGGCAAGTGATGAAATAGCCATCGCTCCCATATTGATCCAATAGGGAGGAGACAGATCACCGGGAGAAAACCTAAAAAAAGTATACCGGTAAAAAATAAGAGAAATCATCCAGATATATTGCATACCTCCCCATAACCACATCGAAAATGCAAAGAAATTAATGATCAGTTTATGAGCCTCAAAATGTAATGAAAGTCTGGCACTGAGTACAGCAAGTGCCTGAGTAGACACTACCGCCAGTAGCCAGGAACCATTGATACCTTCGGAAAGGCCTGGTTTTTCTTCTTTGATGGTAAACAAGGTAAAAATAGTATAGGTGATTAAAAGCCAGAGAACTATTGCCATAATCCATAGAATCGCAGCAAGCTGGTAGTTATCCCACAACACGATTACCTGCAAACCCAAAACACAAAAGGCAGCCACCGTTGTAAAGAAACCAGGAGCGCGGGCATGATCCAGTAAATCCGTGATTAAATAGCTACGGTAAAAGATAAGCCTCAACAAACTAGCAACGGTAAGGATTATGAAAAAGAAAATATTCAGAATAAGTAAACTTTTGGCTATAAAGGGTAAATTCAGCAAGTGGGCAGCGATCGAAACAACGCCCGTGGCCATGACCATTGCAAAATAGGAAGGAGATAGATTTCTGATCATTTCCAGAAAAATGCCTTTCAGTTGATGGCCAGTATCATTCGGAGCCATGATCATCAATTTTTCGACTTTTTCATTATATTACTCATCCAGGTCAAAAACCGGGTTCCCGATACGAGATTGTGAATATTCATTTTCCTGATGTTTCATGATTAAAGGAAAACCTGTTTGAGATTCTCAGCAGGACAATGCAGATACCAACGATGACAGCAAGGTACATCCAGCAGGTTGTCCATATACCGGTGGCTGTCAAAAAGTAACCAAATAGGATCGGATTAAAAAATCCTCCCAGCCCGCCGATCACACCAACGATTCCACCTACCGTTCCAACGTTTGCAGGATAAGAATCGGAAATCTGTTTATAGACGGCAGCTCCTCCAAAGCCCATCATCAGACCGATGATAAACAGGAGCGTGGTAAATATCCACTTATTGGCCTGGAAATAAATGTGGGTAACTCCCCGGGCCAAGAGCTGTCCTTTGTAAACCAGATCTCCTTCATGTACAATGGGCTCCTGGTGAAAGGTGGCCGTCGGCAGCAGGAGAAATTTTTCCTGATTCCTGTGAATGCCAAAACGAATGGATACATGTGAAGAATCCCCGAAAGCACTCCGGAGGCTATAAACATCATCCTCCACCACGATCGTAGAAGGTGAAACAGAAACGACCCTGCCGGCCCGCGAGGCAATCAACCCTTGTCCGGGTGCCTGGATTTCCATTCGTGGAATGAATAGAAACACCAGGCAGACCAGCGAGATCCCGAATACCCATAACAACATAATCCGGGCCCCTACCTGGTCAGAGAGCCATCCACCAATTGCTCTCACCAGTCCGGCTGGCAGACTGAAGGCAGCTACCATCATACCGGCCGCAGCAATCGTCATGGAATATACATTCACATAGTAAGGAATAAGCCATTGCGAGAGTGCGACAAAACCTCCAAATGCAACAAAGTAAAACAATCCAAATCGCCATACCCTGAGCTGCTTTAAAGGTAAAAGACGTTGCCTCCAAGTCCTGATGTTATCTGGTTTCTTATTCTGGGTTCCGATCCAGAAAATCAGGGCAGTCGCCAGGAGCAAAGCTGCGTAGAGCACAGGCAATGTTCGCCAGGCGTCGGGATTCAGGCCGTTTTCTGTGAGCCGGTTTAAGATCCTGGGGGCAAAAAGGACCGTCATTGCAGCCCCAACATTACCCGCACCAAAGATACCCAAAGCCATACCCTGCATTCTGCCGGGATACCAAAGTGAGGTAAACGCTACTCCTGCGGCAAAGGAACTTCCTGCAATACCCAGCCCGAAACTTAAAATCAGAAAACTGGAATAGTTATCGGCAAACGAGAGCAGGTACATGGGAATCGCGGAAACCAGTATCACGGTGGTCATTACCGGCCGGCCACCATACATATCGGTGACCAGCCCTACCGGCAGACGTAAGACCGAACCTACCAACACCGGAACTCCAAGCAACCATCCGATCTGCACCGAGCTCCAGTTGAATACTCCGGAATCGACAACAAACGTGACCAGAACGCCATTGATCATCCAGGCCGCAAAGCAAACTGTAAAAGCTATGGTACAAAGCAAGAGCGTCTTATGAGATTGTATGGTAGCGACGTCCTGCATGATTACTCATCTTTTCTCCGGTAATCCATTCTGCCTCTGTCAGGGTACCGGTCAGAATATCGTACAACGTACTTTCCGCCTGGAACCACGATGCTATCCACAGGTATCGGATGATAAGTATTGCAGTTTAGATAGGTTCTCCCATCTATATCATATGCAAACTCAATAGCTCTTCCACGGGCAAATTCCTGACAATAACCGGTCGTTACGCCAACGGTATATCTGGCATTGCGGAGGAGACTGTCCTCAATCAAAATCCAGCGGATAAACGGTAGAGACAATGCGACAAAAATTACAGTCATTACCACTCTCGTAAAATGTCTGTTTCGAAAGGATATATACGCGTTGTAACCGGCACCAAAGAGCAGGATCAAAAGCATAATAATTTTCACTGCCTGACTGGCCAACAATTCCTGATCTGTGACGATTGTCAACACAATTTGATGTAATTTGAAATATGAATTGCGTTAATACCACGAAACATCCGGCATTGCCATCTTAATTATTTTTAGGCTGTTTAATCGACCATTGTGTTCGTGGACTACGTATCTCTTTACGGGACCAGTACCAGATAACCTGTTGATAAGGCCGCCAAATGTAATCCAGGGGAACTACGAGTATATGCACCAACCGGGAGAACGGAATCAGAAGTACCAGAAGGTAAGCACCGACAATGTGCAACCTGATGACCCAGGGCATGGCTGCAACAGCCGTGATATCTGGCTTCAGGGTAAAAATCGACCAAAGGTAGGGAGTTAATACGGATGCAAACCAAGATGAACCCCAGCGAAAGCTGTAAGCTACCCATAGACCCGTGAAGACCTGAAGTAACAGAAGGGAAAGAATGGCGTAGTCCATTGCACTAGTCACGATAGCGACACGCGCTACGGTGAGCCTGCGAAAGATCAGATTTGCAAGTCCGATCAACACCGCTATGCCAAAGAGAAAAGCAGTAACCTCCAGTATGATCAGTCGCACCGGATGACCGTTCCAAAGCAGAACACCCCTGGGGATCAGGAAAGCGGTAAGATGACCGAAAAACAGGAAAAGCATACCCATATGGAAAGGTACCGACCCCCAGAAGAGCTGTCTGCCTTCAAGAAACTGTGATGAAAGCGATGAATATTTAAACCGGGTACTCCGGTAACGCCAAATGGTTCCGATCAGGAATACAAACAGGGCAATATAGGGGAGTCCGATGAGTAAGAAATTATTCAGGGAATTGAAGAAAGCATCCATCAAAAATAATTTTACGGTTATAGATCATCCAATTTCACCTCCGTGTGCAGGTTTTTGAGGAAATCCGATACGTGCTCAGGTAGTTGGCTATCCTGAAAGCCAAAGTCATATTGTAAGACCCGGTAAAGCATCTTCAATGCAGAGACATAGACGGGATAATGCTGCTCTGGTCTTTCCAGGATGGACTTGTGTTTCTTAAAGTAAAATTTGTCTTTAAGTTCGATCTGCTCTGGCTCGAAGCCCCGGATCATTCGTTTCAGGGCAGACCATACAATTCGTCGTGCCAGCTCTTCCAACAGTGTTTCGTCAGACAATTTTGACATCAGATGCAGCACATTGGAGAGGTGGTCGGCCAGTTCCACCCCACAATCGTTACCGGCTTCCCGGTGTTCCCGGTTTAAGTTTACCAGCAATTCACCCCGTTTGTAGTCGTCACCAAACAAGACATATCCGAGATCCAGGGTGGTAATGGCCTGCACTTCAAAAGAGCGGATGAAAAGTTCCTGCTGGTCCAATATACTGATTGAGCTGATGTACCTGGAGAAGGGCTGGAATAATAGAGCGGCATCCGGAAGGTAGTCCTGAAGAAAAATTGTAGTCTCCCTTACCTTCTCGGTAAAATCTGTACCGGGATAAGTGAAAATTTCGGCCAGTAACCGGTAGTGTGATCTTTGGTATCTCATCGGCTATCCATTTTGCATTAATTCTATAAACCCCGTTGTGGCTTCTCAGTGAAGCCGAATCCTACACTTCCCTTTGTATCTCCTGTGAACTCCAGCATCTCAATAGCCTGTTCCCGGTGGGCTGGAGGAATGACAAATCGTTCATCAAACTTTGCCAGAGCTGTGAGCTTATAAATCTCTTCGGCCATTTCAGCATCCAGACCGGCTTCCTCCAGTGTGCGCTTTGCTTTATCAGCCGAAACGTCTCCGACAGTAATGTGCCTGCGGTGAATTCTCACTGCCATCAGTTTCTTCAGTACAGTTTTTACCTTTTCTTCATCTCCGGCCGAAAATAGACTGGCCATATATTTCAGTGGAAAACGGGCCTGATCAATGGTTCCCCATAATTCTTCGGTACTGGTATCGTATAGCCAGGTGTCATTCCACAATTTGGCCATCGGATCCAGCTTCTCACCCTGGCTGAGTCTTTGCTCACTCAGGGAAGCCATGACCGGTAAAAGAGGAGGTACATAAAACAGCATTGGCAAGGTGCGGAATTCGGCATGCAGAGGCAATGCCATTCCCCATGCCTTTACAAACTTATAGGTAGGAGACTGTTGAGCCGCTTTAATTGTAGAATCGGGCATTCCATTTTCGATGGCCGCCTGAATGACCTGAGGATCGAAGGGATCAAGCAGAAGATTCAACTGGTGATTGACCAGATCTCCGTGATCGGCCGATGCTGCAGCTTCGATCCGGTCTGCATCATAGAGTATTACTCCCAGATAGCGGATACGACCTACACAGGAATGCATGCAAGCGGGAGCATGACCGGCTTCGAGCCTTGGATAGCATAGTATACACTTTTCCGACTTGCCGGAATGCCAGTTATAATATGACTTTTTGTAGGGACATGCGGTCACACACATTCTCCAGGCCCGGCAAACCTGTTGGTTTATCAGTACCACGCCATCCTCACCCCGTTTATAAATTGCTCCTGAAGGACACGAAGCCACACAGGCCGGATTCAGGCAATGGTTACATATTCGCGGAAGATAAAAGAAAGCCATTCGTTCCAACTGGAACATCGCTTCTCTTTCAGCGGGTGACAAACCTTCCAGATTGGGATCCTGCCGTGCGTAATCCGGTGTACCACTGAGATCGTCATCCCAGTTCGGTCCCATCTTAATATCAATCGGTTTGCCCGTGATCAGCGATACCGGTCGAGCTGTGGGTTGATCGTCACCAGCGGGAGCCTCGATGAGATTCAGGTACTTGTAGGTAAAAGGCTCATAATAGTCATCAATAACCGGCAGATTCGGATTATGGAAAATATTCAGAAGCCCTTTTTTCCGGCCTGCACCCCTGAGGTCTATTCTGCCGTTTTGTTTTTCCCAGCCCCCCTTGTAGATACTCTGATCTTCCCATTTGGTGGGGTAACCGGTACCGGGTTTGGTCTCCACGTTATTCCACCACATATATTCCGCACCTTTCCGGTCAGTCCAGATATTCTTGCAGGCAATGGAGCAGGTATGACACCCGATACATTTATCGAGATGGAATACCATGGAGATCTGTGCGCGTACATCCATAATCTTTTGTGTTAATATTTGTTAATTCATCTGTTGCTACCACACCAGTTTTTCCATTTTCTTGACAATGACATGAGTATCGCGGTTAGGTGCAATGGGCCCCCAATAATTAAAGTGGTAAGAAAACTGGCCATAGCCACCAGCCAGGTAGTTTGGTTTCAGGTGAATCCGGGTGAAGGAATTATGACCTCCTCCCCTCCGGTTACCGCGAACCTGAGACTTGGGAATACCAACGGTTCGTTCAGGAACATGGTAGACAATACAGACTCCCCTCGGAATTCGGGAACTCACAACAGCCCGGGTACAGTATACCCCATGATCATTGTATACTTCAACCCAGTCATTATCACTGATATTTAACTCCCGGGCATCGTGCTCATTGATCCAGCAGGGTTCGCAACCTCTCGACAAAGTAAGCATCCGGAGGTTTTCCATATAGGTCGAGTGGATATGCCATTTGCCATGAGGTGTCAGACAATTCAGGATCCTGGCAGTACCCTGCTTGATGGTCTCTCGCAAGTCACCATAAGCTTCGGGTTTTGGTGAAGGTTTATAAGTGGGCAGGTGTTCGCCATAGGCGATATACAATTCATGATCCAGATAGAAATGTTGCCTTCCGGTCAGCGTACGCCATGGTACCAACCGCTCGACGTTATAGGTATATGGTGCATATGCCCTGCCATCGTTCATCAGTCCTGACCAGATTGGGGATGTATTGTATCTTCTGGGTTGCGCAAGGAGATCTGCATACCGGATACGGACGTCTTTGCTGCCCTCACCCAGGTCGGCAAGGGGCATACCGGTCTTTTTTTCCATGGTTTCATAAGCCCGCAAATTCAATTTGCCATTGGTCAGGGAGGAAAGGTGGAGTACTGCATTGGCAGCCGATTCGTCTTCCCTGATCGATGCTCTGATGGTGCCATTCGACTTTTCCCTGGGAAAGTGATTGGAAGAAAGCATTTCATCCATTGCATCCTCACACATGAAGTGATTACCATGGGCTCCCAAACCTTTAGTCCGGATCAGGTCGCCCAGGGTGATAAACTTATCATAGATCCTGGTGTAGTCCCGATCGACGATCGAGATCTTGTGAGTGGTCTTGCCGGCAATAGGTTCACACTCTCCCAGATACCAGTCCTTGACTTCCGGTTGGCTAATTTCGCCGGATGAATCATGCGAAAGGGGGGTAAGCACAATGTCCTTCTGGAGGTCTGAGAGATATTTCTTAGCCAGCTCGCTGGTAGCCCTGGCAATATGTTTAAATATATCCCAGTCTGTTTTTGATTCCCAAACCGGAGCGATCGCCTGACCCAATGGATGAATAAAGGAGTGCAGATCGGTACTGTTGAGATCGGCTTTTTCATACCAGGACGCAGCTGGGAGAACAATGTCTGAATAAAGGGCAGATGAATCCATCCTGAAATTCAGGTCGACCACCAGATCCATTTTTCCAACCGGCGCCACCTCGTGCCATTTGACTTCCTCCGTGTGTTCGGGAGCATCTTCGGCAATGGCATTATTATGGGTTCCCAGATAGTGTTTTAAGGCATACTCATGACCTTTCATACTGGCCAGAATAGCATTGCCTCTCCAGATATACCAGACACGCGGATGATTTTCAGAAGCTTCCGGATCGCTGACAGCATACTTGAGCTGACGCGACTTCAGTTTTGCTATTACAAAATCTGCTATTTCCTGATCGGTCTCCGCACCATGCGCCTGCGCTTCCTTGCTCAATTCAAGGGTATTTTCATTGAATTGGGGATAAAAGGGCATCCAACCCATGCGGACGGACTGATAGATGGTGTCTGCCGTATGCTGGCGGGTCCACTTGTTATCCGGTACTGTATTATACTTTGAGAACTGGCCATCATAGCGATACTGACAGGTGTTGATATAGTGCCAGATTGGAGCCTGTTGTAACCGGGAGGCATCTACCCAATCCTTAGCAAAGGCAATAGCCCCCCAACTGTCTACCGGAGCGAGTTTTTCCTGGCCTACATAGTGATTCATCCCACCGCCATTCTTTCCTACACAGCCAGTCAGCATGAGTGTCATGATTGCCGACCGGTACATCAGATTGGCATGATACCAGTGGTTAATACCGGCGCCCACGATGACCATGCATTTTCCTCCGGTCACATCGGCAGTGTTTGCCCATTCTCTGGCAAACTGGATAACCGTCCTGGCATCAACACCGGTAAAAATCTCTTGCCACGCCGGTGTATAGGCGGCATCCGGATCGGTATAGTCAACGGGATAATCACCCCCCAGCCCGCGGTCAATCCCATACTGACCCATGGTCAGGTCATAAACGGTCGTCACCGCAATCCTTCCCTGAACAGTGTCGATATACTTAACCGGGGTACCACGCTGACGATGCCGGGCAAGACCAAACTCCGTATATTCTACCTGCAGCACATCGTCATGATCATCAAGAAAGGTTAGGGCAGGTCGATAGGTCTGGTCTGTTTCTCCATCTTCCAGTTTCAGATTCCATTTACCACCCTTTTTATCCCAGCGAAAACCAGCACTTCCTTTCGGGACTACCAGTTTTCCGCTTTCTTGATCAAAATGCAGAAACTTCCATTCACCATTTTCAATATTTCGGTATGATTCCAATTCATTGGCTCTCAATAGCCGGCCTGGTTTCCAGGTTTCACCTTCTTTTTCCAGTTTGACCAGATGGGGACTGTCGGTGTACTGCCTGATATAATCCAGGAAAGATGCAGTCTGTTTTTCATGATGCCATTCTTTAAGGATAACATGGGTGACTGCCATCCAGAACGCACCATCACTACCGGCATGCAGAGGTACCCACTGGTCGGCATATTTGCACACCTGACTAAAGTCAGGTGCAAAAACCACCGTTTTTGTTCCATTATGGCGGGATTCGGCGAAAAAATGACAATCAGGCGTACGCGTCATGTTAAGACAAGCGCCCATATCGGCAATCATCTTGGCGTTATACCAATCAGCACTTTCACAGACATCCGTTTGTTCACCCCAAATCTCAGGAAAAGCGGTAGGCAAATCACAGTACCAATCGTAAAAACTGAGATTAACCCCTCCAAACAGTTGGAGAAAACGACCGCCAGCGGCATAACTCAGCATAGACATCGCCGGAATGGGTGAAAAGCCGATCACCCGGTCTGGTCCATATTTCCTGGCAGTGTACAAGTTGGCAACAGCCATGATTTCCAAAACGGTATCCCAACTGGCTCTGCGAAAACCACCTTTTCCTCTGGCATTCTGATATTTACGACGGGCCTCCGCATTGTTTTGAAGATTTTCCCAGGCAATCATGGGATCACCTCCCGATCTGGCTTTTTCAGCCTGGTAGGCATCGATCAATGCCGAACGAATCAAGGGATATTTGATCCTCAATGGGCTGTAGAGGTACCAGGAATACGATATACCTCGCTGACAACCCCTGGGCTCATAAGGCGGCAGGGAACCTTCCAGGAGCGGGTAATCCAATTGTTGTGTTTCCCACACCACAATGCCATCCTTTACATGAATCTGCCATGAGCATCCACCGGTGCAGTTGACTCCGTGAGTACTGCGGACTATCCGGTCATGCTGAAACCGGTTCCGGTAGAATTCTTCCCAGGCTCTGGTCTGTGGGCTGATAATGTCTTGTATCCAGGTCATAATTATTCAGTGATCCAGGTAAATCCGGATTAGTTAATGGATTTGATTTGTCTCTTATAAATGTTACGGTTGACACTGCTGCTTTTACGGTTTTGCCATAATGCTGAGTAGATAAGCAGCAAAGTACCCGCTCCAAGCAGACCGTACATCAGAAATCCGGAGGCAGGAGCGCTGGTTGTCTCCCCATTCCGGGCAACCCCCGAATTCTGCAGAAATGCCATTAATGCTCGTGTTTCCCCGGGCTCTAAGGGTCTATCCCTGAAAGCTTCGGCCATGACCGGGAAAGGTGGATTCTCCAATATCGATCTTACACCCTGCTCACCCAGTGTTGCAAAGGAGGCCTGGAGATCTCTGGCAAAGCTCCTTTCGTTAAAGAAAGTCTGAGATAGTCCGTTATGACAGGCAATGCAGGAAGGCGCACCATTGGCAAGGGATTCACGACCATCGAATAGTCTGCGACCCAGTTCAATATCAGCAGGTCCTGTTTCGCCAAGAATCGATTCGTAGGCTGCTACTGACCCACCCGCTTCAGCCTGATCCCGGATATACTGAAGTATCGACCTGATCTCATTGTCTGAAAGCATGGGATCCGGCATCACCATTTGGCCGTATTCTTCAAACAACAATTTCGCTTCCGGATCACCACTCTTGATCATCGATTGGGAAGAATGAATAAATTTCAACAACCACTCTTCCGATCTACGCTCCTGAACCCCCAAAAGATCCGGTCCAACCAGTCTTCCTCCTCCGATGGTGTGGCATATGGCACATTTTACCTGAAATAGCTGGGCGGGGTCTCCCTGTGTCAGCACCATCTGGTATGAGCTCACCCAAATAATCGCTAACATGATATTCTTAAGCTTCCTGATCATAAATCTTTTTATTTACAGTAATGCTGTGATATCAAGATGAATGATTCATCTTCAAACGACTATCCTTTAAAAGGCTGGTTGCTCTGTATGAAATTCCTGGCATTCAAATATCTGTCGTCACAGAAATCTGTTACCAGGAATCTCATCATTTCTGGTATTTCAAAAATACTATAATTTTTTCTAATTAGGACATGTTTGTCCTAATATAATTCGACTGGCAATTATTTTAGAACTAGTCTTAATCCTGATAACCAGATTCTGATTTCAGTTGTCAGTTACCGGCCTTTTAGTACACGCTTCCGCTCAATTCCCCGCCTTCAATATTGATACCCGACTGCTAATCTGATTCCCCACTCAGGTCTGACCCAGCTGATCAACAGTGTGGTTTATCCCGGAGCGTATCAAGAGCGCCAAAAAAATTCCAATGTGAGGACAGGTTATCTGGTTCATGAAATAAGGGGAGGTATGGATCTTTTACCTCAATGTATCTTTTCTGTTTTTCCTGTTAGTGAGCCGGGCTGAAGTAACTTAGATAATGTCTAAATATCCGGCCTATCGAATCACCGGAAAATCTGTTCTCTGATTTTTCCGGAATCATCCGGGTGCGAAAAAAGAATGGAGCTGAATAATTTATCCAACTCCATTACGTGATCAGAGAATCAGCCAAATTCAGATAAAAATTCTATGAAAAAGCAATCATTACCTTACACTTCAAAACAAACGAAAATGGATCAAACACCTGATGATCATCGTCATGTGCCTGGTTGATCCTGATCAGTATAATGGTGAAAATATCCGGTGCAAAAAAAGGTCATTACATGACCAGTCATTTCTTACCGGTGCACCGCAAAATAAATCCGTTAGTGCATCGGGGTACTCCTCGTTCACACCGTCATAATTGATCTTCAATCCGCCTGGTCACCTTTGATTGGACATCACCGGTATGGGCCGTGGTTTTATTTTCTACCAACAGGATATGACATTCTTCCACTGAACTGACCCGGTGATTGATGCCCCTGCCCACCACAAACAAATCACCCTCTGCCATGGTAAAAGGTTCCTGGTCCTCCACTTCAAACAGAAGGCTTCCTTTCAGGATATAAAAAAGCTCGTCTTCCTCCCGGTGATGATGCCAGGGCAGGTCATCTCCCATGATTTTGGCTACCTTGATATAGACATCGTTGACCTCTCCAACAACTTTGGGGGCAAAATATTCGTGGATACTTTCCAGTACTGAGTTCAGACTAATTTTTATGGATGGCATCTTAGCGTTTTATCTCCGAATTTTAGAAAATCAAGGCCCCAGGGCACCATATTCAACCTCGGAAATTACTCAAATTCAAAACAATGGGTGCTGACATGATACAAACACGACAAATGTCGATTCTCCGGTATGCCAAGACAGTGGCTCTTTTGGGACTGTCCTAATTATACCCGAAAGAAAACTAATAGAGCCGATGCAACTAATTTAGGATAAATTTGTCTTAATTAAGGTGTTTTGTCCCGGTTAGACAGACCGCATTGATTCAATGAAAACGGATCTCCCAATCCAACAGGGACGAAGCAATGCGTCACTGACCATGTATGTTTATGAAAATCAATAGTCAAACCAGGATTTCGGTCATCTTAAGGCATAATCCTGATGCAGTGGAGGCCATTGCCTCCATCAATCCCCATTTCCGGAAATTGCGCAACCCGGTTCTGCGTAAAATTCTGGCTCCGCGGGTCACCGTCGCCGACGCGGCCAGAATCGGCAAATGCACACCTGCTGATATCCTGGAAAAATTGCGAGCCATTGGTTTTGAAGTTGAGGAAGTGAATGCTGCCGGTATTACTGGTCAAACACCGGGAACAGCCAGTCAGATCGAAGCGGTGATTCAGTCCGGCAGGCTTGAAGTCATGGATGTCCGGCCAATTCTGGAGCGGGGGAATGATCCGTTTCAGATGATTATGTCCAGACTCCGGGATCTTCCGCCAGGTTATGCATTGGAGGTTATCAATTCCTTTGAACCGGTTCCTCTCATCAATATTCTTGCTAAAAAAGGCTACATCAGTCTGGTGAAAACCAGCGAAGAGGCCATTCATACTTTCTTCCTGAAGACCGCTACAGCACGGGAGACCCGCAATGAGGATGAATATCCCGTCTATATGACAGCCGCCGAACTCGATCGGGAAAAGTTGCGATTTTCCGGTCACCTTCATTCACTGGATGTCAGGGATCTGGAGATGCCACTGCCCATGATGAAAATTCTCGAAGAGCTGGAAACGTTACCACCACAGGATGCTCTTTTCGTACAGCATAAGAAAGTACCTCAATACCTGCTTCCCGAATTGATGGAGCGTCAGTATAAAACGCTGATTGCAGACATTGAAGAAGGCAATGTCCAATTACTGATCTTCCGTTAAATGCAGATCCCTGACAGTCCCAAATCTCCATCCGTCCGGGTCATCCTCTCCCATTTTATGGTTGGTGGTCTGGTCTGGTTTGGAGTCAGTCTGCTTCTGATGATGTTTCCGGACGAACTGACCACACATTACTTCAGTCCTGCGTTGCTTGCCTTGACCCATCTGCTGGTATTGGGCTGGATCACCATGATCATTTTTGGTGCCTTGTACCAGATTATTCCGGTCATTCTCGATGTCAATCTATACCGGGAGAGTCTAGCCCTCCTGACCATTTTTCTGCTCCTGCCCGGCACTCTGCTGCTTAGTATGGCCTTCTGGTTGTTCCGCCTCGATTATCTCCTGCTGACCGGAGCAACACTGATTGCACTGGCAGTCATTTGTTTTTCGATCAACATTTTTATGACTGCAGGGCGTTCGACCAAAACCGGGATAGAGCGCGATTTTATACTTACAGCCACACTTTGGCTGATTTTTACCGTGGCCGCAGGCATAACTCTGGCGTTAAACCTCCGTCTTGCTTTCTTACCGGTTCCGCATTTATCCCTCCTGCATATTCATGCCCATGCCGGTCTTGCCGGCTGGTTTCTTCAGTTGATTATTGGAGTAAGCAGCCGCCTCCTGCCGATGTTTTTTGTGGCACATCAGCTTGATCGCAGAGATTTGTCGAGGGCTTATTACCTGATCAATGGCGCCCTGTTTCTTGGGATCATTTCACTCTATCTCCAATGGTCTGCCGGCATCCGGATTTCCGTGGTATCCGGGGTTGCCGGTATTATTTTTTTTCTCTCTTTTTTATTGCAAGCTTACCGCAAGCGGGCCAGAAAACAACTGGATGCCGGTATGCAACAATCGGTATTCTCTTTCGGGTTGCTGATTTTGTCCCTGCTCATGCTTTTTCTGGTGTCAGGCTTTGTTACCGGATTTCCTCCTCCTGCACTGGCGGTGACCTACGGGATCTCAATCATACTTGGGTTCATCACTTCACTGATCATGGGTCAGACCTTCAAAACACTACCATTCATTGTTTGGTTAAAAAAATACCGGCATCGTGTCGGAAGAGAAAAAGTACCAATGCCCAAAGATCTTTATTCAGAAAAAATGGTCAAGTGGCAGCTTGCTTTTTTTGGTGCAGGATTCCTGATACTGTTAAGTGGTGTGCTGCTATCGAATCCACCTGTCATTCGTGCCGGGGCAGCTTTGCTCTTTTTATCCAGTGCTTTGTATAACATTAATATCTTTAAAATCGTATTTCAGCCACCCGGTGCCGGAAAATCATGAGGTTATGTCACGGGTAAACGAAGAAATCAGAAAAGTGCTGTTCGAAGTCATTGATCCTGAATTAATGGTCAATGTCATCGACCTGGGATTAGTCTATACTATTCACTATCAGGAATCTCCTCCCCGGATTGATATCGGGCTGACCCTCACTTCACCTGGTTGCCCTTTAGGTGAAGTGATTATTCAGGATATTGATTACCGCCTGCGGGAGCGATTTCCAGGAACCGAAGTGCAAATCTCGCTGATTTGGGATCCGCCCTGGACACCCGACCGTTTGACGGAGGAAGGTAAAAAGGCATTGGGGAGGTGAGACAGTTTACAGTTTACAGTTGACAGTTGACAGTTGGATTGTGATAAGTGGTGGTGATCCATTGGATACCATTCCCCCGATACGATCCAGGAGGTCATGACCTACAATTCATCAAACAATTACAATTAGACCCCTCAGGACCTCTAATTCCCCTAAAAGGGGACTTCCCAGTCTGCTGACAAAACTACTCACGCAATATTTGAAAGAATGGAGTAACGACCCTCCATCCGTAACGACCATAATACCACAAAACCATAACACCAGAATACCTTCAAGAACCCCTAAATCCCCTAAAAGGAGACTTCCCAGTCTGCTTGAAAAAACATTTTGCGCTGTCCCCCCGGGAGTCCTTTGAAAACGGTCATCGATACGATCCAAGGGGGTCATGGCCTCTTGAACGTCTATTTATTCATTTAATATCCCGGTAAGCAGTACATTTATTTCCCGTCAAATATCCTGAATCTCCGCTTAAAGTTCATTAAGATCAACAATTACAATTGAAAAATCAACCAGCAAATTAATGGACTTGTATAAATCAGCCAAATTCAACTAAATATCAAGGATAAAATTGATCACAGCCTGCACACCAATAGAAACGAAAGTAGTCCAGTCGACTGATGATCTTCATGGCACCGTTCAATCGGTATCTACTTTGAGGGAGAATATTTTTCTACTTGATTAATTACAGGTGAAAGACTTTGAAGGTACTTATAAATTGCATCCAAGTCCGAAATACTCATTCCTGAATACATTGTCCATGGCATTGTAGTTTGAAACTCTCCCTGAGCAACTTTTTGATTAACATAAGAACTATCTGCATACATTTTAAAGCGAGTCACAAATTGTTCGCTTGTCCAGGTACCAATCCCTGTTGATTTGTCGGGAGTGATGTTGGATGACCTTACAACAGAACCATCCCTGAACGGGAATTCAAAGCCACCGGCAAAGAGTGATCCTGTAAATTTCCCTTTGACCTGCTTTGTATGGCAATCAGTGCAACCTGCCGCAGTAACCAGGTATTTGCCATAATCTACTCTATCAGTTTGCTCCGGAACTTTAGTGAATGCAGGCTTTTTTGGAATCGTATTGATAATCAAATTCATTGGAAAATCAGAGCTTGATGCTTCAGTTTCATTTTCAATAGGTTTCAAAGTTCTGATGTATGATATCACAGCTTCTATATCTTTCCTGTCCAGCTGCCCATAGAGGTGATACGGCATTATCGAAAATAGAGCTCTGCCGTCTTTTGAAACTCCCGAAGTGACAGCCCTGAAAATTTCACCATCTGTCCAATCCTTAAGATGGTACGGCGTAATATTGGGTGCAGTATATTTACCTGGAAAGCCCAATGATTGGTCAAATACTTCACCTCCCTTCCCTTCTGTCCCTGCTATCATTGGTCCGGCAAAGAAATTCCAGTCGCGGGTAGAATGGCAATCCATACAAACCATCACATGATTGGCGAGGTAATTCCCGCGAAGGATCTTCTCTGTTGTTACTTGAATTTTTAGTTCCGGAGCGTCGCCAACATTCGGTAAAATGGTCTTTACATATGTAAGCAAACCAATTGCACCTGTTGTTAAAACCAACACTCCATAGCCTAATATTTTAAATACTCTTCTCATGACAGAAATAATCCAGGCACCTTTAAAAAACCCATGCAATTTTCGATCGCTTTATCTACGTTAAGCTATTCAAAAATAATCCAGCTCGATATCTCACCATCCTTCAGCCATTTGGTTCCAGCCAGACTCCTTCGCGATGCTTGGTCTCGCTTGGTTCCTTTTCAATTTTGCATCATTATCAAAATTTATGGCTCCCGGGTCGGTACACCCTCTCTTCTTTGAGCAGGAGTTAAGTAATAGGGCACCAAAGAGAAGAGCCACAGTCATTGCTTTCAAATTGATCATGTGCAAACTATATCTTTATATTTCCGATTTTCAATATCATGCAACAGATTCCAGCTTTAATCCCATCACCTATTACCGGCTATCCTGCCCAGACTTCTGCTCATACCATGAAAATAATCAGGAATTGATCATTCCCACCTCTTCGGTCAACAATAAGCTTCCGACATCTGAAGTGAGGAAACGCAATTTTTCCCTGGCATTGGTTAAATCTCTGATAATGCCGGCCTTTGTTTCTTTAAATCGATGCTCCAGTCCGCTAAATGACCCGAAATAGTATTGAATACCCGTGTCAAGATTTTCACAAAATTTAAGTAAATATTGCTTTTGCTTTTGATCAAGAGAAGTGCGGACCTCATCAATCTCCTTCTTCAAATAATCCATATACAGATTGAGTTCCTTTACAAACAAATTGGGCCGGTCATTTCTCTCAATAATATTGCTTCTCCCATAAATATGATCCACCATCTGTTTCAGGCTTACTACCCGGGAAAAATAGGCCATATTCGGACCTGGACATACCGAAACACCATCACCCTCAATCCGGGTGTCCAGATTATTGACCAGCAAGGCAGTTGAACCTAACCCGGTGCACAGGCATGCCTTCTCTACGATCTCCCTGAATTTCCTCCGGTATTCCGATGTAGTCAATACCTCATTGTCCAGTTCCCGAATCTTTCTTTCCTGGTATTGCCGTGATGCAGTACACACATTTTTCCCGGTTGTCTCTTTGTTGAGCGCCAGGAATTTTCGGACACAAGGGCTGCCCGGCCTACCCTTTTCGGTCAGCGACCGCTTTTCTTCATCTTTGGTATTACCCTTCAGATTGTTAAAGGGGACGCCCAATGGTGAAATATTACTTAGATAGAGATCGTCTTCCCTGGCAGCAACCAGCTTATCCAGGTTATCCGGGTCAACGTTTGTTACCTCAGGCACCAGGAGAAAAGGAGAGCCCCATCCGACGGAATCAATCCCGTAATGATCTAAGAGAAACTGATGTTCTTCTGCCGTACCCACACCGCCCTGAGCAGTAATTCTTAAATGCAATGGCTCTGTTGAAACCGGACGATTCTTTCTCGATAATCCTTCGGTATACATTTCGTGCAAGGTTTGAATCAGCTCCGGTCTCTTATCCCTGAATTCTGCCAAAATCGGACCCATCAGGTGGCCATCTGTCGCAAAAGCATGACCACCACAATTGAGTCCTGATTCAATTCTATACTCCGAAACCCAAAGTCCCTTCTTTGCAAAAAATTTACCCTGAATAAGCGCTGACCGGTAATCACTTACTTTGATGACAATTTTCTTTTTCAACTGACCATCTTCGTCCGGATAAAAATCCCCAAACTCTTCCACATAGCTGTACAATCTTGGATTCATTCCAGCTGAAAATATCAGCGAGGATTTCAAATCACTAAATGCATATCCTCTGAGAGCGGCATGAGCGTCATTATATTCTATTGGCAGTTTTTCGCCATGTCGGTAGTTTTCCTTGTCAACCTTGGTCATGATGTTGACATCGATACTGCCCCTCGTCAAATTTCCATTGATCCAATTCGCAATCTCATCTCTGGAGGGTAACTTTTTCATCAGGGTTTTAAATCCTTTCAGTACAGCGGAATAACCAGGAAAGCTATCAAAGTATCTTTTCCTTTCAGCATCCTGATTGATGATCGCCATCTTTAATTCATCAAATTTTCTGGCTGAGATATCGTTTAATAAATTCAGGTAGGCAGTAATCCTCTTGGCCCTGAAGTCTTCCATTCGATCAGTGATCTCATGGTAACTCAACGCATACCGGCTGCTATACATTTTTCGCATTTTCTCCAGCAGAATATCATCGCCAATGGACACGACAGAGTCAATTCCCAAATGAGAAACCTTCAAAGGTGTATCAACCGTGAATCCGGTTCCCATCACAGGAATGTGAAATGAATGCATTTGTAGTTTACAGTTTATAGTTTACAGTTATCAGTTTATAGTTTACAGTTGTCAATAGACCTATGCCACTTCCAGTTAAACAGTCAAACAATCACACGATTCAACATCAAAAAAACCTCCGGCCGGATCTCCCAGAAAATGATCCGGACCGGAGTCACCTCAGATATTACAGCATTATTTCTTTGGGGGAGTTATCAGTTGCCAGTTGTCAGTTTACAGTTTACAGTTATCAGTTGTCAGTTTACAATTGTCCTATGCCATTCCAGTTAAACAGTTAAACAATCAAACAATTCAACATCAAAAAAATCCCCGGCCGGATCTCCCAGAAATAATCCGACCGGAGTATCACAAGATATTACTGCACATATTATAGTTTACAGTTATAAGTTGTCAGTTGTCAGTTTACAATTTTCAGTAGATATATGACACTTCCAAGTAAACAGAACAATTAAACAATTCAACAATTACACAATTCAACAATCTCATCAAAACCCCAGTCCGGCATGAATCCCCAACACCTGGGAATAATTCAGACCCGGCTGCGGATTAAATCGCCCGGGAGCAACGATCTCAATAAAAACTTTCATTGCCTGGTTTACCGGAAAAGATTTGTTGAGCAGTGGAGTAAACCCCCACTGACCCTGACCGGCCTCAAAAGCGAGCCGGGCTCCAAATGTAAATCCTCCACCCAGCGGCATCAGCACTCCGGGATGATACAGCAGATGCACATTGAGATCGATCCCTTCATCCGGCAACCGGGAGACGAAGGGTACCACTTCCAGATCAATAATGGCCCGGCCGGACGTACGCAGACTCAGTCCGATGGGTAGTCCAACCGAATAATCATGGTATCCTAACAAATGATTGACATACCCTTTTTGGATGGAATACAGTGGCTGAACTACCCCGATATGATATCCCATCAGAAGGCACCCCGGTTCTTTTTCCTCCTGTATGACGGGATTCTGAGCACCGGATCCGACCGGCCAGGCCTGTAGTAAAATAATAATCACAAAAACAACAGCTAATGGGTTTGTCTTATTCATGGGGATGGAATCTATTATGGGTTATGATTTTTTCTTCCATGACAGATTATTGACCTTTCGGCCAATTTTCTGACCCAGCTCAGTGCCTGCTTCGGCATCGATACGGAAATGTACTCCGAGAGGAATCCGTGAATAGGCATTTTCCAGCGCCATCTCATAGAAACTTCCAAAAGTCCGCGGAGTTGAGCGGAATTCCGTTCTTCCTTCATGACAGCGGTCGGTCATGGCATAGTTGATACCAAAAATATCAGTTAATACTTCAGCAGATGCTCCGGAAAATGTAGCATGCCCAGAGGGATAGGATGGAAAATTCGGGGTAAAAAACGAACCCGATCCATCCGGGCACATGACCGTATTCCAGCTACTTTCTCCCATCACCTGATGAATGAAATCTACCGGACGAATCGTATTGTAACGGTATTTTTCACCCCAGCAGCGTACCCCGGCGTCACTGAGCGCCATACCCAACTTGGCATAGGTATAAACTGCCACATCGAGACCCACTTTCTCCTGTTGGATCACCTGGTTGGCCACGGCGAGCCAGCGGGCCGCAGGTGTAAATGTAAGGATGGGACAATCATCACTCCAAAAGTCGGCAATCCAGGCATCTTCGCTGTTATGTCCGGATTTGACCAGATTCACAATAACCATGGTTTCATTGGCCTGGGAGTAGAACTGTGAATTGGGATCCCGGCTGAAGGGTACCGGTGGAGGCACATTGTCATCGGCCGAAGCGGCAAACGTCCGAACCTGGCCCCAGAAAGGTAAGAGTGCCGGGGAATAGTCCGGATATGTTGGTTGCCAGGAGCCTTCAAACGCCGGAGGCACGTAATTGGCGTTGGTGTTCTTCAGATAGCCTTCATGCCCCAGGGCATCAGTCTGCGACCAGCGAAACACCGCATTGCCTACCGCCGTACCAAATTCTTCAGAACGGTTGTATACATCCAGCGGTACCTCACCACTATAGCGGAGTGCATATTTTTGGCGGAGTGAAAACAGCTTTTGTTGCTGGGCTGCCGGCGCGGTTGGAAACATCTGGGTGACGATGGCGCCATATGCGGCATGTACAGCAGTGGGCCAGTGATATTCCACATCGGGGATAACCTCGGGCAATTCAAGGCCAGGCAGCTGACCGGCCATAGAATGATAGTCTTCACTCATCCCGGGAATTGCCGCTTCATAGGCCGCCAGTCCGGTATATCCAGCCGCCCTTGCCGATACAGGAGGACGGTAACCGGGAGTGAACCGTTCCAGATCGAGAAACAGTTCCATCCACTCCAGGGCAATGGTGTTATCAAAATCGGATGTCCGGGCGAAGACATCGACGGGATCGGGATCTTCAAGGGGCTCATCCTGACGGCAGGAAATCACACCAAAGATCAGCAGGAATAATAACCACATTCCTGATTTTGTACAAGAGATTTTCATAATTCTGGAATTTTTAATTTGTATTTAGTTTAGGTTTGAATTTTCTGTTGATTTCTGAAATTTATTTTCCGTCAAAACCAGAGAGATATTGGTCACCAGGCAAACCGGTGTGATTTAATTCCTGAATTATGATCAATGCCAACCCGTGGTTTTTCACTCATTTATCATTGAAAGTTTACATTTAATTGAATACAACTTCTTGTTCTGAAATCGTCTCTTCTTGCGGTTCTAAAGTGGCATCGTCCTCTTCAAAGAGAAAATGCTCTTTATCCGGCTTCTTCATACCCTTCACCCGGGTGATCATAAACCAGGTGAGTGGAATGACACCTGCACCATAAAACATCAGGGCGCCTATACCCCGCAGCCAGGTGAGGGTCTTAAATGTATTGCTGCCGATAAAATGCTCCGAACGGGCATACCACAAGCCCTGATCCAGCACTTCCTTAAACTGGATAGCACCAGCCGGAAACAGATCGAGCATGACCATCAGCATCAATCCAATGTTGATGCTCCAGAAAGAGAAGCTGACCAGATTCTGATTCCACTGAGAGGGTTTCAATACCAGTTTGGTGGCAAACAGCAACGCAGCCAGTGAAATATTACCGTATACACCCATCAGGGCGGCGTGCCCGTGATTGATGGTCAGGTAAGTGCCGTGTTCGAAATAATTCATCAGTGGTAAATTCACGATGATGCCCATAACGCCGGCACCGAAAAAATTCCAGAAATTCACGGCGATTAAAAACATAAATACTTCCGGGTAGCCAAATTCTCCCTTGATTTTACGGCCACCAGTCACCATCAGTTGAGGCATATTCTTAAATCGCCAGGCTTCGACGGTGAGCAGAATCAGGGGTACAAATTGCAGTGTGGAGAAAACACTACCCAGGGCCATAGTGGCGACCGGTTTGGCATTCCAGTAAAAATTGTGGGAAATACCCAACAATCCCGTTCCGAGGAATAAGATGGTGGCGATATAAACCACCCGGATGGCGGCCTGACGGCTTACCAGTCCCATGAGCACCAGCAGGTAACTCACAATGACCGTAATAAATACTTCAAAAAATGCCTCGACCCACATGTGGACGACCATCCAACGCCAGAAATCGGCGATCACAAAATTGGTGTCGGGTTTGGCGACAAATCCGGAAATAAAGAGGAGAGGAATACCAATGACCGAATACATGATCCAGTTGGGAAGGTTCCAGGGCTGCTTTCGCCGGAAAGCCGGTTTCAGCCCCCGGTATACGATATAGGCCCAAAGGGCAAAACATGCCATCAACAGCACCTGATAGACTTTGCCAAAATCGACGTATTCCCAACCCTGATGTCCCAGGGCATTCCAGTATTCACCCAGATAGCCCATCGGTCCCAGGTACATCCCGGTTAGTGAGCCGCCAACCAGGACAAACAGCATCGCAAATAAAATATTGACCAGCCGCCTTTGTCCGGGGATTTCCTGCTTGCTGAGGATCGGCAATATAAATATCGAAGAAGCGATCCAGCAGGTCGAGATCCAGTAGAGAGAAAGCATCAGGTGCCAGCTGCGGCTGATGGTCACAGGCAACACCACGCTGGTATGAATGCCAAACCAACCCAGAAAATCAATGAATTCATTGAGGGTCAGAAATCCGCAGGTCACCTGGAGAAAAAACAGGCAAATGGCCACCACAAAAAATTTATAGGTAGCCCGTTGCGAAGGGGTCGGTGAAAACCTCTTTACCCGCTGGGGAGTCAGCAGCGGACTGGTGCCCTGATGGAAGTATTTATTAGGCAACTGATTATATTGTCCGATGAAATACAATACAATACCACAGGCCAGCACAAATCCCAGAAGACCCAGCACACTCCACAGGATCACCGGTGAGGTGGGTGTATTGCCGGCCGCTGCATCGTAGGGCCAGTTGTGGGTGTAGCTAAAATTCGTACCCGGCCGCTCAGCTGCGCATACCCAGGCTGACCAGTAAAAGAAATCACTCAGATTGGAAATTTCGACCGGATCGGAAATATAATTAGGTGGAGGAAAAGACCTGGGGTCGGGATTGCGCAGAAATTTATCCAGGTAAAAATTGCGGAGATTGGTAGCGGCAAATACCTGGCTCTCACTCATGGTGATGCTTTCGGAATTTTCATCGTACCGGTTGCGTTTCAGTTCTTCCTTCACCTGCTCGCCGATGACTTTTACCGTGGTGGCATCGGGAGCCTGATTTCGCTGCTGCTCAAAATCTTTTACGGCAAACTCATTCATTGAAAGCACCATCTCATGCAGGGCTTCCGCGGTAAAATCAGGTCCGCGCTGAGCGCCATCCCCAAACAGGGATCCATATTCCATCAGTGCGTATTTGTGAAATACCTCTTGTCCGGCGGTGATATCTTTCGAAGCGATGATGGTCTGCCCGGTCTCCGATTTAAAATCGGCAATGGGTGGCGCATCGACATAGGTTTGATAGCCGATCATAAAGACCCCTGCCACACTGATGATCAGGATAAAGAGCAGAGGCTTCCACCAGTTTTTGGTGTTCATAAAAAAGGTAATACTCTTTTTTAGGTGGCTGCCATTTTGATTGCCATTCTGATGTTCATGAGATTCCATATAAGAGAGAATTAAAAGTTTGATTAAATCCTTAAGAGCACTTAATGCAGCTTTTCCAATCTTGATATGACAATATTAGCACCACAATTGAGGCAAAATAGTGTTGTTTAATACCACACATTATGTTATTTAGCATAATCCCTGCATTGCAGATAGATCATGAAGCTTTACCCTGGTCTGGTAAATATGCCCTGATTAAATCGGATTCATATCATATCATATTGATATTAAACAACTTACGAAGGTATTGACCAAGGTCATTACCCGATAATTTTTATCAGGAATATCAGTTCAGGAGATATTCTCCCGAGGCGATTCTAAGAATATTCTAAGGAGATAAAAGGCAGTTTGACTCTGCTATAATCAAGGTGCCAATAGGGTGCAGGATTTCGAGACAAGAGAACTATGAAAATATTCTACTAAATTATTTTTGGATTAATAACAAGTTAGGGTGAGTGTCCAATGATTTACAGGTCAGCTTTATCCCCCGCTGGCGGGGTGCAGGAGTGGACCAGCGTTTTTTTCCAGTTAAGCAAACAATTCAACAGCTAAACCTGGTTAAGTTGTTGTGCTTAGTGTTTGGAGTTTCGATCTTCATGGGTCAAGATCTCTTTTTAACGTTCTTGTACTTTTGGCTTGATCCAAAAGTACCAAAAGATCAAGGCTGTAAGGCCAAGCCTAAAACCGGTGCGAAAAACCTAAATTCTAAAAACTCGCCCTGGAGGTTCGCTCTTCGGGCTTATGGCAGGTAAGTCATCGGGAGATTTGAGTATATTCCCGGTTCTGGCTCATACAGTCTAGAATTTTTAACGGTTTTCCCCTCCGGTTTCTTAACGGCTTATCCTTAATGCCATATGGAGACTTTTTACAAAGGCCTTTGGTAAGTCGTTACATTTGATGTCTGGAGCATTCATACCGATCGCCTGGTTCTTTTTTTTTAATCGTCAACGTCAGGGTCAGTATCCGATCCTTTGTTGGTCAGTATTATCCCACGCTGGCGGGGGCGCAGCGGATCTGGGAGTAAGGTGAGAGTTTCTTTCCAGTTAAACAATTAAACAATTAAACAGTTAAACAATTAAACAAACAGACCTACCCTTCGACAAGCTCAGGTTGACGTTACCATACTACCATAACACCATAACACCATAACACCATAACACCAGAATACCATAATCTCACTCCTTCAAGCTGATCTGCCGTAAAGCCGCTACATTTTTAAAGCTGAGATCGGGTCCGTTAAATTCAATCAGCCCACGTTTTGAAAATTCGGAAAGGGTACGGATGGCATTGGCGGTATTCATTTGTGCCAGGCTGCCGTAATCGCTGCGGGTCAGGTCGAGATTAATCACATTGTTTTTCTTATGCCCTTCAAAGAGATCGTAAATGTACATCAGGGTGTCGGCCATCCGGCCGCGCATGTTTTTACCGGAAAGGTTACAGGTACGTTCCAGATAGCGGCGGTGCTGATTACTGATAAACTGCATGGACCGGAGGGAAAGGGTGGTATTATTCCGGAGCACTTCCATAAAATCATCGGAGGGAATAAAGCAGACCGTGCAGTTTTCGATGGCTACCGCGGAGTAGGAATGATGGTGATCACTGATGAAATCGGAAAACCCAATAAAATTGACTGGCTGGTTGAGATCAATCAATTGAGTACCACCGGCTTCGCTGATCCGGATATTCTTCACTTTACCCTGTGACAAAGCATAAAGCCCGGCTGGCCGGAGGTTTTGTTTGAAAACCGTTTCACCTTTGGTAAAATACAAAAACCGTTTATTCTCGTTGAGCCGGATCAAATCCTCCCGTCCCAGCTCAGAAAACATCGACAAATTCCTCTTGATGCAGGTAAGGCAATTACTCTCCCCTTCACCCATCTCATCCAGGTACCACGGGCAACTCAGGCCACTCCTCGCAGTTGATTTTCGCATAACTATCCAACCGGGTTTCCGTTGGCCGGTAAACTTAAGGTTTCCGGTCGAATTACCGAATGATCTTGGTCACCCTTTGGGATGGTATTGTGGTATTTTGGTATTATGGTATTGTGGTTTTTTGGTACCAAGGTACTGTTTGTATACAGTGGTCACCCTGAGCCTGCCGAAGGGCCCTTTGGGTTCGACAGAGCCTGCCCTGAGGGTTCGACAGGCTCACCCTGACAATCGAAGGGCTCACCCTGACACACACTCCAAATGTCACCCTGAGCTTGCCGAAGGGTAGCTTTCGAAGACCTACCCTGCCGAAGGGTGGTATTGTGGTATTGTGGTATTATGGTTTTTTGGTTTTTTTGGTTTTTTGGTTTTTTGGTGCCAAGGTACTGCGTGTATATAGTGGTCACCCTGAGCCTGCCGAAGGGCCCTGAGGGTTCGGCAGAGCCTGCCCTGAGGGTTCGACAGGCTCACCCTGACAATCGAAGGGCTCACCCTGACACACACTCCAAATGTCACCCTGAGCTTGCCGAAGGGTAGCTTTCGAAGACCTACCCTGCCGAAGGGTGGTATTGTGGTATTGTGGTATTATGGTTTTTTGGTTTTTTTGGTACCAAGGTACTGGGTGTTTATAGGGGTTACCCTTAGCATGTCGAAGGGTGGTATTGTGGTTTTTTGGTTTTTTGGTTTTTTGGCACTATGTATTGTGGGTTTTTAGTTTACCCCTGAGCTTGTCGAAGGGTAGCTTTCGAAGACCTACCCTGCCGATGGGTCCAGCAAATACCGGATAATATCCAGCGGGGTAATCAGTCCCACCAGCACCCCGTCGTCGACAATGGGGATGGCCCGGAACCGGCCTTTGGAGAAGGCCTCGTAGGCATCCTGGATGGTGTGTTGACCAGACAATTGAAAAACGGCATCGACCATAACTTCGCGCACCAGTAAGGAACGGAAAAGGGCTTCATCGTGGTCCTTCTTATTATGGTGTCTGAACAGCGAATTGCCGTGCGATTCCCTCTCGAGATCGGTGCTGCTGATCATGCCCACCAGGATCATATCTTCGTCAACCACGGGCAAATGGTGAAAGGGATACAACCGGAAAGTCTCCGCTGCCTTGTCTAAAGTATCCAACGGTTTGAGCACCACCAGATTGGGCAGCATCAACCGGCCGAGCGGTATTTTGGCAGCCTCTTTCATTGGTATCCGTATTTGATGAGGTCGTGACTGGTAACTATGCCGGCAAGCTCACCATCGTCAATGACCGGCAGAGAATGAAACTTATTGGCCAGCAGAATATCCGCCACCAGCCCAACCGTATCTTCCGCCTCGACCGTTAACGGATTTTTGGTCATGATCTCGCCCACCCTCATCATGCTGAGGGTCTTCCGGCTGATATCGCCCCGGCCGTTGAACGCCCTCAGCATATCGATCTTGCTCACTACCCCCACCACCTGGTCTCCATTGGTGACCACCAGGTGATGGATGGTATTGGTCTTCCAGATTTCTTCCAACTTCGACAGCCGGTCGTCTTCCTGCACCGTGATCACGTTGCGACTCATGATTTCTTTGACTGGAACATCCTTGATCATGGCTTTAAACATTTAATTTTTCATCAATCAAGGTATTGCAATGCCACCGGGCCCTGAATGAGCGGAGTCACCCGGATGATTGATACTGGTCAGGGGATGTTCTGGTATTGTGGTACTATGCTATTGTGGTCTTGTGGTTTTTTGGTACCAAGAGTACTGTGTGTATATAGTGGTCACCCTGAGCCTGTCGAAGGGTGGTATTGTGGTTCTGTGGTATTGTGGTATTGTGGTTTTTTGGTACCAAGAGTACTGTGTGTATATAGTGGTCACCCTGAGCCT
>CAYRYD010000022.1:0-4907 GCA_964428345.1 uncultured Saprospiraceae bacterium | reverse complement strand
GTCGAAGGGTGGTATTATGGTATTGTGGTATTGTGGTTCTGCAGTACACCATAGCACCATAGCACCATAACACCATAAGACCATAACACCAATTACAGCCCCCCCAATCTCCGGCTGGGATTCTGATGCTGCCAGAAGCGGATCACCCGGCCCTGCTCATCGCGGTCGAAGCGGATCTCTTCGCCCAGCTGGTCACCATGGCGCACTCTCCGGAACAGGTCTTTACCGGTGGGTTTGAGAAGGGTCATGGCATTGGCGGGATTATCGTTGGGCAGTCCCAGGGAGGCCAGTTGTCCCTGCCAGGGCAGCAGTACCTCTTCCGGCCACCAGGGCTGACTTTGATAATACCCGGCATAGTCGATGAGCTGCAGGCTGTCAGGACTGGCACTCTTTCCTTCCGCTTTCGCCAGGACGGCTGCGATGGCGCCCGCATATTTGGAGGGATTGACCGCCGAGGCATTGATCATCACGATGACCGCCAACTTCTTTTGCGGATGAATGGCGATCGTACTGCGGTAGCCCGGACACGATCCGCCATGACCCACGATGGTGGTTCCGTTTTCCTCCCATACTGAAAATCCCAGACCCCAGGATGTCTTCCAGTCGGGATCCATCCAGTGCACCTGTTGCATATATTTTAAGGTGGAAGCTTTCAGGATCTCTTCCCCACCGTCTGCCAACAGCTGGAACTGCCAACGGGCAAAGCGGGCCAGGTCTTCGACCGTCGAGCTGAAGCCGGCTGCCGCGGCGATACCCCGGGCGTCAAACAATGCCACCGGGTCGCGCGCACCATTTCTTTTTGCTGCACCGTAGCCGGTTGCCAGCGAAGCGCCCCACTCGCCCGCCGGCATATAGGTCACCGTATGCTGCATGGCCAGCGGTTGCAGGATGTGGGTATGGATAAAGTCGTCGTAGGGCATCCCTGAGACCTCTGCCACCACCTCACCCAGCAGGGTCATACCGAGGTTGCTGTACTGAAAATAGGTCGATGCCGGATACAGGGTCTGCTGCCCTTCCAGCCCGGACTTGACCTCGTCGCGGCTCGGAAAAGGAAAATCGGGTCCGGTCCAGTAGGGATGGGCCGACTCCCGGGGCAGTCCGGACGAATGGGTGAGCAGGCTCCGGATGGTGATCGGTCCGCTTTCGGGATATTGCTGTTTCAGGTCAAACCAGGGAAGGTGGGTGTGGATTTCATCGTCCAGCCGCAGCTTTCCCTCCTCGTAGAGCCGCATGATCGCCACCGAGGTAAACAGTTTCGAGATGGAGCAGATGCTGTATTTGGTCTCCGGAGTGGCCCGTACCTGCCGGTCCAGATCGGCATAACCATATCCCCGGCTCCAGATGACCTCCTGGTCTTTGACCACTGCCACCGATATACCCGGCAGATTGTCGTAACTGTGCTGGGCTGCCAGCCAGACGTCGATCAGTTGCAGGGCTTCCTGCCAGGAGGTGTCGGATTGAGCAGGGAGGGGAAGGGTGAGGGTGAGGGAAATCAGAAGGACGATTACTTTCATGGTATTATGGTATTATGGTATTATGGTATTATGGTATTATGGTTTTTTGGTCTTTTGGTATTATGGTTTTTTGGTCTTTTGGTATTGGTTTTCTTAGATGGTCACCCTGAGGGTTCGGCAAAGCCTGCCCTGAGGTACCGAAGGGCTCACCTTGCCGAAGGGTGGTATTATGGCATTATGGCATTATGGTATTATGGTTTTTTGGTATTATGGTTTTTTGGTCTTTTGGTATTGGTTTTTTTTAGACGGTCACCCTGAGGGTTCGGCAAGCTCACCCTGCCGAAGGGTGGTATTATGGTACTATGGTTTTTTGGTTTTTCATTTTTTTTGCTGGTCACCCTGAGCTTGCCGAAGGGTGGTTTTTTGGTCTTTGGTCATTGGGGTTCACCAATATACTCTATACTGCACTAAAGACCAACTCCCAATACAAATACCAACAATCTACGTTCTTGGATTAAAAAAACGGATATCGATCCGGATATTGCTGCGGTAGGCATTTTCGGGCTGGCTTCTGTCGACCGGAAATTTATCGCCATAACCGTTTATATGGATGCGACCGGAATCGATACCCTTGCCGAGCAGGTACTGACGGATACCCTGCACCCGCTGGAGCGACAGGGTCTCATTGGCCCCGGAGGTGCCCAGCTCGTCGGTATAGCCGTCGAGGTCGATTTCGTAATGGGGATTCTCCTTCAGCAGTTGGAGTATCTTGTCGAGTTCGGGGTATTGGTGCTCGTCGAGTTGATGCTGGCCATTGTCGAAGGCGATATCCAACGGGGTGATGTTGCCGCGCAGCAGGAGTTTGACTTCCCGCGGATGAAACCGGAGCGCGGTGAGTGGGGTGGCGAATTCCAGTTTCCGGAAGCAGATCTCATGCTGGTTGTTGTAGCGGCCGGTAGCGGCGGTGACGCCCCAGTAGAGTCTGGATTCACCCCGGAAGATGTTTTGCACGATATCATCCTGATAGGACAGCACCTCTTTTCCGTCGAGGTTTACGCTGATCACCTGCCGGGTATGGTCCCAGTAGATAGCCAGTTTGTGCAGGTTGCAGTCTTCGACATTGGGGATGATGATGGGGCCTTTCAGGTTGTAGCCGTGGTGCACAAAGCCGTGTTGCAGCAGGGCGATATGATCTTCGGGCGGATCGTAGAGATGTTCGTTTTCCCAGGTGTCGATCTCGATCCCGATGGAAGGCCTCAAGCCGGCAAAGCCCATCCCCTCCCCCTGGTGGCCGGTGATGCCCTGGTACGGGGTAAAGGCAAAGACAATCCCGTCAGCACCCCCCACATCGTCGCAGCCAAACATCAGCTCCATCTCCATCTGGAAAGAGCCGCTCAGGTCGATGGCCTCCCGGTACCAGGCCGACCCGCCTGCCCAATCGATCGCCGGGGTAAGCCGCACACACTGATCGCCAATGACCACCGCATCGCCCGACAGTACAAAGTCGTGCACGCCAATCACCGCCTCCTGGGCCCGGCCGGGCAGCGCCGGCAGCGACATCATTACGGCTATCAGGATGGTTTTAAAAGCCGGTGTAAACATTGCATCTGCCATGAAATCTAATCCACACTTCTGAAACGGAAAATAAGGTAGGTTTTTTGGGGGAAAATGGCAAGGGGTGGGGGAAGATGTGGTAGGCGGAGGTATGATGCTCTCCACGAACAGCCGTCGCACAGACCAAGTCACAACTGTGGATGCATGAGACACCAGGTATCCCAGCCAGTGTGTATCTTTGGATATATGTTTGTTTTTTCTAATTTCGGAATGGAGATGGTGCGATGGGGTTGGAAGAAAACACCGGTAAGGTCTTATTCCACAACGGAAGGAATTGGCAGCAGGATTTCGCTGAAGCATAACAAGAATCAATCGGGTAATCACAATAAATGATCATTGACCTGAGCATTAGTATAAACTTAACAGTAATCACTTCGATGTTGCAGAGTAGGTTCAACAAAAAAATCAATTGGATAAATAGAAGTTATACTTCAATCTAAAATTAAACAATGAACATATCGTGGCACATTTCTGACAATGATATTAAGAGCATTATAAATGTTGTTAAGGAAAACGACAACGCATTCACTCAGGCAAGACGTCAGCGAAATGTTGAAAAACAAAATATTCTTATTAACAAGAACACAATTATCAAGACGATTTTAATGTGCCTTTTGACTTCACAACAAAGATCAGGACCTACCTCAATTGTTGGACAATTCCTAAGAAAAAAACCGTTTCCCATTACTTTTAAAGACACTTCACAAGTTAGTAAGCTTGAGAACAGGGTAAGGCAGACTTTAAAAGAAAACAACCTGACCAGATATATCAATCGAGTAAGTCACTTTTTTACAGCGAATATCAAGATGATCCAAAATGAAAATTGGGGAATTATTCAAGAGCTAAACAAACTGAAAGACATAGATTCAAAAAATGCAGAAAGAATACTTGCGGATAATTTGTCTGAAAAATTTATGGGCTTTGGTCCAAAACAATCAAGGAACTTTCTTCAAGTAATTGGACTGACCAAATACGAGATTCCAATAGACTCACGAATTACAAATTGGCTAAACAACTTCGGTTTTCCCGTATCATTAGCTTCTTCCTCACTTGGAGATAAAGGATATTATCATTTTATTTCAGATGGAATACAAGAATTATGTATAAAAGCAGATATATATCCCTGCATTTTAGACGCGGCAATTTTTTCAAGCTTTGACAAAGGAGAATGGACAATTGATAACATGATATTTTGATAAATGTCGTACCTCTTACCTCTAATAAATTTTAATTAAAAACTTCTAAATGATTCCTGAAAATATCACAAGGGAACATCTTGAAAAAGCGATTATAGAGATTTCTCGAAGCAACGTTCCAGGTCACAGAAGAGAAGTATATTATCAACTGATAGCCGGTGATAAATTATTGCCTCCTAAGTACGTAGTAACAATTGCCAATAAATTTGCAAATGGCGTTGAACTTGATAGTCATGATTTCAATGCGGTCGAAGCAAAGAAGTTTTTGTTAAAAAGAGGCTTCAACATAATGGATAAACGTGACAAACTAGAAACACCAAACTTTTGGATAGAAAAGACAATTGTCCACGATAGACCTGATAGGCTTGAAGGAGAAAGAGCTCTTGGTAAAGCCCTTTGGTCCCCACAGCGAGATAAAAGAGGGGCTGACATCTATAAGTTTATGAGAGATGTCGATCTAGGAGATATTGTATTACATCTGATTGACAACAAAGAACTCGCAGGAGTCTCCATCGTTGAAAATAAAGTAATTGAAACCGATGGCCTTTCTGATACTGCTTGGGATGGACCTGCATACCTCGTTAAATTAACAATAGTTCGTGACCATATCAAGCTGCTATTTTCCCAAAATTCAGCACAGATC
>CAYRYD010000021.1:0-88456 GCA_964428345.1 uncultured Saprospiraceae bacterium | reverse complement strand
GACCGCAGGCATCGTCGCAGCTAAAAGGTACCGCATCGCTCCAGCCACCACCGATCTGCGACCATTCGTCGACCAAATCTTCAAGCATGGGCATATAGGCTGCACCTCCCGAAAAGTTTTCATCGATACTAAATGGCGAAACGATGGACTGGTCGTAGGAGGAGGTAGCCAGATCAAAAACATGAAGGGATCCGGTCACAGATGGGACCAGGTAAATCTTGCCCCCTCCAACCGCAACGCCCTCGATCTTCGTTACGCCAACAGGATAATCGGCAATTTTTTTAATCATCGACTGGGATAAATCGATCTCCACGATCCGGTTGTTTATTCCATCAGCGCCATAGATCTTACCAGTGACGGGATCAGCATCGATACCTCCGATTCCGCTATTCATGGTCAGGGCATTTCCCTCAATAAACAAGACCAATTCTGCTTCCAGGGTTGTCAGGTCAATTTTATAGATACCCCGGCTGTTTTTATAATCAATCTGCTGCGAACCATAAAGCACCCCATGGGAAAGAGCGAGGCCGTCTATCCGGATGGAATCGTTGCCACCGATATTTTTAATTCTTCCTAACCGGATGGGCTCTACACCGCCAAATGGCAGGGCATAGAGAATATTTCCTTCATTTTCAAACCCACCAAATGAGGAGGTGAACAAGATGCGGTTATTGGCAAAATCGGTGGTGGCACCCCAAACCCCCAGACTGTCAAATACCGGAGTCGCATTGCCATTCATCTGCAGGTAATAGGAATGATTGCCACTTATCCCAAACCGGGAAGTCCCGACAAACAAGGTCGAGGGATTCTTCCATTTGGAGGCAAAATCCGGGTCCTTGATCGCTTCCCGAAAGAGACCGTAAAAATCTTCCGATCCAACTTCATAGGGATGCTCCACACAATTCAGATATGCATGTTTCATCAGATCGTATTGCCAGGCATTGTACAACAGATCTCCGCAGGCTACATTATCATTCCAAAGCCAATCCAGGGTCTTTTGATAATGAGCTTCCACCGGATCCAGATGCTTGTCAGGTTGCAGCCATGGTTGCCAAAGGGTGTCGTGATGTTCGCCTACCCAACAATTAGTCAGAGAATCGCATAGGTCAACACAGGCTTCATACCAGTCTGACCGTCTCGCCAACAGCAGATTGACACCGCAATTGTCCCAACTGCCTTCATCAAAGGTGGCAGCATCGACCCACACTTTCTTATCACTAAGACTGACGGTCACTCCCTTATCACTAACTGCAACAGGTCTGGTCTGATCCTTCACCCTGATATAGCAGTACTCCCTTGCCAGATTGTGACAGCTGTCGTAAGCTTCGTACATCACCTGGTATGGAACTTCGCGGTAGGGCAATTTAAATTGCGTATGGCTCTCATAGCATTTGGTCACGGCATTATACGACAAAATAGTAGCGCCAACACCTTCGATCGTTGCCTTCACCTGTTTTACCCCTGTCCATGCATCATGCACATAAACCGGAGGGATATAGGTATGGGCGGCACATTCATGAGCGGTAGTATAAACAGTCGTCAGCAGGAGATTGTCATCCTTGCCTTCAATGACCGGAGGAAGGGTGTCGAGATCGGTCAGCCAGAATTCGCATCGCCAGTAGGTACTGTCGGCATCCAAAGCCACGAATGTATTGGGAGAAAAAACCGATACCGCCAGGTCACTCAGGGATCCCGGACAGGTCTGTTTCAGTTCAACAGCAATCTTGTATTCTGCATTGCACCGGGCATCTCCATATTGCCAGTAATCTACATGTACCTGTAATCCGCATTTAGGGTCGAGTACAACCGGATAGAACTCCAGGCCCTCCTCCCCTCTTGAAATTTCGATCAACTCCAGAAAACCACTGAAAGTGTCGTAACTGAATAAAATCGCCGGACTCACGAAAGCGGTGGTGTCACTGCAGTAAATGGTCTGATTACCCGGGCAGAAAAAGCTTTCAGCATGGAGTTGCGGCAAACGAAAGACGACAATGGTATCAAACGCAGTGGCCCTTATACCCTGTTTATCAAAAGTTTCGTATTCCCGGTAGATGATCTTTGCAGTATCCTGGACACCAGGTACACAATCGTAGGGCTCAATCCAGTCTGCCACAAATTTTACGGGCATTGGTCCAATACAGGGAACATAAGCCGCAGGGTACCCATATAATTCAAAATATTTTGATATATCAGTCAGAAGGGTATCATAACACCAGAGGTCGTAAGATCGACCCTGCACAATTGGTCCGTTTCCCTGCTTGAAGGTGAGGTATCCCCAGCAACTGGCTCCGGACTCATCGGTGACAGTGGCTTTGAGTTGCTGACCACGGTATCCGCAAGCTAAAAAGCTGATATAGCTACTTCTGATGAGACCGAAATCCTGAAATACCAGGGCTCCGGCATCGGTTTCGATTCTGAGGGTGTGCAATTCACTGCAATTAGCTCCCTGCACCAGTTCGGCGAGTTGAAACTGAGCCAAACCAGCTACATCCAGGCTCAGATTCAGATCGCGACAATTGAGCTGCGACTCCGCACTGGCATCGATTACCATCACCTGTATCGGCAGGGAATCGATATTACCGGATTCATCTTCCGCAATAACATAGACAGTAAGGGTAGTCCCTACCCCTCCGATATCGGTACCGGGCGTAGGCTCCTGGGTAATGATGGGATTGGGGTCACAGTTGTCGGTTACCATGGTCGAATCACGATAATCCGGTAAAATCCCTTCACATTGCAGGTTGGTCAGGATCGTATCCGGATCAACCGGAGAGAATTCCGGTTTGATGGTATCACGGACGGTCATGTAAAAATCACAGGTAGCCATCTCTCCACCCATCGTGGTCACGGTGATGGTGACCATCGTAAAACCAAGATCGGTGATGATGGTACCCGGTGCGGGTATCTGGGTGGTATCCTCCACCTCACAGGGGGCATTAAAGGTGATCAAGTCCCGGTAATCGGGCATGATCAGCTGACAGTTGGCATCTACATATTCGATGGTACCCGGAGGACAGGTAATAACACTGATATAACTTCGGTAGTTGGCGGCAGTATAAGCTGCTTTCGCCAGCTGTTGGAGCGAAAAGTTGTCCCGGCATTCCTTTCTGGAATAAGACATGAGATTTGTCGGGTCCGGCATATATGCCTGACCATTGGCATCCAGATCCATACCAGTATACACACACATCGCATCTACCTTGTAGGTGTCGGTACCCGAATCAAAGAGCACCGGATCAGCCGGTGTATCACAGATCAGGTCGCCCGCAGTCATGCAATTGCTACCATCGACCAACTCTGCCCCCCAGGTAGTCTCATGGGTATGAAACAGGTCGAAATAATGCCCGATCTCATGGGCCATTGTACTGGTATTGTCAGCACAGTTGTTGGCCAGGACTACATAATCCGTATTATCTGAACTAAAACGGGCCCATCCACAAAGTTCATTGGGGTCCTCCACCACATAGATATTGAGTACATTGGGTACATTGTACATCATCGACAGGGCATCTCCTTCGGCATATTCTTCCAGTATGTTGAAGTCGCTGCTGCAAATCACGTTGGCCGGTGCACAGGCGATAAAAAACAACCCTGCACCAGCATATCTCGGATTTACATAGTTATTTAATTCATCCAATAAGGACATCTCGGGAGTACCGCCAGCACAACCATCGTCACGAACAATATGAAACTGGACCGGTATAAGGCGGTCTCCCAGAGCGGGGATAGGGTTTTCCGGAGCCTGGGTAGCCAGAAATCGTTGATGCTGAATATACAGAGAATCCAAAGCTGCTCCCGTAGGCAGGATGGTACCACACTGCAACAGATCCGGATCCATCTGGGCAGCCAGCCAGTAAGGGAAGGAGAAAAACAGGAAAAAGAAAAGAGGTATTAGACCAGACCCGGAGAATGAAAAAGATGTCTTCTCAGTGATCTGACGCAGTCTGGTACATTGTTCCATATACACGGGGTTTGTCTTTTTCAAGAAAGAATACAAAAACCAACCCAATCGACTAGGCAGCAATCACTGAATGGGCAAACGATGCCTGTGTGGAGTAAGTTTTGGTCTTCTTAACAAGGTGAAAGATACTAATTAAAACCAGATATAGCTGCCTTTCACCGAGAAAGAATTCTATGAAGCAGCGACACCATATTAATCCTAACATAAACTTATTAAAGCCACGAAACCTATGGGTTATCAATCTCGCAGAATGGAATAGACGCAGGCCTCAATCTCCGCAATAAAGGTAGCTCCAGGCTCCACATTAAAAGGTGGATTCAGTGTGATGGAATTACCCGCTTTGAAGATTACCGTACGTAAGGCTTCAATGGTAGCATCGCTGTTGAGATTAGTGATGGCCCGGTAGACATCTGGGGCTCCCATGGCATTCAACAAGGTGTTGTCAACCGTGAGATTCTGGTTGACGGCCAAACAAGAGGTTAACTCACAAAATACATCCGAAGCTTTTTCAATCTCCAGGACAACCGGATCAGATACTCCGCAACCGTTGCTGGCGGTCACCGACAATTGCCCTCCATTAAATAAACTGCCAAAACTAACGGTCACCATTGGATTGCCATCACCAGAAATGGTTCCGGTGGTGTTGTTGAAAACCCATTGGTAATCGGTGGCGTTACTGATATCCTGAATAGAATAGGGTAAATTCTCCAGATCCGGACAAACAACCTCCGGGCCGCTAATGATCCCCTTAATGACGGGAACGGCGTCCAGCAAGACCGACTGACTTTGGAACGGCCGGCAGGTCATATCCAGCGATGGTGCCGGACTGAGGATGGCGCAAATGGTATACATACCCGGAGCTCCCAGCAGGGCTGCATTTACATTACTAAGTACGGCTACCGTATTGCTCATGGTCAGACTGGCGAATGAGACCTCACCCAATGAGATTCCTCCGGCATATGGATCAGCCGGTACTCCACCGGCAAAGGCAACAAACTTAATTCCAAAATCCGTTTCAGCATTTTCGGATCCCGCCATATACTGCAGACCACTGGCAGTCAGATCAAACTGGTCAGTGCTACAGAGCGTATCCGGCGACATCAGGGATCCGATCTCCGGGCATTGAAAACACGAACTTTCCATAAAACTGACGGTATCAGCACAGTATTTGCCGTTGATCTGATCAGCATCGCTCACGATCACGTCGAAGGTCTCGCCATCAGTGGGATCAAAACCGGCATCCATGATCACCAGGCAGCCATTCATATCCAGATCTGCATAATCGTAGGGACCAAAATCCGTCATACCAACTTTCACGTTAAACATTTCTGAGGGACCCGGATTGGCAAAACTGATGCAAATCCTTAGATCGTACAGCATCGAAGACTGACATTCCTGCATGACTGACTCGATATTAATGGATCGGACCGTGATGGTAACGCAGTTGGAAGTATCACGGCATTCCAACATATCCAGGTTTGAGATGGCGATGCGACGGTAATGAGTGGTCTGTGACAAAGACCCAGGCTGGTAGGTACTACCGGTGGCTGCCATGATATCGGTGAAGGTACCATCACAGCCATTGGTACTCATTTGCCACTGGTAACTGGGTGTACTGCTACCGGAAGCATCCATGACCGAGGTCAACATGGCCGGAACTTCACCGGCACAGATGATTGCATCGGTACCAATCGTACCTGCGGTGATCTCATTAACCGCAATGGTTACACAGTTGGAGGTGTCACTGCACACCTTGGTGTCAACCGTCGAGAAATCAATACGGCGAAAATACGTTGTTGTATTCAGAACCGGTGGGTCATAATTTTCATTGGTGGCATTCATGATATCGGTGAAAGTACCGTCACAGCCATCGGTACTCATTTGCCACTGATGGGCCAATGTACCTGATGCCATGGCTGGACTGGTCTGGATAATACTTTCGGGATCAGTGCCCTCGCATACCACTCCATCACTACCGATCTCGCCGGCGGTAATGTCATTGACAATGATCGAAACGCAATTGGAAGTATCGCTGCACATCACCATCCCAGACGTTAAGGTAACAATGAGGCGATAATACATCGAATCACTCAGGGCCGGCGGTGTATAGCTGTCGGAGTCGGCCCCCATGATATTTTCGAAAACACCTTCACATCCGGTAGTACTGACCTGCCACTGGTAGGTTAAGTTACCCGACCCCATGACGCCGGAGACTGTCAATTCTTCCGGTGTATCTCCACTGCAGATGATTTGATCATCTCCGATGGTTCCGGCAACGACCGTGTTGACTAAAATGGTCACGACATTCGAAGTATCGGCACAATCGAACGCATTGAAAGTGCTGATATCGATCCGCCGGTAATACGTGGTGGTGGTTAAGGCATCAGGACTGTAGTCCTTCATGGTGGCCATCGGAATATTGCTAAAAGGTCCGGCCATACTGCCGGTACTCATCTGCCACTGGTAAGAAAGTGTACCGACCGCCATGCCTTCCGTGCCGGTCAAAGTGGACGGAACATCATTCTCACAGATAGTTTGATCTGCTGAAATGGTTCCTGCGGTGGCACCGTTGACTGTAATGATAAACATCCCCAATGCCGTATCACAGCAAGCACCAGCGGCTTCACAGTCGATATCGGTGAGATTCGAAGGCATGGTTATGGCAGAGCTGCCGGTCAGATAATTGTAACTATACAACCGGAACATCCCGGGTTGACTGAAGTTGACGTAGGGGTCACTCTGAATGCTGATCACATCACCATTGTCGGGATCGACTACCAGAAAAACCTGGGTATATTCTGCTGCACTCTGGTTTCCCGACAGGGTCACGAAAACACTGTCACCAGAGCATATCTCAGTGACCCCAACCGAGAGGCTGCCTGCCAGCGGATTGCAGATCAGGGTACCCGTCGGTTTAAACATAGCCGGAAAAGAATCGGGATCGCTGGAGGGTATCTTCAACATGGGATCTGAAACGTTCAATGTGTCCTGACTGGTGACCTGCCCTACTCCGTTGGGAAAAGGACTTTGAACTTGCACGTTGTAGGTAATACAAATACTGTCACCGGCGTCGAGCACCGGTATTTGCAGCGTCAACTGGGCAACCGAGGGCAAGTAAAATATAACCAGTATAACTGCAACCCGCAGTGCGGTCCAATATGCATAAACTGATCGTGACAGTAAGATTTTAGTCATTGGCCGGGTTTAAGAAATAAGCCGAATCAGATCATGGGAAAGTCACTTTGAATTTGCCGCTGATTCCAGTATTTCGTTAATCTTTACGATACCGGACGGTCTCTCATTCTTTCCGGTATAATGGTGTCTAAGGTAGTATAATTTCACCCAACTATTTGACTATTGTTAAAAGAAATTTGCGGGAAAACTGGCCAAGATTACCTCAGCATGACCGGTATTGTCAGACAATGAGTTGGAGAATTCTTCTGTTGACAGCAAATTCATAGATTCACTAATTGAAGATTGCTTCATACTGCATCCTGCCGGTCTCCGGCTGGGGTCCGACCGGAACCAGAAAAACAGGGAACCGGTTACCCTGCCCATCCGCCAGTAAAAAGGTACCCTGACCATAATACTGATTATTCTGCCAGGTAAGAAAAATCAGTGAAAAAGGTCTGATATCACTTTCCTTCAACACTGGTAGTTCGTTGACCTCATGCATTTCAGCCGGAAGGCCATTATCGGCCGTAAAAAAAATGGTAAACATCGATCCTTTACTTTCCAGAAAGTACTCCAATGTTGGCTGAAAACTCATGTCTGTTTAGGATTTTTCCACTCAAGCAGGAAATATATTCCATGCTCTCCAATTTTTTTAAATCCCAACCGGTGATATAACCGGAGAGCCGGGTTATTGTATTCGACGTGTATCCGGACAGCCAGCCCTTTATGTACCGCCTCCTCCATCACCTTACGGATCAGGTGGGTACCCAGTCCTAAACCCCGGTACCCGGCTTTGATGATAATATCCATGATCCGGATTTCGTCTTTCCTCTTCTGGGTATAAAACCGGCCAACCGGCTGCTGATCGTATAAAATCACCTTAAACCGGGCATTTTCATAGTTTTCACGATAATACCGGTCCTGGGCATGAAACTGCTGGGTGATAAAAGCATCTTTCATCTCTTCCGTCCACTCGGAGAGCAGATCCATTTCATGCTGACGGGAACTACGATACAATTCCTTCAGAAAACCGGTGTCTCCACTTTCCACAGGCCTGAAAGACATTTTTTCCGGGATTAGTGGTTCGGCCATTTAGGTCCTTGGGGGAAAGACCCCCTGCAAGGCAATACAGAAATAAAAGGTCAGGTAAGGCTGCATGTTGTTGTGCGGCTGATCTCCACCTGCCGGAGCAATCATACTGGGATTCATTGCAGTCAGGTTGGAGGCTCCACTATAGACAACCGATAATTGACCATAGTAATTACCACCTGGTATCAGACTATCGTCACCTTCGGAAGTACCCCTGAATGTATGTGAGTGAGAGGGTATCTCGCTTTCCAGGAGGCTCACTGTTTCCGAACCTCCGGTTTCCCCCAGGTCATGGAGGGACAACCCCGGACCCTGTCCCGGATGCATTGGGCTTCTGCCCTGGAGATCGGGAAGCGCGAAGTTACTCTTGCCATTGCCCCCGTAAGTCGTTCCTAAAAGGGAAAAAAGGGCCGTGTTCTGGGAGAGGGGCAGAAGCTGACCATCACACCAGGCCCAGCCTTTGGGGGCAAAGTTGAAAGGAAAGATTCGGATTTCAGCAACAAAAGGATCGGCCATCGCTAAGAATATTAAGTGGGTGAAGGAAAAATTCCAAAAAGGGAGATGATAAAATTGATGCAGAGATAAGGCATGAAGTTGGTATGGGGTTGGGAGCCTCCGGTGGAAGAGATAGCCTGCGCTGCGAAATTCAGAGCAGTAAAATCGGTGCTGTACAGATCACCCTGGGCGACAGCTGGCATGGAACCGGCGGGTGATTTTGAAGTCGCAGCTGCACTACTGGCTAATACCGGATGGGTATGGGCAGGTATCTGATTCACGGTTAAAGTAATCTCTTCCGCACCTCCGGTTTCAGCCAGGATAAATCCGTTGCCCTGATGCAATGGCAGACGCCCCCTTAAGTCGGGTAAGGCGAACGTACTTTGACCATCACCTCCGTACGTGGTGCCGATCAGCTGAAAAAGGGTTTCATTTTCGGATATTGGTAACAACTGACCTTCGCAAAACATCCATCCGGCCGGAGCAAAGTTACCGGCAAACATGCGGACCTCTCCTACATAGGGTTGTGCCATAATACTAATTCTTTAGTTGGGTGAAGGAAATATACCCTGCAGGGCTATGCAAAAATTCAAGGTTAAAAAGGGTTGCATATTCAGATGGGCCTGGCTGCCCCCGGTGTTGGTTAGACTGGAAGCCCCCATCGCAACCAGACCAACACCTCCCGGACTACCGTAGGCATTGATTGACGTGACGGCAGGGACATTATTTAATGGCACATCAAGGCTTGCATTCTTGCTGCTACCATTGGCGATATGGGTGTGGGTGGGTAATTCACTGATGGATACTGTATGGGCCTGCTCTCCTCCCCGCTCCCCCAGCGTATGTCCGCTGCCGACATGGATCGGTACCCGGGCTCTTAAATCCGGCAAGGCGAAGTTAACCCTTCCATCACCACCAAAGGTAGTACCCAGCAGGGAGAACAATGCCTGATTCTGGTTGATCGGCAGCAACTGCCCATTACACAAAGCCCATCCCTTTGGGGCAAATACAAAGCTCATGATGCGGATTTCGGAGAGGAAAGGTTCAGCCATGGTTTCCTGGAATTTTCAAGAATGCAATTTCAGTGTTTAAGATAGTAAAATTCCTCATAACTATGCAAAATAATTGTTCAAAAAATTATTGTCTCAAATAATGCGGCGTTGAATCTCCAGATATTCGGGATTTCATTAGATTTGAACTATCAATTTTGACATAAAATGGACCGGAGAGTTTTTGGGAAAGAGGTGTTGTTGACTGTAAGTTCCTGGTTCATACTTCCAAGATTGATTTCTCACATTTCAGCAACTGACAGTTTTGTGATGAGTGCAGAGCAATTGGAGATGCTCAGCGAAGTGAGAAAGAACCTCTTACGTTCTGACCATCTCGCCAATAATAAGCATCTGGCTGATCAATATCTGGAACCTGTTCAATTTACCCGCGATCACGGGATTCCTTATAACCCTTTCGCATTTTCCTTCATTAACCGTTATGGACACAAGCTGTCGTTGCGCAGACATTCGGATGGCTCCGTTCACTTCAGCATAGACATTGGGAGCTGAATCTTATCTTCCTTTGAGAGGTAAATCGGCCATGGATTACTTTACTTCTTCATGTCTTGTTTTTAGTATAATCATTGGGGTGGTTGTATACATGCTGCTACGCCATACGTTGGAGTACCTCCCACGGTTACCGTTGCCCCTCCATTGGCAGCTGTAAGAGCTGCCTGACTGGCCTGGGTAATATTCATGGTACCTGCCTGTTCGTTCACACTAATGGTATTGCCTGCAGCCGAAAGCGTGTTACCGCTGATATTGGCACACATCGTCGAACCGGTGTCTTCGGTTGCCACAGCAATGCTGAATCCGGGAGTGCCACTGGAGTTGGTGAAGGTATTATTGGTGACGGTAGTGTTGACGGTGGCTGCATCTTCTGCATCAATGTCAAGGAATGCCACAGCCGTATTCCCGGTACCGGTATTACCTGAGACCAGCACATTGACGGTCGAAGCGGCTACCTGACGAAAACGCAGTTCCATTAATTGCTGGGCACCGGCTGAAGGCATATTAAACGAATTGTTTCGAATGGTGACGTTGCCTCCAGAGGCATTAGCCCGGTAATCGATAAAGACAAATTCCCGGTTGTTACCGGTGTACGTTATGTTGGTAGCGGTATTGTTCTCGATCAGTAATGTGGTTGAATTGGAGGCATTGTACATGGCGGGCTCAAAAACATGGCCGATCACATGACGACCACCAGCGGCCATGCCATAATTGATATTGCGGATGATATTATTCCGTATGGTGGCATTCAATTGGCCACTAATGCTGCTGTTCTGGGTACGGATGATGCTGGTGTTGGCAATATCACCAAGTTCAGCGATGTTGTCAAAGGTATCCCGCTCGACGGTGGATACATGAATACCACCGTTGACTAAAATTGCCAGATTGTTTTCGCCGGTTCCCTTGGCATTCTTGAAGGCACTGTCCATCACCCGTGAAATCATCGTTCCGCTGGATGATGCACCATCCCCACCCGTAATTAACAATGCCTGAACTCCCAGGTCGGTGAAGAGACATTTGTTGATGATATCGACGTTCATGCTACCGGATCCCTGCGTACCAAAATAAGCGTTGACCAGGTTGGATGCGTTGTTAACCATCTGGATATTGTTGAGCTCAAACAAGGTCATGGAAACATTGGTATTGGCCACGTATATGCCATGACCGGCCGTGCCTGACATTGCCTCAATCCGGCTGTTGTTATTGAACCGGTTAGTACCTCCGAGATTCAAAGCGAGGATGCCGGTACCGGTCGGATTCTGAATCAACAAACCGGACATCACAATATTTGATCCTCCATTGATCTGAACGGTCTGATCTCCTGCCGTTGATTGGGCGTTAACCGGACCACCGGGTGCGGTACTCCCATTGTTGGTCAGATTCATCGACTGGAGGGTCACATTCTGGGCATTAGTCAAATCAATCGCATCATCGGTGGTACGGTTGATCGTACCACCACTACCATTACGGGCCAGGCTGGCATCACCGGTAACGATGAAAGATCCGGATGTACCGTTAAGCCTTATGCCACTCGCTGCGCTGGCAGATCCTCCATTATTCACCGTAACGCTGCGGAGCGTAAAGCCGCTCGCTCCGATGTTGGTTGGGGTCTGAATGTTAACTCCGATACCCGTTTGGGTGGTAATCGTATTGTGATTAGTACCTGTAGTCAGATTCACCACACCACCGCCCGTGGCATTAAATCCAATACCGGATGTGGTTGTAATTGCCAGTCCGCCACCGCTGAAATTGATGGTAGCCCCGGAATTGCCAGTGAGTTCAACCGCGTTGTTTACTGTGGTCATCAGATTTTTTGTGCTTCCGGAAAAAGTCTTGGTCCCTCCCCCACATCCGGTGACCCGGATACCGCTTCCGGTGGAGGTAATATTGCCCGAAAAGGTAACATTGCCACTGTCGTGGTTATTGATATCCACAGCGAAACCGGTATTGTCGCTGATATTACCGCTTGAGGTAAAGACCACTGAGCCATTCACTATCTCGACGGCTGTTCCGGTCGGATTGGTAATCGTACCTCCATTGACCGTAAAACTTCCCATACAGTTGGTCAGACTGATCCCGTTTACCCCTCCTCCAGAGGTAATGGCATCAAATACCACGTTCATCATTGCTTCACTTCCTGAAGCGGCCCGGAATCCACCACCCGTTGTGTTGGTAATCATTACTTCACTAACCATCAGGTTTCCTACGGATCCCACATTTTCCACTCCAAAATCAGAACAGTTACCAATATTAAAGCCCCTCAAAATATTGTCGGACGCCAGGGTGACGCCATCGCCCATACCGTTGGTGATCACCGGTCTGCTACCGTTGATCGCCGGCAATGGAAAACTGAACATAGCCAGTGAAAAAGGAAGGACATCAGCCAGATTAGATGCCCCGGTATAACCCTCACCAAAAAGTCTCTCGTTATTCTGAAGCACAATACCTCCGGTATAAGTGGTCATGTTATATTCTATGTATACCACTTGCGCAGCAGCTGTCGAGCTCGTATTGAAGGCACTGAGGGAATTAAAGGGAGTATTGAGCCTTCCGTCACCGGCCGGCTTACTGTTGTCAATAAACCAGATAAGGTTGGCAACGTTGAGGGTCACCGTAGCATCGTTGCTGGAAGGTCCGCCTCCCACCACGTGATTGCCGTCCAGCAGGGTGTAAGTGAAGTGATCGGACCCGGTGTAACCAGGTGGTGGTACGTATGTAAAACTTCCATCCGCATTGATCGTGACGTCACCACCCATGGCACTCATCTTCATTTCTGCCATAATGGTAGCTCCACTCAGGTCGTCGTCAAAATCGTTCAGCTTCAGTCCATTTGCTGCCGGGACCATGATACCGACATTTCCGGTCACATTAAAAGTATCGTTGGCAGCCACCGGTGAGGTACGTACCGTAGCCGGGTTGAAATTCAAATTGTCACCCGGTATGATTTTATAATCGAGACCCTCGGCGGTAAATCCGTTCTGATTCAGGACTCCTGCCTTGTAACGCAAACTATCACCTGGATTGGCCAACTCATTGCCATTGGCATCTGTATACAGGGAATCCTTTTTGGACACGGTTACCTGGGCATTGATCATTCCGCTCGTCAGGCTGAATGCACAAAGAAATCCAACCAACCTTGCAATGGAACTTATCATGATGAAGTGGTTCTTGAAGTTTTCATTTCCCCATTAGGAATACAACAAATTCGATTTCAAACCGATCTTTCTGCGGAAGATGGTTTTCCGTTATTAAGGTAAGCCACCAAAATAACAATGCATTAGGCCCTTAAAAGTAACATAATTTCTTTTCTCTGAACACACCTCTTTCGAAATCGGGCGAAATTTCAATAAACACCAGATACCCACTTCACTGCTATCTAGCTTTGTCGTAAAAAAATGAATACCAACGATCCTCCACCAACCAATGAGCGATTTTTTGTACCCAGAAGTAGCAAGTGTCGTATAGACAGTCGGTGACCATTGGATTTTCAAGGTAAATTGCAGGCGGCACCACCCACATACCCACCACCGGGAGGGGCATTGGCAGACACACTCCCACTTGGACTCCCGGTATTCCTACCTTGTATGTATGATATGACTGCATTTGCATCGGTAATTGCGCCACCATAGCCCGGAAGCCGTACCGTGGTTGACTGGCGCTGACGGAAGCGGAAATCTTCACCACCAGCACCACCATCGTTTGGTGCTCCTGAACCTACCATACTGTTTGCTAGCGCGCCTGCTCCACCCACATCCAGGCATATCTGGTAAGTATCCCCGGGTGTTGTTCCACCGTTCAAATGGATACCGTTTTTTGCAATACCTAAGGTAGCAGGATTGTTCCCTGGGTTGGATATAATGTTGCCCGTAATGGTAATATTCATGTTACCACTCATGGCAGCCGCGCCACCGCCTGTCAATATTTCAATGCCGAAATTGTTGTATTGGTAGAAACTGCTATTGGTCACACTCATGCTGACTGTACCAAGTCCAACATTCTGGATCTTCAGACCTGAGCCTTCCCGGGAACCCGAATTTGCTGTACCCGCGAGCCCTATAGTATTGTTGGAAAAAGTGCCTGACAGTGTCGTATTACCTGTCGATTTGACAATTAAGAAAGCAGTACCCACCGCATCACGCAAAGTATTGTTAGCAATCGCAAGTGTGGTGTTGGCAGTACCATTGGAAAATAATGAAACGCCACCTCCACCAGTCGCGATGGCTCCGTGGTTGTTGCTAAATGTGTTGCTTTGCAAAGTCAGACTGCATGTGCCTGTACCATTGATATTCCATTGGAAAAGATCGCCCGCTGCAGAACGAAAAATGCAATTTGAAACGGTAGCATTGATGATGGCCGCACCGGTGAGTGTTTCAAAGTACAAGCCATCATTGAGTTCCAATGCACTCTGTGTATTGGCCAAACCGATCGTAGTTGCAGACACAGCCGCGGTTAATGTACCTGCAGTAGTATTGACAACCCGAATATTGTCCTCATAGCCACCGTTGATCAAGATGGATGTAATACCTAGAATTCCAGTGAGTTCGCTAAACCTGATGCTGCCTTCATCGAAAGCACCGTTCGTCCCATTTGTCCCCGTCACAGTACTAAATTCCATCGTAAAATTGACTACTGATGTTCCCCGGATCGCAAAATTTTGGTTCGTACCATTGATGGTCATACGTCTCAGCACAATATTGCGGGTGTTATTCAGGTAAATACCGATGCCTGCAGTGGAACTGCCATCTCCACCACTTTTACCGGAAATAGTCCCTCCAGAACTATTGCCTCCAAGTGAGGTATTCGACCCATCACCGTTCACGATTAACCCGCCAAGTGACCCGGTGTTATCGAGATTGATTCCCGGTGCCGTACCACCACTGGACGAAATACTTTGGAAATTCAAATTGCTCGTTCCGATGGTAGTGCTCACCACATTCAGCGACGTGCCGCTGGTGCTGGTGATGGTATTGCCCGTGCCCTGCACCGTCACCGCAGTTGCCCCACCCATGGCATTGAATCCAGTGCCGCTGGTTGTATTGATAACCAGCCCTCCATTGATGAAGTTGATGGTGGCTCCGGGGTTACTGCTCAACGTAATTGCATTATTACCCCCAGTAGTTAAGGTCTTCGAAGCACCAGCAAATGTGATGATTGCACTATTCGAATTGTTGGATACCAAAAGACCGGTCGCTCCCGTCGCTGTATTCGTGAGATTTCCATTTAGTGCGACACTATTTCCATTTCGATTCTGAATATCCACCAACCGACCAGCACTGCTACCACCTGTCTTGGACATTGTTCCATTGTAGGTAATCGGTCCATTACCTCCATCTATGCGAAATGCAGTGCCTGATGGATTGGTGATAGTACAATTGCTGGAGAATGTAAACGCTCCTGCTGAACCGTTGACAATATCTATTCCAGCATCTCCTCCATTGAGTGTAACAGTACCGTTGAAGTTATATGAAGTTGGAGAGTCTGCATTATTGAATTGTAAACCAGAGCCATTCGTTGCACTTAATGTTCCAGTTTGAAACGTAATCGTTCCGGTCGTATGTCCGCCGGATACACTGACCATTGGAAAATTGTTCGCCTGTGTAATGCTACCGCTGTATGTCACCGATGCCGTTCCACCTATGACAGCAAAAGCGGTATCTGCCGGACTCGTAATGCTTGTATTTGCCCCAAAGGTAAAACTCCCTGCAGAGCCGTTGATAATATTGATGGCTGCAGAACCGCCATTCAAAGTTGTCGTTCCCAAGAAATTATACGATGTGGGTGAATCCGCGTTATTGAATTGCAATCCCGTACCATTTGTAGCATTGAGCGTACCGGTTTGAAACGTCACCGTGCCTGTAGTATGACCGCCTGATACGGTCACCATGGCAAAGTTGTTCGCCTGAGTGATGTTACCACTATACGTCAATCCTACAGTGCCCCCTGCAATATTTACTGCAATACCATTTGGGTTGGTGATCGTTCCTGTGCCTCCGTTGAAAGATCCTCCGCAGGATCCAAGGTAGATACCGTTTGGTCCGCCGGTACTGGATAAACTGCCAAGTGTCACGGCAAGGTTTCCGCCATTGGATGCGCGAAAGCCACCACCCGATGCATTCGTAATATTCAATTCACTGATCGTTAAAGAACCCACGGTACCACCGTTATCATCGATCCCTAAGTCGCTACAGTTCCCCACATTGAAACCACGCAATTCGTTATTCATGGCCAGGGTGACTCCATCGCCCGAGCCGTTTGTGATCACCGGCCGGCTACCGTTGATCACCGGGAGTGAAAAACTGAACATGGCCAGCGAAAAAGGAAGGACATCAGCCAGATTGGATGCCCCGGTATACCCTTCGCCAAAAAGCCGTTCATTATCCTGAAGTACAATACCTCCAGTATAAGCGGTCATGTTATATTCTATGTATACCACTTGCGCAGCAGCTGTCGAGCTCGTATTAAAGGCACTGAGGGAATTAAAAGGAGTATTGAGCCTTCCGTCACCGGCCGGCTTACTGTTGTCAATAAACCAGATAAGGTTGGCAACGTTGAGGGTCACCGTAGCATCGTTGCTGGAAGGTCCGCCTCCCACCACGTGATTGCCGTCCAGCAGGGTGTAAGTGAAGTGATCGGACCCGGTGTAACCAGGTGGTGGTACGTATGTAAAACTTCCATCCGCATTGATCGTGACGTCACCACCCATGGCACTCATCTTCATTTCTGCCATGATGGTAGCACCGCTCAGGTCGTCGTCAAAATCGTTGAGCTTCAGACCATTTACTGCCGGGACCATAATGCCTACATTCCCGGTCACGGGAAAAGTATCGTTGGATGCCACCGGTGAAGTTCGGACGCTAGCCGGGTTGAAATTTAAATTGTCACCTGGTATGATTTTATAATCGAGACCCTCGGCGGTGGATCCGCTCTGATTCAGGACTCCTGCCTTGTAACGCAGACTGTCACCAGGATTGGCCAATTCATTGCCATTGGCATCGGTATACAGGGAATCCTTTTTAGTCACGGTTACCTGGGCATTGATCATTCCGCTCGCCAGGCTAAATGCGCCTAGAAATCCAGCCAACCTTGCAATGGAACTCATCATGATGAAGTAGTTCTTGAAGTTTTTCGTTTCTCCTTGAGAGATACAACAATTCGATTTCAACCGACCTTTCTGCGGAAGATGGTTTTCCCTTATATTGATAAGATACCAAAATAACACTGCCATCAGGTCCTTAAAAGTAGTATAATTTCTTTTCTCCTGATCACACCTTTTTCGAAATCGAGTGAAATTTCAACACACTTCAGGCCTATCTCCAAAACACCCTTTATTCCCCGGGTAAAGGATCTTAGGTAGCCATGTCTCAACCTTCGGAAAATCCCAAAATTTCTCTATCAGGCTTTTCAATAGTTGAAATAAGATTGTTATCAAAACTACGCAAATTCAACCTACGCGGCGGCTCTGCCAGTTAATTGAGAAGACTGATCAAGTCGGGCAAAATCACCTTCTGCCCTTCAGCTGATTTACCTTATTTTCGGCAACTGAATCCTTAATTGCAGTTCAATGTTCACGAATACCCGCATCGGCATCCTCGGAGGAGGACAGCTTGGTAAAATGCTGGTCCAGGCCGGTAGTCGCTGGGACCTCAACCTCTGGGTGATGGATAAAGATTTCGATTACCCGGCTGCCAAAGTGACCAACCAGTTTATCCAGGGAGACTTTACCCGCTATGATCTGGTTTATCAGCTCGGCAAACTGGTGGATATCCTGACCATTGAAATCGAGAACGTCAACACGGAAGCGCTCCATAAGCTCGAGAAAGAAGGAAAGGAAATCTATCCGCAACCTACCGTGATCGACATCATCAAGGATAAAGGACGGCAAAAGCAGTTTTACCTCGACCACGGTATCGGCACCAGTGCTTTCCATTTGTGCGATAATGCCGCGGCAATCCTGCAGCTGGTTGCTGACGGGAAGATCCGGATCCCCTTTGTCCAGAAATCACGGACAGAAGGATACGATGGCCGGGGAGTCCAGATCATTCGCGATGAAGATGACCTGGTGTACCTTTTTGACAAACCGTCGGTGATCGAAGAAATGATCGCCATCAAACACGAAATCGCGGTATTGGTGGCGAGGAATGTTTCAGGGGAGATGGTGGTCTACCCGCCGGTGGAAATGGCTTTTCATCCGACAGCCAATCTGGTTGAGCAACTCCTTTCGCCAGCCAGGATTGACGCCGGTATCGAAATTCAGGCACAGGAACTGGCAAAAAAAGTGATTCAGGAATTGGATATGGTTGGTCTTCTGGCCATCGAGTTCTTCATCACCGAAAATGAGGAACTGCTGGTAAACGAAGCCGCTCCCCGGCCTCACAATAGCGGACATCAGACCATCGAAGCCAATGTTACCTCACAATACGAACAGCACCTGCGGGCGATTCTGGACCTGCCGCTGGGTGATCCATCATTAAAATCGCCGGCGGTTATGATCAACCTGCTTGGAGAAGATGGGTATCAGGGAGAGGTATTGTATCAGGGCCTCGAACAATGCCTTGCCTTATCCAATGTGCACGTTCATATCTATGGTAAAAAAGAAACCAAGCCCTTCCGCAAGATGGGCCATGTCACCATACTTGCCGATGATTTGGAAGCGGCCATGGATAAGGCTCAGAAAGTAGCGAGCACGCTGAAAGTGATCAGTTAAAGAAAAACGTCAACATGGTGTGGCCTGCAATCCGGTCTGATTCCTGAAAATCAGGTACGGTCAAATTCCAGTCTCTGACCCTGTCCCGGATAGAATCCTTCGGAGAATTGGTATGCCAGATCACCATTAACGATGGTCGTCTGTACCCTTCCTTTAAACTGTTTGCCTTCCAGAGGCGACCATCCGCACCGGTAATAAATGTTGTCTTTGGCAACAGTCCACTCTGCTTCCGGATCGACCAGTATGAGGTCTGCCCAATATCCTTCCCGGATAAAACCCCGGTCTTTGATCTGAAATCCGACAGCCGGAGCATGACACATCTTTTCGACGATCCGTTCCAGGGAAATTTTCTTTTGCCGGTAAAAATCAAGCATGACATTGAGGCTGTGCTGCACCAGGGGCAGTCCGGAAGGAGCTTCGAGGTAAGGGAGGCTTTTCTCTTCCAGGGTGTGTGGTGCATGGTCTGTTGCAATGATATCCAACCGGTCATCCAGCAGGGCATCAAAAAGTGCCAGTTTATGATCGGCATTTTTAATCGCCGGATTGCATTTGATGAGATTGCCCAACTCCTTGTAATCACTGGCATCAAAATACAAATGATGCACACAGACTTCGGCGGTGATGCGCTTTTCAGACAGGGGTCTTTCGTTTTCAAACAGAACAAGCTCATCGGCGGTACTGAGATGTAGGATATGCAACCGGGTATTGTACTTTTTGGCCAGTTTGACCGCCAGTGAGGAACTTAGGAGACAACCTTCGGCGCTCCGGATCTCAGGATGATGCTTCGCACTCAGATTGGCTCCGTAGGTTTTCTGCATTTTCCCGAGGTTGTAGTGAATCGTGTGCTCATCCTCGCAATGGGTAGCAATCAGCATCGGTACTTCCCTGAAAAGCGTCTCCAGCATCTTTTGGTCATCCACCAGCATATTGCCGGTACTGGACCCCATAAATATCTTCACCCCACAGACCCTGGCCGCATCGGTTCTTAAAACTTCGTCAAGGTTATCGTTGGAGGTGCCCATATAGAACGAGTAATTGGCTCGAGATTCCCGCGCTGCGATCATGTATTTATCTTCGAGTAAAGCCTGGGTCAGAGATGGAGGGCGGGTGTTGGGCATTTCCATAAAACTGGTTACCCCTCCGGCCACGGCAGCCTTCGATTCAGAACCAATAGATGCCTTATGAGTGAGTCCGGGTTCGCGGAAATGCACCTGATCATCGATGATGCCCGGCATCAGAATCAGGCCCCGGGCATCAATCTCCCGGTCGGACGGACGATTGATGGAAGTACCGGTCTGCTCGATTCTTCCCGATTGAATAAAAACATCTCCCTGCCAGATCTTTCCTTCATTGACGATGGTGGCTTCCTTGATTAAGATCGATTTCATCCTGCCTGTAAATATGCTGACAATATAGAAGTTTTATTACCATCAATTAAATTGATACCGGATTCAACGGCAATCACCCCATACTCCTGATCCATTCCATCCTTTTAAAGTTTTACTACATCCTGTTCTTTGCAAGTCACTATATGTCCACTTATCCCGAAAATTGTAAATTCATTGCAGCTAAATACAATTTATGGATTCACCGCTGGTTGGTATTATCATGGGGTCGGATTCCGATCTACCGGTTATGAAGGCTGCTGCCGAAATGCTGGATCATTTTTCCATTCCCTACGAGTTGACGATTGTTTCTGCACACCGGACTCCCGGACGGATGTTTGAATATGCGCAGGAAGCTGTTGAAAAAGGTTTTAAGGTGATTATCGCCGGGGCAGGAGGAGCTGCGCACCTGCCGGGTATGGTTGCCTCCATCACTCCCCTTCCGGTCATTGGAGTTCCGGTCAAATCTTCCAATTCGATCGATGGCTGGGATTCCGTATTGTCAATCCTGCAAATGCCCGGGGGTGTACCTGTCGCAACCGTGGCTCTGGATGGCGCTAAAAATGCCGGTATTCTGGCCGCTCAGATTCTGGGATCTTCGGATCCGGAAATACTCGCCAGAATCGTCCGTTACAAGGCCGGTCTGGAAGATACAGTCTATGAAAAAGTAAACCGGCTGAAGGAAAAGGGCTTTTAACCAGACAGCTTACAAGCCAATCAAAAGAGCAATCAGTTAACGCTTTTTGGTAAGCAGAATTCGATCCTCTTCCCGGCCAAATCCGTTGATCTCGATCCGGTCATCGAAAATCTTCATGACGGCATAGGCGGTATCCTCCGTATCGACCATTCCTTTGAGAGTAAGGTAGTGGACTCCGTCTCTCAACCCATAGTTGCCTTCATGGTTGTGGCCATTGATCCAGGCAACAATACCGGGAAATTGTTTGATCAGGTCCAGCACGGCCGGTGCATTCCACAGATTATGGATGTTGTCGGGATAGATTGGAAAATGACAGTAAAGGATCACCGGCTCCCCTTGCATCGCGGCATCATGCAACTGAGCCCTGAGCCATTCCATCTGATCCTCGCCCAGGGCTCCATTCCATTTTGGTGCAGTGTGGTTGTGCGACTGGTAATAGGTCTCTGCTTCCCGGTATCCTGCGCTACCGGCAGCATGGGCGTGAAAACTGATGTCATTTCCGTCCAACACCAGAAAACGCCAGCCCTTGATGGTAAAATCGTAATACCTTGAAGGCATGCCCAGCAAAGAAGGTATTTCCGGTTTGCGTTGATCCGGCACCGAAAAATCATGATTACCCAGCACATGGTAGCCGGGCATTTTCAATGAATCGTAGACCGGTTTGATTACCGTAAAACTTTCATAGTCGCGATCGATAAAGTCACCCAGATGGATCACGTAATCGAGCGGTAGTTTGTTGAAGTGCCGGACGCATTGCCGGAGCTTTTGCTCAGAAAGGGCATACTTTCGCACTCCTGAGCCTGGATCAGCGCAATACTGGCAATCGGCAACCAACCCAATGTTCAGGTATTCACTGCCCTGACCCAATGTAATCCCGGGAAACATTGTTGCAGCAACGAGTTGCAATGAGGAAAACAACAGGATCCAACCCATCAGACGGATTGAACTCCTGTTTAACCAAACATCATCTCCATTCATGCTTCCAAGATAATTCTTTCGCTGGTATCCGGCCAGGATTCGGGACAACACCATGGGAGCGGCCTAATGAAAAAAAGATGAGGAGAGAATCCTTGCGTTTACTGACAGCCCAAATCGCTCCTTGATTGCAGGTCATTATTGGGAAAACAGAGACCGGAGGGGACTGCGTGTGGGACGAAGCGGTTAAAATCCGGATCATACAAGGCATTTCGAAGAAAATCCACTAAAGCAAGTTTTGCTGTTTCATCAAGATCCAGGGGTTGAAAAAGGGGAGAAAGTTTATCCTGCGAAACCCGATCATTCTCAGACTGAGCCTTTATTTTAAAATCAAGCACTTCTTCAATGGTCTGCTTACTGCTGCCATGGAAAAAAGTGGCGTAGTCCTTTAAATTATACAACTGAGGTACTTTGAAACGGTAATTGTCGGCCGGATTTCCGGTAAACATGCCACGGCCTAGATTACGGGGATCATCGGCGCTGGTATTGACTCCTCCCTGTAAATACAGGTCTTTGGTACCCAGGGCATGAAAGTTCATTGAACTCAACGCCGGACTGTTGTGGCATTTATAACAGCGTGCTTCCCCAAAAAAAAGCAAAGCTCCTTGCTTTTGTTGGTCCGTCAATGCATTCCGGTCTCCCTTCAACCATTTCTGAAAAGGTGCCCGGGTGGTCAGCAGAGTGCGAAGGTAGGCTCCCAGCGCAAAACTGATCGTCTTTTCCGAGTAGCGCTCCGTAGGATCAATATCAGGGAAAGCAGCATCAAACAATGCGCGATAACCAAAGTCATTCAGGACGTGCTCGTTGACGGACATGCGGTGTAATTTCACACCTTCGATGTTCTGACTCTCCAGTCCGATAAAACCAAGATGATTTACTTCCGGCAAGGTTCCGACCCATACGTCTTCCGTCCCTTCATTGACATGATGGGCTCCGAAAAGACCACTCCAGAGGGTATTGGTCATATAGGCCACATTCAGGACCGTCAGGGGTCGTACTCCCTGGGCATCCAGGGCATCTTCGGTATAATTATTCAGGACAATCCTGGTACTTCCTCTAAACCCAAATCCTTCGGCACCATCCGCGATACCCTGAATGCGACCGGGTAAAAATCCGGATTCCGGCACATGACAGGTTCCACAGGAATAAGTCTGATAGCAACTGGCGTCTTTTGCATCCTGAGCCAGACCTGTTTCAAAAAAGATGAATTTTCCCAATTTTACTTTTTCATGAGTAATGGGATTGGCAGGATCCTGGTTTGGAAGATGCTCCAGTTTGTTTTCATCGGCCAGAATAAAATGAAAAAAATGACCGTTGGGTGAAGCCAACTCAAGGGCTTCCAATAACTTATTATCGAGATTCTTATCCTCGGCCGGTATGGTGGATTCTTTGGTACAGGCCAGGGAAAGTAACAGGACCGGAATCACTAATACATCAAATCTTGTGTTCATGACCAATGGGGAGTTCGGTTTTTGGTTACTTTAGCCAAAGGCTCGCCAAAAATAACGGTAGGACACGATGCCTACCAGTGACCAAAATCATCGTCAGGAATAATCCAGATCATTCCCCTTTTTTCCTTTTTATCTTCACAGCGTGAGCCAGACGGTGTGAGCTAATCATCAAAGTTGAAATGTGTTTTCGTTTTGTAATTTAGTTGGCTGTCATCTTTTCAAAAATCATGAAGCGGTCATCCATCCCCCAGGTGTTGTTTTTTGTCGTTGTCATTACCTACCTCATTACGACGCTTGTTCCTGGTTTAACCCCGGCACAGCTGATCCTGAAGCCGCTGATTGTGGGCAGCCTGATCTGGTGGGTCCGGCAGGCATCAAACCAAAAAATACGGAGGTATTTGTTTTTTGCCCTGGGGTTTTCCCTGGGTGGCGACGTATTGCTAATGTTTACCGGTGATCATTTTGGTTTATTTCTGGGGGGATTGATTGCTTTCCTGATTGCCCATTTATTTTACATCTATTTATTCTCTGGTGATTTCGAACTGAAAAAGACACCTCTCTCACGGTCTGTTCCTGTCGGATTGTGTCTGGTTCTTTATGCTATAGTATTTTTGGTCCTGACCGGATCTTCGCTGGGGGCATTATTCTATCCGGTTATCGGTTATATGATCGTCATTCTGGCCATGGCCTTTATGGCCCTGTTAAGAAAAGGTATGGTTCATCCGTCCAGCTACTGGCAGGTTTCCACCGGAGCAATTTTGTTTGTGCTATCGGATTCGCTACTGGCGATTGACAAATTTTATCAACCTTTTCCGGAAGCTGATTTTCTGATCATGCTAACCTACAGCCTGGCCCAATATTTTATTGTATCTGGGTTATTGATTCCCCAAAATGATCCGGTTTTTCAGGTCCGGAATCAGATCATGTATGCAAAGAACAGACGCATATAATGAAAAAAAGGGCTGCTCACTCATAAGCAACCCTTCCATTTTCGATAAATTCCTAACTGATCTTATTTAAGAGGTGCCTTTATTTAAACTTAATTTCAAATTCTACCCTCCGGTTCAACCGTCGTCCTTCTTCGGTAGCATTGGTAGCAATCGGTCTGGTCTCTCCAAAACCGACATAGCTTAACCGGTCTTCACTAATACCCCGGCCCAACAGATAATCATAGCAGGCCTTGGCCCGGCTTTCTGAAAGGTCAAGATTACGGTAAGTGTCGCCAGTGGCATCGGTATGTCCGGAAATCGCCAGACCATAGTCCTGATAACGATTCAGGATGTCCAGAATCTGATTAAGTACCGGTATGGATTCCGGTCTGAGGGTTGCCCGTCCGACATCAAACTGAACTGCTCTCTGGGCAAAATCTAACAGCTCCTTAACCTCCCTGCGCACTACCGGGCAACCGTTATTACTGGCCAAACCAATGGTCTGCGGGCAACGGTCGATGCCATCATGAACTCCGTCTCCATCCTGGTCAGGACAACCATTAAACTGTCTGAAGCCGGCATCGTTCGGACAAAGATCTTCCGAATCAGGTACCCCATCGCTATCGGAATCCGGACAACCTTTCGTGGCTAAAGATCCGGGCGTGTCCGGACAGGCATCTTCAGAATCCAATACGCCATCACCATCCCGATCGATTACCGGACATCCATTGTTTTCAATTGTTCCTTTAAGACTGGGACATTCGTCTTCGTTGTCAGATATACCATCGCCATCAGAATCGGGACAACCATTCAGCTCGGGTGGACCCGCAAAATCCGGGCATTGATCTTCTGCATCGGCAATACCATCTCCATCGGTATCCGGGCATCCCTTCATTTCGGGCAATCCGGCAATATCGGGACAGTTGTCCTGTTCATCCGGAATACCATCGCCATCGAAGTCCGTGGGTTTTAACGGAACTTCCGGTGCTGTGGATTTCTTACCAATCAGATAGCGAAAACCTACCCCATGTTGCAGATTGTTCCGGTTGTCTTCCAACCCCAGGTGATATTCCAGCTGTACATTGAAGTAAGCGTTTTTGCCCATCTTGATATCGACACCAATGCCGATAGGAATCTCAATGCCAAAACTGCCGGCTTGTTTCTCGTAAACTGCGTGAGCCCCGCTAAGAATGTAAGGTACAGCCTGTGAACCGGCTTTCCAATATTGCCCATGGATCTGAGCTCCCAGACTCATGATGGCATCATTCTTAAATTCATCATTAAAATTAACGACCCCTGCACGAAATGGAACCGACACATTAATATAATCATTAATATTTCTCTGATAGGAAACCTCAAAGCCGTTTTTATAATTTCTAAGATTGCCATAGTTATCGGTTGCCGGACTCTGATAATCCAGAAACAGGGCCTTGAAGGTCAGTGCATCCGGCCGCAGCGGGTTTTGTGACTCAACCGATGCCAGGCTCAGACAAACTGAAAATACAATCACGAGGTAAAAGGTCTTCATCTCAAATATTTAGAATTTAGCAATCTTCGATTCAATCAGCACCGCAAAAGTACCTATTCAATCTACAAATAAAGAATTTTTTTAAATCATTAACAACTAAAAATCAATAATTTCCACAACAAGAATCGTTCCATTTCCCGAAAGTCATCTATGAAACGATTGTCCGGTAGTTCTTATTTTCGGGAGCAAGTATAAGGTTTGTTTCCCGAGTGGATTCGCAATTTCGGAGTCTGAAGTTAACGGTTTACCTGACCAATAAATTTATATGATTATTATTACATATGTATATTATTGTTTTATAAATAGTTAAGAAAATGTTATCGTCCTTTTTCCGGATGCTTCCTGGTTCTTCCGGCTGTTCACGGTCGTTTTTCCGGCATTCGTCGATTTTACCACGAAATACATCGTACATACTGGACTTGCGTCTGCTTTACCCATATCTATGCAGTAGAATTAATTATTTGTAACTATGAAAAACAGGATGAAGAATGGATTATGGCTGATTGTATTAGGCCTTTTCAGTCTGAATGTCCGGGCCGACTCAATAGTTGGGGAAAAGGCCAATTATCTGACGGTCTGGTCTATGCATTTACAGGAAGTCGTTATCAAGGTTGAGCTGGAGGACCTGGTTGATGCCGGGGCGACTTATGTCATCCGTAAAAGCACGGACGGCAGGCATTTCGCACCAATTAACCAATGGACCTTTGATCACCGGATGATAAATCAGGTGGTTATTGCCGACCACCTTAGTGTCGCTGGTCCGGTATTTTATCAGCTGTATGAAATCGATAACCGCGGCAGGGAAACACTCATTGATACGGTGATCTTTGATCCGGCTCTGGAAAAGCGCGAAGAAACACAGCCGACCGGTCCCTCATTGGAAATAAATGTACCAGTGGGTGATCCCCATACCTCTTAAGAACCTAACGGGAATGACGGTTATGTCTGCTGCAACAGTTCAAAATATCCCGTGGTATAGTTTTTCTTGACATTATCCCAATTGAAACAGCGTCCGTTCATCACAACATAAACACCCTTGCCCAAACACTGGACAAAACCCAGGGCACTGCCCAGGTTAAAAAATCCATCCGAGGAGGTTCCAAAGGTGTAAGGTATCATCGCACCGGTCAGGACGATGGTCTTAGGCAGACCTGCCAATGCCAGGTGGGAAGCTGTCACCACCATGGTATCGGTGCCATGCGTGATCACGATCTCATCAGATTGGCTGGAGATACAGGCTTCGAGTATCAGATTTCGATCCTCCCCGGTCATTTGCAGACTATCTTTCATCATGATCGTACGGACATCGACATCGACCCCACAGCGACCTCGCTTCAGCATATCGTTTACATGGGTTTTAGTGAAGGTGAGTTCACCGGTGATATAATTGTATTCCTTATCAAAAGTTCCACCGGTGATTAAAATCTGAATCATGATTCTGCTGGCTAATAAAGTTGGGAATCAAGGTTATTCAACCCGGAGATCCCGTAATTTGTTGATGGAAAATGGAAGAAATCCCGGACACCGGGAATCGTGTCACAACGTGGTTAATCAGCGTCTTCAGCTCGTCAAATGACCTTATCGGCGCAACTGCTGCTGGCAAATGCATCGGGTTTGGCTTTGAATACAAAGCCCATACTCATGATGTATCCCATCGCTTCCTTTAATGCCGTATTTGATTGAAATCCGGGATCCGTATTAATATCGGCGTGGACTTCGAGTTCGACCTGATAGCGGTCCAGCAAATCACATAATGCATAGGCAACCTCTACAGATTTGGCCACTTCCGTAATCATCCGCTCTTTCAATCCCATGGAAATGTTGACCTTCGAGTTATTGATAAACATGAACCCACCTTTTTTCTCCCGGAGAAAAACAATGACCGTAGCAAATTCGATTTGATCGTGATAGCTCTGCGAGTCGGTTCCGATACATACTTTGAGGCGGTGTCCTGCGGCGTGCTCTTCCCGGATGGTTCGTTCGACCGATTCAAGGAGGGGGTGGCCGATCTCCTGACCATTAAGCCGGCGCCAGCGCTGAAGTGTTAACATGTTGTCTGACATTTTACTGCCCTGAAATTAAACAATCCCGGATGATCTCGTTCATCTTCAGATCATTAATTATGTGTTAAAACCGGTTCCTATCCAAAAAAAACGGTGTAAGAACAACACCGGGGCAAACTTATTGATTGCCTGTCCGGTCTCCATGGTTGAATTTTTCCATTTTTGTTTGAAAGCAATCAGATATGAGACTATCGATAGTGTCTGGTTTAATCATTGCCCTGGTGGCTTGTTCTCAGATTGGGGATCCTACCTTAGCATGGCCGGGTGACGACCAGGTGCACATCATGTGGGAACTCCGGGATGATGCAGTGAATGGAGACGATAAGCAATCTTCAGTCTTTACCATCACCAATGCGGGTGATACCGCTATGAGTAACAACTGCCAATTGTATTTCAGTCAGTTTCCCACTGCTTTTTATCTCCCGGTCGAGGCCGAATACCGGTACGATATTGAAGCCATGGGTGGTGATCTGTACCGGATCAACACGTTGGATTCCTTTCCCGTTATCCAACCGGGTGAATCCATAAAGATAACCTACCAATGGCCTGTCGGTATGATAAACCGGTCGTTTATGCCCCATGGATTGTTTTTTGTACTGGGAGATGGTTCGGTGCACCCGGTGACTAACTACCGTCAGAGTCCCATACCTGAGACCCTCACTTTCAGCACATCAGGAGGGAGGAAGCCCCTTCACATTTCACCCGAAAAGCGATTTTCCCGTTTTGAAACCATTAGCGATTTTCCCGCTGGTCAGTTAAGTCCTGTTTTACCTACACCGCGACATTTTCACTATGGCCAGGGGAATTATGCCCTCCGGCCGGGTGTGACAGTCACCCATGACCCGGGGCTTGAAAATGAGGCAGCGAATCTGGTGGAGCTTTTGAATCAAGTCTTGCAAGATCCGGTGGTGATCGGGCCGCAGAATACCGTGCATGAGAACGGAATATACCTGAAACTGGACAGTCTCGGGGGCATAACGGATCCGGAAGGTTACCAGTTGCTAATCGGAAGTAGAAACATTACGGTCACTGGCCGGACAGCAGCCGGTGTTTTCTATGGGGTACAAAGTCTGAAAGCACTGGTTCCCCCTGCATACTATCGCGTACCGGCAACCGAAATATTGCTGCCGGCAATCAGCATCGATGATGCTCCCGGATTCAGCTATCGTGGCCAGCATCTGGATGTAGCGAGAAACTTTCAACCGGCCAGTGAGATTAAGAGGATCATTCGACTGATGGCCTTTTACAAACTGAATAAGCTCCATTTTCATCTGACTGACGACGAAGGCTGGAGGCTGGAAATTCCGGGACTTCCAGAATTAACCAGTGTAGGAGCCCAAAGGGGTTATAGCGCCCAAAAAGACCAGATGCTGCCTCCCGCCTATGGATCGGGCGGACTGGCAGGTGCCGGTAACGGATCGGGTTTCTATAGCCGGGCCGAATTTATTGACATTCTGCGATTTGCCCGGCAACATCACATCGAGGTGATCCCGGAGATCAATGGCCCGGGTCATGCCCGCGCAGCCATCGTAGCGATGGAAGCCCGCTACCGCCGGTTGATGGCTGAGGGAAAAGAATCCGATGCCAGGGCTTACCTGCTTAATGATCTGAATGATGCTTCCCAATATATTTCAGCACAAAACTATCGCGATAATGTGATCTGCGTTTGTCAGGAATACACCTACACTTTTCTGGAGAAGGTCGTCGCTGAGCTTGTGTCGATGTATCGCGAGGCAGAAGCACCACTGAAACTGATTCACACTGGTGGGGATGAGGTGCCGCAGGGTGCCTGGACCGGCTCACCGGAATGCGACCGGCTTATCAGGGACGAATCCTATCTGCAGTCTGCCACAGACCTGCACGCTTACTTCGTGCAACGTTACCTTGACATCGCCGCAAAGTATGACCTGAAGATTGGTGGCTGGGAGGAAATTGTACTGAGGCATACCAGAGATGGTCTGGCTCCAAACATGGACTTGCTCAATAGGGGCATTCTTGCTTACGCCTGGAACGCCATCGCCGGCAGCGGAGGTGAAGACATTGCCTATCAGTTGGCGAACGCCGGTTATGGTGTCGTCATGTGCAACGCCAGCAATCTTTATTTTGATCTGGCTTACACCCACGAGCCGGAAGAAACCGGTTTATTCTGGGCCGGCTTTGTTGACACCAGGAACGCTTTCGAGTTCACCCCATACCACATTTTCCTGAGTATGCTGGAAGATGAGATGGGCAATCCCATGGATGGACTTGCCCTCGCCCGTGAAAGCGTGTCACTAAACCCGGATGCCAAAGCCAATATTCTTGGTATTCAGGGAGCTCTCTGGTCGGAAACCCTGAAAAATCAGGAGATGTTTGAGTACGCGCTCCTGCCCAAAATGCTTGGGCTGGCCGAACGGGCCTGGGTCTCCAGTCTTCCCTGGGCTGACCTGAGGAGAAGAGAGGATATCGAATATGCCATCAACCGGGAATGGTCAAAATTTGCCAACCGGTTGGGTAAAATCGAATTACCCCGGTTGGATTACCTCAATGGAGGTTATCTATACCGGATCAGTCCCCCCGGAGCAAAAATTGACGGTGACCACCTTCTGATCAACGCTGAATTTCCCGGACTGCAATTGAGATATACCCTGGACGGTTCGGATCCGGATCACACCTCCCCGCTCTATACCGGCCCGGTCGAAGTAAAAAATGCCGGGGTGATCAGAATCAGGGCTTTTAATTCCAACAACCGGGCGAGCCGTGTGGTCGAGATCACCCGGGAGACACTCTGATCGGGAATGTTGCTGACCGACCTTTTATGTGTAGTCAGCCAGCAGTGATGTGCCCTATGCACTGGCAGAAGGAAAAACTAAGTCAATCAGAACGATCGGCCTTTTCGGCTCCCTGAAAAAAACTATATTACCGGAAATCATTTGCGCCGGCTTGTTTTGCCGGATAAAAATTGACTTTGTATCCGTGCGAGAAAACAGAAAATTTGGAACGGCTCCGGTTTTTTTTACTGCGATCTCCACCATTCTGGGGGCTGTTATGTTCCTTCGTTTCGGATTTGCAGTTGGTAATGTAGGTTTTCTGGGTACGGTATTAATTATTCTGATCGGACATGCAGTGACGATTCCTACTGCGATGGCTATCGCAGAAATTGCCACAAATCAGAAGGTGGAGGGTGGAGGTGAATACTATATCATTTCACGGTCTTTTGGTCTGGTGATCGGTTCGTCGATCGGACTTGCCCTATACCTGTCCCAGGCCATCAGTGTTGCCTTCTACATTATGGCTTTTACCGAAGCCTTCAGACCACTCTTTGACTATCTGGACATGCATTTTGCCTTGCCCCGATGGTTGGAATGGATTATGGGAAAGAAACAAACCATCGGGATTCCTGCCCTGTTGATCCTCACCTATATCATGTTGACCAAAGGAGCTGATCTGGGGGTAAAGGCTCTTTATGTGGTGGTGGTTACCCTGGGTATTTCACTGGTTGCCTTTTTTATGGGAAGAACCGATTACAGTCGAACCCACGAATTTGACGCACTACGCAACATCACGAACTATCACACCGCTTACGACTCAACCCTTCCCGGTTCATCCACCCTGAATGATTTTGACGGTCCGGAACAACAGGCGGAACCAGAACCCACGGGATCACCGGTTCCCCCGGGATTACCCATTGGTTTTTTTACGGTCTTTGCCATCATTTTCCCCGCCTTTACCGGCATGACGGCAGGAGTTGGATTGTCGGGAGACCTGAAGAATCCCGGCAGATCCATTCCATTAGGTACTCTGTCGGCAACACTTATCGGGATGATCATTTATCTCTTGCTCGCTTACAAACTGACAGTGTCGGCCAGTCCGCCGGATCTGGCCGACACCTCACGTCTGGTCATGGCCGACATTGCCTGGCAAGGGTGGTGGATCATACCCATCGGTCTGGCGGCAGCAACCATTTCCTCGGCACTTGGTTCCATTATGGTTGCACCCCGGACGCTTCAGGCCATCGCCAGGGATAAGATTTTTCCAGCCTCCCAGGTCAACTACTGGCTTTCCCGCGGACGGGGCAACAACGATGAACCATATAACGCCTCGGTAATTACCATATTAATTGCCGCAGCGTTCATTATGGCCGGGGCACTCGACAGTGTCGCCAAGATTATCTCCATGTTTTTCATGGTGACCTACGGTACCCTTTGTCTAATCTCATTCCTGAATCATTTTGCGGCAGACCCCTCCTACCGCCCCCGGTTCCGGTCGCGATGGTATCTCTCCCTTTTTGGTGCCCTTACTAGTTTTGGGTTGATGTTTTTTATGAATGCCGGTTATGCCATACTCTCCATCATCACCATGATCCTGATTTATCTGGGTATTGGATATTACAATCAGGATAAGAAGAGTATTGCACTGATCTTCCAGAATGTCATTTTCCAGTTCAGCCGGCAATTGCAGGTGTTTCTCCAAAAGGCCGACAAGGAACAAATCAAGAGTTGGAGACCCTCCGCTATTGCCTTTTCAAGGCATACATTTGACCGGTTGGGCTGCTTTGAATTGCTGCGCTGGATATCCCAACGTCATGGCTTTGGCACTTACATTCACCAGATCGATGGTTACCTGTCCCGGCAAACACATGAGCAGGCCAAGATGATCAAGGAAAGGCTGATTCAGCTGGCCGAAATGAAAGGCTGTAAATTTTATGTTGACACCCTCATTAGCCCTTCTTTCACTTCCAGCATAGCCCAGGTAATTCAGCTACCCGGAATCGCTGGAACGGAAAATAATCTTTTGCTATTTGAATATTCAAAAAATGACCCGAAAGATCTGCAGGAAATCGCCGATAACATCAATTTGATCAAATCGGTTGATTTTGATCTCCTGATCCTGGGTACCTGCGAACGGGGCTTTGGCTTGCAAAAACAGATACACATCTGGATTACTGCCAATGACTATGAAAATGCTAATCTCATGATTTTACTGGCTTATATCATCATTGGACATAAAGACTGGCGCGGTGCTGAAATCAAGATCTTTGCCATGTATCCGGAAGATTCCATACAGGATGAAAAAAAGAGGCTTTATTCGCTGATTGAACAAGGTCAATTACCGATATCACCCAAAAATATTCAGTTTATTACCCATAAACCAAACTTAAGAACTACAACAGTGATCACGGAGAAGTCATGGGATGCCGACCTGACCATGTTGGGCATTCACTCGGCAGCCATAAAACATGAAGGGCTCGAAAGCCTGGATCAGATTGGCAACGTACTCTATGTGAATGCCCAGGAAGGTAAAAATATCAAATAAGGAATTGGGATCAACAGGTGAAAAACATTGGATTTCCAATGCCTCTAAGCCTGGTAAGAATTCGATAAATAAATCAGAGAGAGGTATTACAGGAGGTAAAAGTACTTCAGGTCATAAAATCGGGAATAACCCTAATTTTGGTCATCCACTTCTTTAGTACCATGATTCGATACATAACTTTAACCGGGCTTCTTATTCTGCTGATTTTTGTGGCCCGCCACTCATTGGCTCAACCGACCTTCGAACAAATCTGGCAGGAGGGCCTGGAGAAAACCTCCGATACGTCAAGCATTGATTTTCTCCTTGAGAAAATCTGGGATCTTGCCAGGGTCGACCCTCAACTTTCACTCTCACTTTTACAGGAGATGAATAACCGGTTCTATCAACGTTCAGTACTTTACAAGGAGGATGTCTGGCTTTATTACATGGGGGTCATTCATAAAAATCTGGGTCATTATGAAGAAAGTGATTCCTATTTCACCAGGTACTACCAGTTCCATCGGGAAAAGGATAATAAAGCCAATATGGCGGCCGTGCAAATGGCAAGGGCTAATTCATATTCAGACCGTGGACTCTGGTCAAAGAGTATGGAAGCGGTCACAGAGTCCCTCCGTTATTATGAATCTCTGAATGACAGTCTTGGCATGATCCGGGCTTCTTCCAAACTGGGATTTATTTTATTCGAACTTAAGCGAATTGACGATGCACTGCAATATCATCACCGTGCATTAAATCTTGCCATCTCCATAAAGGACACTGCCGAAATATCCATTGCCTATTCCAATATTGGTCTTGCCTATGAAAAAAAGGAGAAAAACGATACCGCTCTGATTTATTATCAACGCTCGTTTGAACTCGATCAGCAGACAGACGATCAGTTTGCGTTGCTCTATGATCAATACAACCTCGGTAACATCTACCGGAAAATAGAAAACTATCCTCTGGCTCTTGCCTACACTGAAAAAGCCTGGGAGGGGGCAAAAAAAGTCGGAAGCCGGGCTATTATCAATTACTCCCAGACTCTGTTGGGTAGCATTTACATGAAGTTGGATCAGACCAGGAAGGGCATTGACCTTCTGAATGAACTCATTGAAAGTGGCGCCATCCAATCTACAGTTGATTTGAGCGACATTCACGCTAACTTATATCTTGGATATAAGGAAATTGGTGATATCTCTTCTGCTTTTCATCATTTGGAAATTTACCACGAACTGTCAGACAGTTTGCTCAATCAAAACATTACCCAACAAATCAATAATCTGGAAATCGAATACCAAACAGAAAAAACAAGACAGGAACTAGCCCTTGCCAATTCGGAAAAAGAAATAGCTGAGTTAAAGCTCGACAGTTTCCGGTTTCGTCTTTATTTTTTATCCGGAGTTTTGTTACTCATTTCGGGATTGCTATACTACCTCTACCGTCTTAACCGGCAGGTCAAAGATCAGAATCTCATTATTACAAGGTCGCTGGAGGAGAAAGAAGTCCTTTTAAAGGAAATTCATCACCGGGTTAAAAACAATTTACAGGTCATCTCATCCATCCTTAGTCTCCAGTCAAAATCTGAAGACGATCCCAACGTTATTTCTGCTTTGAAACTCGGACAGAACCGGGTGCGTTCGATGGCACTGATTCATCAGAATCTTTACGAGGAAAATAATCTTACCGGTATTGAAGTAAAACAATATTTTGATAAACTGACCCGGAGTCTATTTCATTCGTATAATATTTCTCCCCACCGGATCAGATTGGAGACTGACATTCAGGACCTTCACCTGGACGTGGAAACGGTGATACCGCTGGGTCTCATTGTCAATGAATTAATCACTAACTCATTGAAATATGCATTTCCCGGAGATCTTGAAGGCACGATAAAAGTAAAACTTCAGGAATCCAATGGCACATTACATCTGGATGTCACCGATGATGGCATTGGATGGGAACAACTACCTGAAAAGACCGGTAAATCCTTTGGCTACCGTCTGATCAACGCATTTAAACAACAGTTGAAAGCTCAACTCGATATTGACAGTACCAACGGAACATCGGTCCATATGCTGATCAGAGAGTACCGGAAGACCGGTTGATTCATTTCCGGTATCCCGGCATCTGCGGGCAAGGTATCCGGCATTTGAAGGTTGAAAAGCATACACAGGTGTTGATCTCATCACCCCTTTTTCGCAGGAAGCCAGGAGCATTTACAGATCCGCAAGATACCATCCATAAACTTCAATTTTTCCTTATTTTTCCGGCATTGATCCTATTGTTAGATTGCTAATTGGCATGAATCGAATAACCTGCACTATATTAAGAAGGCCAGCTTTTCCAGTTTTGCTACTGCTGATGGCTGTTCTGCAAAACTGTACCCAGCCGACACCCGGAGGACTCCAGCTGATGAAGAACGGTCACATAATGCTGATTGGTAACAATCTTGGATCACGGATGATGCAATTCGGGCACTTTGAAACCGAATTGCATGTACGGTTTCCCGACAGCCTACTCTATATCCGTAACATGTGTGACCCCGGCGACACTCCGGGTTTTCGGCCTCACCCGGGAAGGGTCTCTCCCTGGGCTTTTCCCGGTGCCGGAAAGTTTCAGAAAGAACTGGCTCAGAATAGCGGAAGCCAGGGGCATTTTGAAACACCCGATGAATGGCTTACCCGGCACCAAGCTGATATCGTGATCGGCTTTTTTGGATTTAATGAAGCCTTCGATGGCCCTGACAATCTCGACACCTATAAAGCTGAACTGGAAGCTTTTATCCGGCATACCTTTACCCAAAAATACAATGGCCGGGAGGCACCCCAGCTGGCACTGATTTCTCCCATTGCCATGGAAGACCGGTCTGCCGATATGGATGTACCCGATGGAGTTTCTACCAATGCTAACCTTGCCTTGTACACCGAGGCCATGAAAGAGGTAGCTTCAGGTAATAGTGTCTTCTTCATCGATGTATTCCATCCATCACTCGAATGGTATGCCAGCCACGATGAACCCCTCACGATTGATGGTTCACAACTCAATGACCAGGGTTATCAGTTACTGGCCAAACACCTCAGTGACGCCCTCTTCGGTCAAAGGAAAGCCCGGGCCCGAAAGCACCGGGACGCCATTCGGGCTGCCGTACAGGAGAAAAACTGGTTTTGGCACAACGACTATAAAATTCCTAACGGAGTGCATGTCTTTGGTCGCAGGTACGAACCTTTCGGTCCGGACAATTATCCGGCCGAGCTTCAGAAAATCCGGGAGATGACCGCCATCCGGGATACGGCTATCTGGCAAATTGCCCATGGGAAAACGATGGACCTGGCATCTGCAGATGCCAGAACCAGTACGTTGCCACCGGTAGAGACCAACTATGTTCCGAGTGAAAAAAATGGTTCTACCGAATACCTCTATGGCGATGATGCCCTTCAAACCCTGCATGTGCCTACCGGCTACCGTATCGAGTTGTTTGCTTCAGAGCGGGAATTTCCAGATCTGGCAAATCCGGTCCAATTGTCTTTTGACAATAAGGGACGGTTATGGGTCTCCGTCATGCCAAGTTATCCCCACTACCGTCCGGGTGATGCCAAACCCAATGATAAAATTCTCATTCTGGAAGATCTTGATGGAGATGGCCGGGCTGACAAGCAGACCATATTTGCCGATCACCTTCATTTGCCCATCGGATTTGAATTCGCTCCTGAAGGGGTGTATGTATCACAGGCACCGCACCTGGTGCTGCTGAGTGATACCGATGGCGATGATAAGGCTGATAAAAAGGAAATCATTCTCAGCGGCTTTGACGACCACGATACCCATCATGCCATCAGTGCCTTTGTAGCGGATCCTTCCGGGGCCATTTTTATGGGTGAAGGTGTTTTTCTCCATACCAATGTTGAAACTTCCTATGGTCCGGTAAGGGCTACCAATGGAGGTTTTTACCGATACCAACCCCAACGACGCCAGCTCGAGCGTACAGCTCAGCTATCCATCCCAAATCCCTGGGGCATAGCCTTTGACGAGTGGGGACAACATTTCTTTGCTGAAACCTCAGGACCGGATGTGCGCTGGATGTTGCCAGGCTCGGTAAAACCCCGGTACGGTATTGCTACCCATAAATCCATGAATCTCATCGAAGATGCCCACCGGGTACGGCCTACATCCGGATTGGAGTTTGTGTCCAGCCGCCATTTTCCGGACGAAGTTCAGGGTGATTTGCTGATCAACAATACGATCGGTTTTCTGGGCACTAAAATGCATACCATGGTTGACGAAGGTACTGGATATGAAAGCCGGCATGACCTCGACCTGGTCAGGAGTGATGATAAAAATTTCCGACCTGTTGACATGGAGTTTGCTCCTGATGGCTCACTCTATATTATCGACTGGCACAACATTCTGATCGGCCATATGCAACACAATGCCCGGGATCCGTTGCGGGATCATGTACATGGCAGAATCTACCGGGTTACCTATCCTTCCCGGCCGTTGGTCACCCCGGCTAAAATTGACGGAGCTACCATCGATGAACTCCTTGACAATCTCAGGCTGCCGGAATACCGTACCCGATACCGTACCAGACGGGAATTGAGGAGCAGGGATGCAGGGGAAGTACTTGCCCGTCTGCGAATTTGGGCCGATCAGTTGGATAAAAGTGATCCCCGATATGAGCATCATCTCCTGGAAGGTCTCTGGGTAAGTTGGGGGCTGAACCAGGTAGACGAGACCCTGCTGCGTCAACTACTTCAGGCCAACGATTTCCGGGCCCGTGCAGCAGCCGTACGGGTATTGCGTTATTCCGGCCATCAGGTTGCCAGCCTCGGAGACTATCTGCTGCAGGCAGCTCAGGACGATCATGGAAGGGTCCGTCTGGAAGCCATTATCGCTGCTTCCTGGCTCGAGCCCACCAGGGGAATACCCATTGTTCTGGAAGCCGGTAAAAAGCCTATGGATGAGTGGATTGTGCACGCATACGAAACCTCCCTGGCTCATTTAAACGGGCACCCGGTAGAAAAGGAAAAGGACGAAGAAGAGGAAGTGGCCACCCATCTCAAAGGAACCGACCGCGAGCTCTATTTTAAAGGAAAGGAACTGTATGAACAAGACGGATATTGTGTAACCTGCCATCAACCGGATGGAAATGGCCTGACTGCTTCGGGTTTTCCTCCCCTATCCGGCACCGAGTGGGTATTGGGCAGCCAGGATCGTTTAATAAAGCTGGTCCTGCATGGTATGATGGGACCTATTGAAATCAAGGGCAAAGAATATCCGGGTAATGTTCCGATGACGCCCTTTGGCGGATTGATGACTGATGAGGAAATTGCCGCCGTATTGACCTACGTGCGGAATAGCTTTACCAACCGGGCCTCGGTGGTTACCCCTGAAAAAGTGAGGGAGATCCGTACCGAGACTGCCATGAAAAAAGGATTCTATTCTGTAGAAGAACTATTAATGGAACATCCCAAACAGTTGGTAAACTAAAACTTAGCCGGTCTGGATTCACCTTAATTTAACTGGTAGTCATTGAGAGTCCAACAGACAGCAGGTCTTCAGAGGGTGGCTCTACAGGATAATTTCCTCACCTTCCTTTGCCAGCTCGACCGGAGAAGGATATGTATTTTGGGACATCAATTGATCGTACAGGTCCTTGAGTATTGTGTCGGTATGAGCAGGATCATGATGGAACATGAGCAGTCTTCCAACCTGAGTCCTTGCAGCAAACTCTGCAGCATGATGCATCGAACTATGGCCCCAACCAATTTTATTCTGGTATTCATCCATACTGTATTGGGCATCATGAATGAGAAGATCACAGCCATCTGCCAGATCAAATCCCGATAACCAATCGTTATCTTCCGGAAGTGCCGGTTTACCAAGCACCGGTTCATGATCCGGCAGATAGGCCACGGACCGCTTTCCGTCATTGATCCGGTAGCCTAAGGTTGGTCCCGGATGAGACACAAAGGCGTTGGTGATCCGAAAACATCCGATTTCAAATGTGCTTCCGGTTAGTTCATGAATGTGTAGCTTACTGGGAATATCCCGCATGGTCACCGGGAAAAGAGGCGGGGAAAGAAATCTCTTAAGTCGCTCCGATAGGGATTCTCCAATACCACCCGGACCCCAGATATGGACATCCATCCGGGTGTCAAAAAGTGGATCAAAAAATCCCAACCCCTGAATATGATCCATATGCAAATGCGTCAGGAGAATATGATGAACTTTGGTATCCCAACCAGTGAGGTGCCGTTCGAAATTGACAATACCAGTACCGGCATCCATCATGATTGTCTCATCAGCGGAACTAACCTGTACGCAGGAGGTACTCCCACCGTAATAGGTGCTGAACTGATTTGATACCGGGTGTGATCCCCGGGCCCCCAATATTCGTACTTTCATTGTTGATTGTGATCAGTCCAGAATATTGCGATGGCACCCGAAAAGCGATTTCCCCTGCCAATTATTGGAAAAGACGTAACCGCCAGTTTATAGGAATGTCCGCTTAAATTTCGAATCCAGAAAGAACCATGTGCAGGTTCTTTACCATATATAGTTTGGACCAGGGGCAAATCACCTGGGTTCAGTACTTTCATCTCGTCATCGTAGGGTTGAAACATCGAGGACCATTCCTCCACCGGCATGGTACCGGTATCCGAAAATCGACGACCCAAAATATTCTCGGCCGGTTCATTGTAGAACAAAAGCGTACCATGTGGATCAACGATAAATACTGGCATGGAAAGGCAATCAGCCCACTGCCGGCTTAAGATGATCTCGATGTCATGAGCCATGGATATCCATTAGTTTTGGAATTAGTTTAGAAGCCAGCTCATCAAGTTAATAAAAATCCGTTCAAAATCCTGTTGGGCAGACCTGCAGAAAATAGTCTTGATATGTTGAAGCTTACTGATACAAGGCGGATAGATTCACTCCATGGCTAAAATCAGGCGTTTTGAACTGCACTCAGCGGCTAAGACAGCCAAAATCAGGACGAGTTGCAGGGATTTCATCAACCTGAATTTTGAAATCCGTCATCGTTTACCATGAACTATCATGGTGTGATTCAGGGAATGTGCAACGGACGCCCGGTAAAGAGCAAATTTATTTATTTTGGAGCTGATTTTGTCTCAATCACTGCCTGGTTATCACTGCGATGAGTACACATAAGCTGGTCATAGGAGTGGATTACGGTACCGATTCCGTACGTACAGTGCTGGTGGACACCACCAATGGTGCGGAGATCAGCACTGCAGTGGCCACCTATCGGCGTTGGCACTCAGGCTTGTATTGCGATCCTGCCAAAAATCAGTGGAGGCAACATCCGCTCGACTATACCGAATCTTTGGCCGAAGCGATTCAACAGATGATGAGGAGCACATTGCCCGAATACCGCCACCAGGTGGTGGGTATCGGCATTGATACCACCGGGTCTACCCCGGTAGCCGTCGACCGGACCGGGACTCCGCTGGCCCTTTCACCTCCATTTCAGGATAACCCCAATGCGATGTTCATCCTCTGGAAGGACCATACCGCGATCCGGGAAGCCGAAGAAATCAATCATTTGTCTTCCCGTTGGGACACCGATTACACACGGTATTCAGGCGGTATCTATTCTTCCGAATGGTTTTGGGCAAAACTGCTTCATGTGATCCGGATAGACCATAAGATCCGGGAAGCCGCTTATTCCTGGGTCGAACATTGTGATTGGATACCCTTTGCCCTTACGGGAGGAACCGATGTCCATGCCATGAAAAGGAGCCGGTGTGCTGCCGGCCATAAAGCCTTGTGGCATGAAAATTTTGGAGGTTTGCCTCCCAATGAATTTTTTAGGGCGTTGGATCCCTTGCTGGATGGATTAACCCACCGTTTGTACAGGGAGACCTTTACGAGTGATCGGGCAGCCGGAACCCTTTCTCCCGAATGGGCATCCCGGTTGGGCCTCAGTCCGGACGTTATCGTTGCAGTAGGAGCTTTTGATGCCCACATGGGTGCGGTCGGTGGTCAAATTGAACCCTACTACCTCAGTAAAGTGATGGGCACTTCCACGTGTGACATGCTGGTTGCCCCTGTTCAAGAAATTGGTGACACCCTGGTTCAGGGCATTTGCGGTCAGGTAGATGGCTCCGTCCTACCGGGCATGATTGGTCTTGAAGCCGGACAATCGGCCTTTGGCGATGTCTATGCCTGGTTCCGGAAAATGATCAGCTGGCCCCTGGAGCAAGTGGTGGCAAAGAGCGACCTGATCTCCGAGGATCAGAGAAATGCTCTGATCTCAGAAGCGCTGGAAAAAATGATTCCGGCCCTGACAGATGCGGCCCGTAAAGTGGATCCCGGGGAATCATCGATCATTGCCATCGACTGGCTGAATGGACGACGCACACCCGATGCTGACCAGACCCTGAAAGGGGTGATTGCCGGTTTAGGACTTGGCAGTGATGCTCCCGGGATCTTCCGGGCACTGGTTGAGGCTACCTGTTTTGGAGCCCGGAGCATCGTCGACCGTTTTCAATCGGAAGGAATCCCTATAAAGGGCATAATTGGCCTGGGAGGAGTGGCAAAAAAATCACCTTTTATCATGCAGACCATGGCCAATATCCTCAACAGACCGATCCGGATTGCCCAGTCCGAGCAGACATGTGCCCTTGGGGCGGGGATGTTTGCAGCAACTGCTGCCGGAGTTTATAACACCGTTGAAGCGGCTATGCAAAAGATGGGTTCCGGTTTCGATAGCGAATATCTGCCTGAACCAGATCTGGTAGCTACCTATGATAGGATATACGGAAAATACCTGCAGTTGGGTAGTACCATTGAAAAGTTAAACCTCTGAATCATGGCCATGGGAAAATATAAACAGCTCAGGGAAGAATGCTACGAAGCCAATATGCAATTACCTGCCCATGGCTTGGTTATTTTTACCTTTGGGAATGCCAGTGCCGTAGACCGGGAGGCCGGCGTTTTTGCCATCAAACCAAGTGGAATACCCTACCAGGAACTACATCCCGATCACATGGTGGTTGTCGACTTTGAAAACCACATAGTGGAAGGTGCTATGCGTCCATCTTCCGATACAAAAACACACGCGGTATTGTATAAAACCTGGGATTTTATCGGAGGTATCGCTCACACCCACTCGACTTATGCGACGGCATGGGCACAAACCCAGAAAAAGATCCCGATTCTTGGTACCACCCATGCAGACCACCTGACTGTTGATGTGCCCTGTGCCCCCGTAATGACTGATGTGATGATTGAAGGGGATTATGAATATGAAACCGGGTTTCAGATCATCAATGCCTTTGAAAAACAACGTCTGGATCCCCGGGAAATTGAAATGGTTCTGGTTGCCAACCACGCACCCTTTACCTGGGGAAGTAATGTAGCCAAAGCCGTGTACAACAGTGTCATACTCGAACAGCTGGCCAAGATGGCTTTTATTAGCTGTACATTGGATCCTGCGGTGAAAAGGCTCAAACCTTCCCTCATTAAAAAACACTACGATCGAAAACATGGCAAAAACGCATACTACGGTCAATGATTGAGGGACTGATTTTCGACATGGATGGAACCATGGTAGATAATATGATGGTACACCACAGAGCCTGGCAGCGAAAGCTTACCTCCCTGGGTATCGAGATGACTCTGGTACAAGTAAAAGAGCATATTCACGGTGTCAACGAAGAAATACTCGAACGCCTGTTTGGAGACCGCTTTACGCCGGAAGAAAGAAAAAGGATTGCCTGGGAGAAAGAAGCGGAATACCGGGAGATTTTCGCAGATCAGTTGACACTCATCCCTGGTCTGGAGGCCTTCCTGATGTCGGCCCGGACAGAAGGCCTGTCCATGGCCATCGGTACAGCCGCTCCTCCTGAAAATGTCGATTTCGTACTGGATCGTCTGAGCTTGCGTCCATATTTTCAGGCAGTTGTTCATGCCCGTCATGTCACCAGGGGCAAACCGGACCCCCAGACCTTTACCCTGGCAGCAGAGAGCATGGGTGTTCCTCCCGAAAATTGCCTGGTCTTTGAAGACAGCCTGGCTGGGGCCCAGACCGCTAAAAATGCCGGCTGTCAGGCTATCATTGTCACCACCACCCACCACCGGGATGAATTTCGGGAATTTGATCACATACTCCGGTTTATCACTGATTATACCGAAATAAGCCTCCAGGAGATCTTATCAAACTCCACATAAAACAAAACGAAGACCATGACTATTTTAACCACCTTAGACTGGATCCTTATCCTGGCATATTTTTCCCTGATCCTGGGTATTGCCTGGTGGGTGATCAAACAAAAAAGTGAAACATCTTCCGAATACTTTCTGGCCGGACGGAATCTTGGCTGGTTTGTGGTAGGTGCTTCGATCTTTGCCTCCAACATCGGATCGGAACACCTGGTCGGACTAGCCGGATCGGGGGCAACAGACGGCGTCGCATTGGCACACTACGAACTGCATGCCTGGTGCCTGCTGGTGTTGGGCTGGGTGATGGCACCCTTTTATATGCGTTCCAAAGTGTTTACCATGCCTGAATTTCTGGAGCGGCGTTTTTCACCGACCGCCCGCTGGGTTTTATCACTGATATCTCTGGTAGCTTATGTGTTGACCAAGGTCGCTGTGGGCATTTTTGCCGGAGGCATTGTATTCAGTGTCCTGTTGCCGGAAATGGACTTTATGGGACTGAACAGTTTCTGGGTTGGATCGATTCTGGTCATTCTGCTTACCGGTGCCTATACCATCCTGGGCGGTATGCGGGCTGTCGCCTATACCGAAGCAATTCAGACGGTCATCCTGATTTTTGGCTCTGTCCTGGTCACCTGGTACGGTCTGGATGCGCTTGGAGGCTGGGCAGAACTTAGAAGCATTGCCGGTTCTGAAATGTTCAATCTTTGGAAACCGATTGTGCCGGAGGGAATGGACAGTACCTGGTCACCCGTAAGAACAGATACTCAAATGGCCTGGTATTTCAATGATAACTATCCCTGGCTCAGCATGCTGTTTTGCGCTCCGATCATCGGGCTCTGGTATTGGTGTACCGACCAGTACATTGTCCAGCGCACACTGGCTGCTGCAAACCTGACGGAAGCCCGGAGAGGCACCATTGCGGCTGCCTTCCTAAAGCTTCTTCCGGTCTTTATTTTCATCATACCCGGGATCATTTGTTTTGCGCTGGCTACAAGCGGCAAGGTTGAAGCTATCAGTAGTGTTTTGCTCGATGCCGATGGCAATGTGATCAGCCACAATGCCCAGCAGGCATTTCCACTGCTGGTCGCCACAATTCTGCCCTCCGGTATCCGTGGTCTGGTCGTAGCCGGGTTACTGGCTGCCCTGATGAGTTCACTTGCCGGGGTTTTTAATGCTTCTTCCACCCTGTTTACCATGGATTTTTACTCACGGTTCCATCCCGGAGCTTCTGAAAAGCTGCTGGTTCGGATCGGACGGATCGCTACCGCGGTCATGGTATTGATCGGATTATTGTGGATCCCGGTTATCCAGGGTAGCAGGGGATTATATGATTACTTGCAGGGTGTACAGAGCTATCTGGCTCCTCCGATCTTTGTAGTCTTTTTTTTCGGGGTTTTCATGAAACGACTCAATGCCAAAGGAGCTTTATGGGCACTGGGCATCGGTTTTGCGATGGGTCTTTTCCGGCTGGCTGTCGATACACCGGTAGCTTTGTCAGGTGTATCATACGAGCCTAATACCTTTTTGTGGGTTGTCAACAGTATCTTCTTTCAATATTACAGCCTTTTGATCTTATTGGTCAGTGCCGCGGTAATGATCGGAGTAAGCTACAGCAGCGAACCACCGGCGTACGCCCAGATTCAGGGTCTCACTTTTGGCACTCTGAGCAGGGAGGATCGCGCGGTGAATAAAGCCAGTTACACTCAGAAAGACGTGGTTGCCTCCGTGTTGGTTTTAGTCCTGATTCTGGCAGCTTACGTGTACTTCAGTGGATAACTAATTTCAGCAGAGTGAAAAAGATATTTCCCCAATTCGAACTTTGGTTTGTGACCGGAAGTCAGCATTTGTATGGTCCCCAAACACTTCAGAAGGTCAATGATCACGCAGCAGAGATATCACACCATCTCTCCAGCCGGGAAGAAACACCGGTCCTGGTCAGTTACAAGGGGGTATTGACTGAATCTGAGCAAATCCTGAAATTCTTCCGGGAAGTTAACAATGAACCCAGATGCATCGGAGTCATCAGCTGGATGCATACTTTCTCACCGGCAAAAATGTGGATTGCCGGTTTGAAGATCCTTGCCAAACCTCTCCTCCACCTACATACCCAGTATAACCGGGATATACCCTGGAGTCAGATTGATATGGATTTCATGAATTTAAATCAATCAGCCCATGGCGGAAGAGAATATGGTTACATTGCCACCCGCCTGAGCATGGCTAGAAAGGTCATTGCCGGACATTGGCAGAATCCCGCCGTCATCAGCCAGATTGGCTCCTGGTCAAGGGTGGCCGCAGCCTGGGCTGATAGTCAATCGATGAGGATTGTCCGCTTTGGCGATAATATGAGAGACGTTGCCGTCACCGAGGGCGATAAAGTGACGGCACAGATACAATTCGGTTATTCCGTCAATGGTTATGGTTTGGGAGATCTCACTGAAAGTATCCGGTCGGTCACCGCTTCACAAATTGACGATCTGGTCCAGGAGTATGAGGATTCCTATGACCTGTCACCCGGCTTGCAAAAAAACGGTGCCCATCGGTCTTCCCTGACAGAAGCAGCCCGAATCGAAGCCGGTCTGCGCACTTTTCTGGTTGCCGGCAATTATCAGGCGCTAACCGACACCTTTGAAAATCTCCACGGACTCCGGCAATTACCCGGACTGGCTATTCAGAGGTTGATGGCAGACGGCTATGGTTTTGGGGCAGAAGGTGACTGGAAAACATCAGCACTGGTACGCACCCTGAAGGTGATGTCGCGGGGATTGGAAGGGGGCAACTCATTTATGGAAGATTACACCTATCACTTTCAACCCGGCAATATGCAGGTACTGGGTGCCCACATGCTGGAGATTTGTCCGAGTATCAGCGAAACCCGGCCTTCCTGTGAAGTCCACCCTTTGTCGATCGGAGGTAAGGAAGATCCGGTCCGTCTGGTTTTTAATGGTAGACCCGGCCCGGCACTCAACGCCTCCATCATTGACCTCGGACACCGGTTTCGATTGTTAATCAATACGGTGACCGGTATCGAGCCAGAAGAAGATTTGCCCAGGTTGCCGGTTGCCCGGATGATGTGGCAACCAGATCCGGATCTGCCTACGGCGGCTACCGGTTGGATCCTGGCTGGTGGAGCGCATCACACCTGCTACAGTCAAAATGTCTCTGTTGAGCAGATGGAGGATTTTGCGGAAATCGCCGGTATCGAGTGCCTGGTTATCGACCGGAACACCAGCATCAGCCGGCTGAAACAAGACCTTAGAAATAATGAAGTCTACTATAGAAGGACCTAGAACTGGAACAGAGAAATATCAGGCATTCACCATCCGGATGGATCTTCTAGTCAATCTGCATGAGCTCTACTGGTCAAACCACTCACCGGAGGGAAAAATCGTATTTTGTCAACTATGAAGTATCTAACCATCCTCTTCTTTTTGATCCTGATACCGGTAATGCCGGATTTAAAATCGCAGAATCTCGCTGGTTCAAAAGAGCGGATCACCATCCACAGCAAGGCGCTGGAAGGCAACCTGATCGGAGACTCACCTGACCGGGAAGTGTCGGTTTACCTGCCTGCCGGATACCAGGTAAATACTGAGGACCGCTATCCGGTGCTTTATATGCTTCACGGATTTACCGACCGGGATGATCTGTGGTTCGGTTTTCAACCGCACTGGATCAATTTGCCGGCCATCGTGGACTCCGTCATTCAGGCCGGCATGTGTCGTGAGCTCATTGTTGTGATGCCCAACGCCTATAATAGTTTCAAGGGAAGCATGTACTCTACTTCGGTGACCATAGGTGACTGGGAAACTTTTGTAACCAGCGAACTGGTCAGCTACATTGATCAGCATTATCGTACGCTGGCAACCCGGGAAAGTCGTGGACTGGCCGGGCACTCCATGGGGGGATATGGCACCATCCGGCTGGCCATGAAATATCCGGATGTCTTTTCTTCCATTTACTTGCTAAGCCCATGCTGTATGGAGAAGAATATCAATCCAAACCCGGGTCTGATCAGGAATGTACAGGCAGTAACAAATAAGGACCAACTGGCTGACCAGCCATTTTTTGTCTCTGCAACATTGGCCGGGTCAGCGGCCTGGTCACCGAATCCCAACCATGCACCCCTTTATCTGGATCTGCCCTTCAGGGATGGAATCGTCGATGCGCATGTCGCAGATAGATATGCCGCCAATGCCACTTTATCCGTGCTTGATCAATACATCTTCAATCTAAAAAAGCTCAAGGCCATCTGCATGGATGCCGGTGACCAGGATTTTGGTATAAGCGCGGCCACAAAGGAACTCCATGAGCGATTGGACAACTACAAAATCGACCATTTTTATGACAGTTATCCGGGCGATCATGTCAATAAAATTGCACATCGTATCGCACAGGAGCTATTGCCTTTTTTCGATAAGAATCTGGCATTTAAATAAGTAAATACGATGGATAAACTAACCGATAATAATCCAAAGTATTTCAATCTGAATTACTGAAAAGCATTAAAAATTAAAAAATCAACCCATGAAAATCATTCGTTCAACCATGCTGCTCCTGCTATTACTCTTTATTTTTTCTTCCTGTGCACAGACAGAAAACATTGAAACCTGTGTAAATCCGGACGAAACAAGGGGTTTTTTATTTGGACTGATACACGGATTTATTGCCCCGTTGACTTTTATTTTCTCTCTTTTCATGGATGAGGTAGCCATTTATGCAGTAAACAACAGTGGAGGCTGGTATGACTTTGGCTTCCTGCTGGGAATCGGAGGATTTAGTGGAGGAATCTTTAAAGGATCAAGAAGATCAAAATAAATGGTGGCAGTCAGGGGTAATGTAAAATTTTTTCCCTTCACCATCTTCATGCAACTTAAAAAAGTAAACAATATGGGATCACCGGTTGAAGATCTGCTCCAAACCACTTACCTTGTAGTATTAATTTATTCATCATTAATTCCAATCCTATGAAAACCTTACTACTTTGCTTTGTACTGTTGGCAAGTCTGACGCTTCATGCTCAGGACGACCTCGCCCAATCCGGCATTCAGGGTATGTTTTCCTATGCGTCCGGTCAGATGGAGTCCCTGGCAGAAGCCATTCCAGAGGAGAAATACGACTGGAGTCCTTCAGATGGCGTCCGATCTGTGAAAGATGCCATTCTGCATGTTGCGCAAGCCAACTATTTTTTCATGACCAAGCTCGGATTTGAACTTCCCGAAAATGTTGACATGATGACATTGGGTTCAACCAGCGGAAAAAACAACATTGTCAAGTTACTTAAAGATTCAAACCAATTTGTAAAAGACAAGATGAGCATGGTAGAGACCGGAACCCTTGGTGACAAGGTTGAAATGCCCTTTGGTGAATTTAACCGGTTGTCCACACTCTTACTGATTATGGAACACACCGGTGAGCATAAAGGTCAACTGATCGCTTACGCCAGAGCCATGTGTATTACTCCTCCATGGAGCGAGTAGAACTATTTCGAACCTCCTGGCGTAACCTGGCCGTTAAACGAATATCAGAGGGTGATTTCCCACCTGCAGGAACTTCAATGGAAGGGATCACCCTCTGATTTATGAACTGCAGTATAAAGTTTAGAATGCCTCCCTGGTGAAAAACCGTGAATAGTAAATAGCAATTTTTATAAATACCCTTGATTCAGAAAACAAGGTTGGCCCTACATTGGCCGGTTATTTCAACCCCTGAAAATTTTTACTTTTAACCCACGGAACCAAATCCCGTATCATTTCCAATGGAAAGAGTATTCGCATTCTTCGCATCATTTCTTCTCCTTTGTTCATGTAAAACCCCCACTCCGACAGACGATAATTTCCGGGTATTGACCTACAATGTCTACTACGGTTTTACCAAGGTTCCCGCACGGAAACCAAACTGGTTACAGTGGATGAAAAACCAGCAGGCCGACGTCGTGGCACTGCAGGAATTGAACGAATATACTCCTGACCAGCTGGCGGAAGATGCTCAATTCTGGGGACACCCTTATTCCGTTTTATTGAAAGAAAATGGGTTCCCAACGGGCATCACTTCCCGGTATCCGATCGAAGATGTGCAGCGATACCTCGATGGCTTTCATCATGGATTGATCCGGGTCAAGATCAACAATATATACTTTTATGTCATTCATTTACATCCCAGCAACTGGGAATTCCGGCACAGGGAGATTGACCGGATACTGATGAATATATCCGAGTTACCGGAGGGAAGCCCGGTAATAATGGCCGGCGACTTCAACACCTTTTCACCACAAGACAGCACATATTATACACACGGCAGATTAGAGGTGTTTTTCCGAAGTCTGGACAGTCTGCATCAGGCCAACAATCTGAACAATGGTCAGCTGGACTATGGCGTGATCCAAAAAGTCACCGACGCCGGCTTCATCGATCTGGAATATTCGTTACGTCCGGCAGATTATGTGTTTACCGGCAGTTTCCCCGGCCTGATTGAAAAAGAAGGTGAACACGGCGACCTCCGGCGACTCGATTACATCTTTGTCAACGCAGCGTTAAAAAATGCAGTCACCCATGCCAGGATCGTTGCCAATGACACCACCCAATATCTCTCAGATCACCTGCCGGTCATTGCCGATTTTACCTTGGAAAGCCGGTGACAGTTCCACAACAATGGCCAGATCTCCAGGTCATAGAGGTTCCGGTCCGGATCGCCAACAGGACTTACAAAGCCTCCTCCTGACCCTCCTTCAAAGCGCCCACAACTTCCGGATTGAGCAGGGTCGATACATCGCCGATACTGTCACTTTCTCCGGCTGCAACCTTTCTCAGGATACGTCTCATGATCTTACCGGAACGGGTCTTGGGAAGGCCGGGCACTATCTGCAGTTTGTCCGGTTTGGCAATCGGCCCGATCACCCGGTTAACCACATCGTGGATCTCCTGCTTGAACCGAACCGTATCGCCGATGACACCATCCGTAATGATATAAGCGTAGATACCCTGTCCTTTGATGTCGTGTGGATATCCCACGACTGCCGACTCGATGACCCGTGGATGTTCATTGATGGCATTCTCTACCTCGGCTGTTCCGATCCGGTGACCGGATACATTGATTACATCGTCGACCCGTCCGATGATTCGGTAATGTCCATCCTTATCCCGCCGGGCCCCATCGCCGGTGAAGTATTTATTTTCAAATGCGGCAAAATATTCCAGCCGGCATCGCTCATGGTCACCGTACGTGGTGCGGATTATGGAAGGCCAGGGAAACTTGATACACAATAAGCCTTCAGCCTGCTTCTTCGTAATTTCTTTGCCTTCGGCATCTACCAGACAGGGTTGTATTCCGGGCATCGGTAACTGAGCGTAACACGGTTTTAATTTGTGCAGTCCGGCCAATGGAGAAATCAGGATGCCGCCGGTTTCGGTTTGCCACCAGGTGTCTACGATCGGCGCCTTGCCTTTACCAATCTCCTTGTCATACCAATGCCAGGCTTCGGAATTAATTGGCTCACCCACCGTACCCAGTACTTTGATGGAAGACAGATCATAATGTTTTGGCCACTGGTTACCCTGGGCCATCAGTGCTCGGATGGCGGTGGGAGCGGTATAAAACTGAGTGACATGATGTTTTTCACAAACATGCCAGAAACGTCCTGGATCAGGATAGGTCGGTACACCGGCAAACATAATTGTCGTCGCTCCTGCGAGTAGAGGACCATAGACAATATAGCTGTGTCCTGTTACCCAGCCAATATCAGCGGTACACCAGTAGATATCGCCTTTCTGATACTGGAAGACATTCCTGAAAGTAAAACAGGTATAAACCATATACCCCCCGCAGGTATGGACGACACCTTTGGGTTTTCCGGTCGATCCACTGGTATACAATATAAAGAGCTCGTCTTCCGAATCCATTTTGGCCGGTTTACAGGATTTTTTCTGTCCTTTCACTGCATCGTGCAACCATTTGTCGCGACCTTTTTTCATCTTCACCGGACCACCGGTATTTTTATGCACCAACACGGTTTCAACGCTCGTACATCCCTTCGTCAGCGCTTCGTCCACCACATCTTTCACGGCAATATTTTTCTCACCCCTGGCATTGTAATCGGAGCACATCACCATTTTACAGGTTGCGTCCTTTATCCGGTCAGCGAGGGCAGTAGCGGAAAAGCCGGCAAATACCACCGAATGAATCGCCCCGATACGGGCACATGCCAGGATGCCGATAGCCAGTTCAGGTACCATCGGCATGTAAAAACACACCCGGTCTCCCTTTTTTATACCATTGGCTTTCATGGCATTGGCACACTGACAAACTTCTTCATACAGTTGCTGGTAGGTATAGCTTTTGTAGGGTTCAGAGGGGTCATTGGGTTCCCAAATCAAGGCAATTTGCTTCCCTCTCGTTTTCAGATGCCGGTCCAAACAGTTTTCAGTGATATTGAGTTTGCCGCCGATAAACCATTTTACATCCGGTTTCTTAAAGTCCCATTCGAGCACTTTATCCCATTTCTTCATCCAGGTAAAGGTCCGGGCTTGTGATGCCCAAAATTTCTCCGGATTTTCGATGCTATCCTTATAAACTTTTTTGTACTGACTGAAGCTTTGAATCTGTAGCGTCATTGATTGAATTTTTCTGTTTAATGCGAAATAAAATAGTGGCGCTTAAATTAAGATAATCTGTCGGGTTTTTACATCATCACGGTTAGCCAGGTTCACGATTTCTTGGTTTACCGGCAAAATATGGCCGGTATGCTTATATCAGGTAGTTAACCCGGGAGAGTAGACCTGAGAATAAGCTTTTGAACCTTAGGTTTCAAACCAGCGTTTCAGAACAGTATTTGCTTAAGAATAGGTATCATACAGGGGTACTACTCGTGACTTCTAATGGTAGTTCTACTCACAGGATCTGCTTTGATGGTATCTCTACCGGGCAGATTATCGGTGTATTGAAAGGTCAGATCTTTGCCAAAATCCGGCTGACCGGCATCCACCCAGGCCGAATACCAGGTACTGCCGATCGCCCTGACGGCCTGGCGCATGCGTTGCTCAACCATTCCGTTCATCTGCTGCTGGTATGCCCGGGCGTACTCCCGGCATTGCGTGCGTACCGTCGCGTCCAACCGGTCATCAAAACAATATTGCTGATCCGAAGGAAACTCCGCGCGGAGCCGTCTTTCAATCATCAACACACTGTCAACCAATGCATTGCTTTCCAAAACGGTATTCCAGAAAAATTCCGCAGGATTGGAAATGTAGACAGCTTTACCAACAAAGAAATCATAGCTTTCCTCGGCAAAGAGTTCAGGTATCCGGCTCTCCCAGAAGGCATGGATCCCCAACTGACCGGTCAACTGCCCGTTGTAGTTGCTGGTCGTATGAAGTGGAACATGGGCATCCCCAAGATAATGGCCCATCTCCGCACACAACCGGATGATCCTTGCTTTATCCTCCTCGATAAAGGCCTGGGTAATCTGCCTTTGCATGCGGATCAAATGATAGGGCAGGATGCCGTGTATACTGAGACCATCGATTACGATCACCCGGTCACAGGAAAAATCTTCCGGTTCTCCCAGGCAGGCTGACCACTCTTTACAATCGACTTCCCAGGTATCGTCATAGTAATGGGGCATAATACTCTCTTGAAAAAAACGGGGGAAATCATGGCTGAGAAAGGTCACCACATCCTCATTTTCAGGTGTAGACTCTGGGGTGTAAAAACGCCTCCAGATGGCAGTCCCGGAAAAAACCACACTATCCTCCGGTGTCTTGTACCAGATAATATCGGAGTATTTCAGTTGGGCTTCGGTGCGGTCCCGGGGCAAATCATGGTAGGGATGTTGTCCCCAGTGATCAAGATCCATATAGTGCCGGCTGGCCTCAAAGAGACTGGCATACCGGCGTTTGTCGGGATCCACCGCATGCTCGGCAATAAATTCGATATTGGGCTTAAAAAGTAGCAACATCTCTGGCGGAAGGGTGTAAACCGCCATCCGGTTGATGAGCCGGTGTCCGTAAAATCCCCATTCACCTCCTTCTTTCCTTTCGGAAGCACCAGTGACCGGCAGTATGAATAATAAAAACAGCAATCCAAGCCTCATGGCAACCAATTGAAAAAAAGAAATTACTCTTACGGCAAATCTCTAAAAACCGAGCTCCGTTAAAGTCCGTATTTAAACTACAAAAGTCCTATGATTCTTCAGGAGGAAATTTTCTATCTTTAAACTAACCAGATCAAATTTCTTCCGTGAAACCCAAAACATCGATAAGGAGATCTGAAGGAAATAAGCCTGTTAAACGGAAAACTAATAAACCGGCAGACTATGAACATAGGATATCCGAAATTCATAGCACTGCTGATTTACCGGTATTTAAAAAGGCATTCTGGTCTCTGTTTTCCCTCATCTCGATCTTGATTCTCACGGCCAGTTTGACCATTGGTATTCCGGGAGATGAACCGATTGATGCCTCCTATGGTGAGACAGCCCTCGACTATTATCTCAGCATGGGAAAAGACACTTCCTATTCGGATCTCACGGTATATGGAAAGAAATTTAATCTTCAGAAATATTACGGCGCTGGATTTGAAATGACGGCCGCACTGGTGTCCCGGATTTTTTCCGGAATACATCAATACAAAATCCGGCATCTCACGGTAGCAACCTGCGGAATAGCAATTCTCCTTCTGATGGGTATGCTTTCGATCGAACTGACCGGCTGGCTGGCCGGATGCACTACCCTGGTGCTGGGTGCAGCCTCTCCTACATTTGCAGGACATATGCTTTTCAACAGTAAGGATATCCCTTTTGCCCTGGGTTTTATGATGGTCATTTACTTCATCATCCGGTCGGCCAAAAAATATCCCAAAATTTGTTTCTCAAATGTTGCAGGTATTATTGTGGGTATCGCTGTTGCCACCAGTATCCGGATCGGAGGCATACTTACGGTAGCCTATCTGGGCTTCTTCCTGGCTGTAAAATTCTTATCAGAAAGCACTTTCCGGAAAAGTCTTTTAAGAGGAAGTCCGGCTGAAAGCATAAAATTCCTGGTGGTGCCGATGGTCCTTGCCTTGACCGGAATCATTGCAGGTCTACTGTGCTATCCCAATTTCTTTCAAAGTCCTCTTGACCATCTAATCAGGGCGTTGAATCTGGCTTCTGATTTCCCGGTTAGGATTTTAATGCTCTTTGAAGGAAAAATGCTTTACTCCACCGATATCCCAGTCTATTATTTGGCAAAATCACTCCTCATCACCTTACCCCTTACCATTTTACTGGGTATTTTACTGTTGCCACTATTTACACCATTGCTGGTACGGTTAACCGGTCTCAGTAATTTTATTTTTTTGGCATTCACGGTGGTTTTCCCCATCCTCTACATTACCTGGAACCATTCCCCGATCTATAATGGCTGGCGACATGTTCTTTTCTTTTATCCAACACTGGTTGTCCTGGTTGGTTGCCTTTTTACGGCTTTGTTCATTCCGTTTAAAAAGAATATTCCTCACATTGCCGGAGCTGTTGTCTTTATCACATTGACCGCGAAAACGTTGTTTTGGCAATTGGGCAACTATCCCTATCAGTATGCCTACTATAATGAACTGGCTGGTGGATTTCAATCCGCCTACCAAAAGTACGACGATGACTACCAGCAGCTGGCCGTATCAGAAGGTGTCGACTGGCTGATCGATAATGAAGCTTCCCTGAAAGAACCGGAGAGAAAAAAATTGATCATAGCCAGCAACAATGCCCATGCACTCAATCACTATTACGATACCCTGGCGCTGAATATCCGGTTTATGAACAGCGGATTTAAGGACCTCAGAAATCTCGACTGGGACTACTCGGTCATGTCCAATTTGTTCGTCGCACCGGAAGTCCGTAAAGTGACAATGCCCCCTCCGGATGCCATTCATTCAATTGATGTCCAGGGCCAGGAGATTGCCTATGTTATTAAACGGTATAACAGGAATAATTATCTGGGATTAAAGGCCTTGCAAAAAAAAGACATCCAAACGGCGTTACCACTGCTGCTGCAGGCCTATCAGGATAATCCCAGAGATTTCAATGCCTGGCTAAATCTGGGTCACGCCTACACAGCACTCCGAAACGGCTCGGAGATCATCCGTTTCGTTACTCCTTATCTCAAACTATATCCCGGCGACTGGACCGCCCATTTTCTCATGGGTGCCGGACACTTTTACCTGAATGATTTCAGCAACGCGGAGCGATACCTGAACCGCGCACTTCAATTGAACCCGAAAGACCGAAACATCCACCAAAAACTACTCGACCTCTATACTGCCACAGGAGATCAGCGCAAGGCTGGGATCATCCGGCAACAACTCAACAATTTGTAACTGGTTTGTCCTTCAATTAACATCCATCTCACTCCGAAAAAAAGGAATCGATACCTTGAAACAAGGGGCCAAAGAGGAGATGCTGGGCGAGCCAGATATCCCCCTCGCTATCCACTACATGGTAACGCTCGATCCGTTGGCTGATTCTTTCACCTCCATTAATGACTACCGGATAAAACCGGGCGGAATACTCTGAATGGTCAGTACGCCGGATGGTAATCTGTACGAATGGCACTTTATTCAGGAGGCTTTTTCTCAAATCCGGATCATTCAGTAGCGCCTCTGCTCCCACTGACCGGTATTTCCACAGATAAGCTTCGACAGTTCCCGGCCTGGGCGCCGGATCCTCTCCTCCCGGGGATTTCCAAGGTGTGACCACCTGATAGGCCTGATCCCGTTTGATAATGGAAAACGACAAGTGCTCTTCACCCGGATAGTACACCGTCAATTCGCTGATGCGATCCGGATCTTCGCGAAAGATGATCCGGTCTCTCCAATCGGATTCCGGCATGATAAAGAAAGGCCGGATAGTACCTTCGAAACCCTTAAGGGATACTACCGCCGGAGAACGGGACCCGTCCATAATTATGAAAGTACCCCGTTCGTCGGGGGTAACTCCACCAATAAAAAAAGCCTTTATCACTTCTCCCCGGTGGTTGTAAATCTCCACTTTGGTCCCGGTCGCTGCCAGGTCCCGGATCATATTCTCACGGGCAGCAGCGTTGGGGATAAACTGGAGATCGATCTTCTTTAAGGCATCCAGCAAATTGTTGATGGCATCTTCGCGAGCCCGGTATTTTCCGTTAAGTTCCCAGAAATCCTGCTTTCTTTCCAGCAGGATGTCGGGATCCATCAGGCGGTAGTTTATGCTGATTCTGCCAATCTGCTCAACATCTGTCACTGCATAGCGGTACTCTACAGCCAGATCAGGAGTTCTCTCCCTATCGTAAAGGAAATAAAGGCCCACTCCGGCAAAAATCAATACAATGGCAACGATCCACTTCACAGCACACAAAGTTTGTTCCGGTTCATTCGGGCTAAATATCCCGGCAGATCTCCCGATAACACCCGAAATGCAATATTGTTGGGCTGCACCTCTGATTTACCTTTTTTTCAGCCGCTCACCCTGGCATACCGGCGATGACGCAACAGGTTAAAAATGATACCCACAACAATCAGCAAAACCAGGGGTAATACCACATTGAGGATCTGCCAGAAACCTCGCTCCTTTTGTATACGTTGTTTGTCCAGCAGACGCAGTTTAATGTTTTTTGCCCGCGCTTCGCTTAAACCTATCCGGTCGAGCATATATTCGACGGCATTGGTCAGAAATTCCTGATTTGCAAAGGTATAGTTTACAAATTGATTAAACCCGAGTGGCTGGATTGCTCCATTGGTGGGATTGATATAGTTTTTGGCTACATCACCATCGCTGACCACAAGTATTTTCGCCGGTTCACCTTCCGGCTTATAGGAAGCACCGATCTCATCCAGACCCTGCTTCATCGAAGGGGAGACCCTGTTTTCGTACAATGAATTAAACCGGCCTTCAAGCAGCATGGCCACTGTCTGGGGCGGATCCTGAAATTTACTTTGGTCCGGACTGGTCTTCAGTATTTCAAAGTCCAGCAGAACCGGATTATACTGCAAACGGGTATAGGGAGAAGAAACTAGAAGGGATGTTTTCTGGATGGGATTTCTGGTCTTGATCGTGTCGATCGATGCCGGGAAAAAGAGATTGACCGGATCCAGCCCTTTTACAACCGGATGTATTCCATCACCCATGGCCAGAATATGATAGTACCAGGGAAATAAGTTAAACTGGGCCTGGGTACCGGGTTTGTTAATGGCCAGAGGAATGGACGTACAGTTAAGATCGAGTACAAAATTCTTATTTACCCGTGCACCGTATTTAAATAACATTTCATCCAGATTCACTTCGTTGTCATGAGGGAGATACTGATTATGCCGCCGGATTGAATCCAGATTGACGATCAATGGATCCAGGAGAAACATAACCGATCCTCCATTCATGATATACTGATCTATTACAAAGAGATTTTTCTCACTGTACGGTCTTGTTGGTTTGGCAATGATCAACATCGCGATCTCCGAAGGAACCTGATAGATGCTATCGAGATCGACTCTTCCGGTATTGTAAAATGCACGAAGGTTGGCTTCGAGCGATGCGGTTTGCTGGCCCTGTAATTCACCATGTCCGGCAGAAAATAAAATATTGGGTTTACTGGTTGCCTGCAGTTTCAGGATGGCATTGGCAAACTTATACTCCAGCAGGGTAATGCTCGTATTCAATGCCACGTCTCCCGAGGCAGTTCCGGAGGTTTCATCCAGCAAATTGATTGCAACCTGCCGGTCTCCATAGTTAAAAATTGCAAAGGGATATATTCTCTGACGGGATTGCCCTTCCTGCTCCCGGACATTGAGCTCGGTCGGAATAATTCCAACCTCGGCCCAGGCATCCAGCCGATCCTTTACTTCATCCTGCTCACCTTCCAAAGGATCATCAAAACGAAACTGGACATTTCTGTTCAGCTTCCTGAAGTCCTGCAATAGTTCACGGATGGCTGCAGGCAAACGCCGGAATTCAGCGGGAAACTTCCCTTCCAATAAAACCTGAATGAATATTGGTGAATTGACCTCCGAGACAATCTGCCGGGTGGCCGCCGTAAGCGTGTAGCGTTTGTCTTCGGTGAGGTCAATGCTGGCATGAAAAAACGTACCGGCGACATTGAGCAGGACAATCGCAAGCAAAGTCGCTACCAGCCAATAATATCGATCATAAGTTCGCTTCAGCCGGCTCATTGATTTCTGTTTTGGCGCAGGTATAAATGGGTCAATAAAAGAAATACAAAAATGGCGCTGAGAAAATATACTACATCCCTACTGTCAATGGCGCCATTGCTGATCGACCGGTAGTGATAATCAATTCCGATCTTTTGTAAGACATCATCGACACCACCCACAAATACAGGTATTGAGCTAAGAAACTGAAATCCCCAATAAACCAGAAAACACAGGAGAGCGCCGATCAGAAAAGCGACAACCTGATTGTTGCTCAATACCGAAGCATACAGACTGATCGCAATAAAAATACCGGCAAGAAAAAACAAGCCGATATAGGACCCGATCACTTCCCCCTGGTCAATGTTACCCTGAGGGTTTCCCAGTTGCCAGACGGAATAATAATAAATGACGGTGGGTAAAAGGGCGACAAAAACCAGAAATAAAGCCCCTGCATATTTCCCAAGAATAATCTGCCATTCGGTCAGGGGTTTGGTAAACAATGTCTCAATGGTTCCGGTTTGTTTTTCTTCGGAAAACGACCGCATGCAGATTGCCGGAATCAAAAACAAAAAAATAACCGGTGCAATCGTAAACAACTGGTCAAGGCTGGCATAATTATATTCCAGAATGCTGTAATCGGGAAACACCCACATCATCAAACCCAAAAGGGTTAGAAATACTCCGACGACCATGTAACCGGTGAGGGTACTGAAAAATCCATTCACTTCTTTTCTGAAAATTGCCCACATAACTAACCAAGTGTAATTTTCTGAAAAACATCTTCCATCGATGATTTTCGCTCCGACATCTCCAAAATTTTTCGGCCCTTATGCACTACGAAATCAAAAATTTCCGGACGCGGATCATTTTTACCTTTTTTCAGGATGATCTTATAGGATTGATTGCCAGTCTCGACCACAGATACGAGATCACGGAGCAGCCATTTTCCCTCCATTGGCCGGTCCAGCTCCAATTGGATCTCCCGTTGATTATTGATAGCCTGATCCAGATAAGCGATCTTGTCATCGGCTACTACGCTTCCCTGATGTAAGATGATCACCCGGTCACAGAGAGCCTGCACTTCCTGCATGATATGACTGCTGAAGATCACCGTCTTCTGTGATCCCAGTTTTTTGATGAGCTGACGAATCTCGACCAACTGATTGGGATCCAGACCAGTGGTGGGTTCATCCAGAATCAGGATTTCCGGATCATGGATCAGAGCCTGGGCCAGACCCACCCTCTGGCGGTAACCTTTTGACAGTGCCCGTATCAATTTATGCTGTTCGCGGGCAAGTCCGGTCATGTCGATCATCTGTTGTACCCGGTCTCTGACATTATCCAGACCATAAATCGAAGCGATGAATGCCAGGTATTCCCGCACATACATTTCCAGATAGAGGGGATTATGTTCCGGAAGGTAGCCGATCAGCTTTTTCAACCTTAACGGTTCATGCTGTACATCCAGCCCCTGTACCCGGACTTCGCCGTCAAAGTCATCCACAAAGCCGGAAAGGATTTTCATGGTTGTCGTCTTTCCGGCACCATTAGGTCCCAGTAAACCGACAATCTCTCCAGATTGTACGGTAAAATCAATTCCCGCCAGGGCCTTCTGGCTCCCGTATCGCTTTTCGAGGTTCTTTACGACAATACTCATTTTGACAAAGCATTTATTGCCACGATCAGATCATCGAGTTGCCAGGCATTCGACAGATTATGTTCCCCAATCGCCGTGCGTTTCAGTGCTATCAGGTAAGCGCCCGATTGCAGCGCCATACCAAACTCGTGCACCAGAGACCTGATGTAAGTGCCTTTACTGCATTTAACGGTGAATGTCACCTCGGGTAGTGCGATAAGATCCAGATCAAAAGCGTATATCTTTACTTTTCTTTGGGGTATCTCTACTTCCTTTCCGGCTCGGGCCAGTTTATACAAGGGCACACCATCTTTCTTGATCGCAGAAAATGCGGGTGGAGTCTGAATAATTTCTCCTGTCATCAGGTCGGCCTGTCCGATAAGCAGTTCCCGGGTAAGATGATCTGTAGGATAAGTCTGGTTGACCTCGCTTTCGGCATCATAGGTAGGAGTGGTTGCACCAAGCAGCATGGTCCCCTGGTAGACTTTAGTCTGAGCCTGATATTGATCGATTTGTCTGGTCATCGCGCCGGTACAGATAATCAGCAGGCCGGAAGCCATCGGATCAAGAGTGCCGGCATGCCCTACCTTAAATTTCTTTAGATGAAAAGTCTTACGGACGGCATAACGGATTTTGTTCACCACATCAAACGATGTCCAACCTATAGGTTTATCTACCATAATCATCATGCCAGAAACAATATTGGAGAGATCAGGCATGGGAAAAAACACCATTTACCCAAAGGACGCAAAGGATACCAGCTACCGCACAATACCAGCCGAAGTATTTAAGCTGGGCTCTTTTTACAAGCTCGATCATCCAGATGCAGGCCAGAATCCCTGTGATAAAAGCGGCAATGAAGCCAGCCGTAAGGGGACCAAACCGGTCTACCACGTGCCATTCACCGGTCAGAAGATCTTTTGCAATCTTACCAAAAATCAACGGCACCACCATTAGAAAGGAGAATCTGGCCGCCCGTTCGCGGTCGATATTGAGTAATATCGAGCTCGAGATCGTCGCTCCTGACCGCGAAATGCCCGGTATGATGGCAATAGCCTGTGCAATTCCGATTAAAAATGCCGACCAACCATTTACCGGTTTGGTAGTATGCCGGCTCCTGTCGGCAATAATCAGCAATATGGCGGTAATCATCAGGGCAATGCCCACCAGTAACAGATTCTGACTGAACATCGATTCTATAAACTCCTCAAAGAAAAGTCCAACCAGGGCAGCCGGAATCATACTGATCACTATGTAAATGATATAAAGATTCGAATCGTTGGCTTTTATGCTGAATCCTTCAGTTACCAGTTGCCAGATTGCTTTGCGGAAAACAAAAATCGTTGCACAGGCAGTTGCAAAATGTAATACGACCGTCATTAAAAGACTTTGTTCTCCGGTACTCTGATCACCAAACAGATACTTGGCAATCTCCAGGTGACCGCTACTGCTTACCGGTAAAAATTCAGTTAAACCCTGGATAATACCAAGTACAATTGCTTCCCAGAGGTCATTCATTCAGGGTAAATCAGGCTCTTTTAAAGATTGCAAAGATTTCGACAACCAGACCTGCCAGAATCACCACCGGCGCCAGGACCGTACGCCGGAAACTATAAATAATGGAGTCATCCCAGACATCAGCAGAAGGCATGCTTCCGCCCAGCATCAACAACATTCCCAGGAAGATCAGCCCGGCACCTGCACCCATCAGCATATAATTCTGTTTCTTGAAAATCAACTCCCTGGGTTCTCTTTGAGCACTGGTTTTTCTTGCACGTGGTGCGGTGGGGGTAACCTTTTTGGTGGTGACTACTTTTTTCTTGGATGTCCTGGTTTGGCTCATTGACCTGGTATTTTGCACAAAAGTATCAGATATTATCTTGTTTTTGACAGATATCCAATATTTTATTAATCTGTTTGAAGATCCTGATCACCGGATCAGAGATGGAGGTCGTGAGAACGCATACTCAAAAATCGGGTGACGACGATCCAGGTGCTGGCCAGATTGATCATCATACCGGCCACCACCAGCATCAATATCAGATATAGAATGTTTTCCCTGTTTAAATATTGTGTGAGTTCGGGGAGTCTTTCCGATGCCAAACCATAAACTACCAGTAATGAGGCAATGGCAATCACTGCACTGATCAGGCCGTGTTGTACACTCTTTTGTAAAAATGGTCTCCGGATGAAGCCCCAGGAGGCCCCTACCAGCTCCATGTTGCGGATCAGAAACCGGTTGGCATAGATCGAAAGGCGGATCGCATTGTAGATCAGCATCAATGCCAATACACTTAGTAAAAAACCGGCACCCAGGAATACATAGGAGATCCGGTCCAGATTGGTAACCACTCCTTCAATCAAACCTTCCTGATAATAAATGGACAACACTTCCGGTCTGCCCTGCTGATACTTTTCCCGGATCGCCTCCAACCGGGCCAGATCAAAGGTCTCTCCATCCAAACGGAAAGTGACAATGTCGGGTAAAGGGTTTGGCATTTCCATTTTCAGCAATTCGTCTCCCAGATCTTCACTAAGTAACTTGAGACCTTCTTCCTTGCTGGTAAACCTGACCGATCCTTTCAATACTCCGGATTCGGAAGCGAGGTCAGCCGACAATTTCTCAATTTGTTTTTCACTCGCTTTCGGATTGATCTCCACAATCATCTCAAACTCCTCTTTCAAAGACTCCATAAAGGAACTTGAATGGATAGTGATTAGTCCGAAAAGGCCCAGTAAGAACAATACCCCGGCTACACTTAAAATCGACCAGACGAAATTAGGCCTTGGCCGGAAATTCTTAGTTTTACTCATAACAAGCTAATATTGAGTAAATATACAAATAGTAAATTATTTTAAAGTGTAAGTCTTGAGAATTACCTGGCTTGGAGGCTGTTGAATTACGCAGCTTGATGCTGAAGCCGTAAATCGTCGTTTCTGGCGAAGCGAGACGAAGGAAGATACTGGAAGTTGTAACTGACTGACACCGTCTGCCAAGGCCTGCCGGGCAGAGTCTCAATGAAGCCAGGAGCGGCGAGAACGGCTGAACATCTGATAATAAAAATGTATTCTTAATTAAATCAGCGCGAGGTGAGTATTTCAACGGCCTCCTAATCCAATAGAGAAAATGTCCGGAAGCCCCAAATCAGGATTCAGACCCGTCTTAACACTTTATTGGTATTCTTCCGCTTTGCGGTCCTTTTCCTTTTTCATGACACGATCCAGCAATCGGCTGGTTTCATCAACCAGCTGCTGCAACTCCTCTTCAAAAGTTGGTGAGCGTTTCACGACTTTTTCGTCAGGGTTATCCCTGGCCAATTCACGTTCCAGACGGACTTTTTCCTGCTCCAGGGCTTCCTTCTGCTTTTCAAGCTTCTCTAAAATGGCCTTTTCCTCCCGGGTATCTTCCTGATCGACCTTTCCTTTGAGCTTTTCATAAGCATCGCCCAGTTTTTCAAAAGCCTGATCGTACTTACCATCTTGAAATTTCTGACGTTCTGTCTTGATGAGTTCGCCGATCGATTGCCCAACTTCCTTTACCTGGCGGAAGACCTTTTCAGAGGTGGCTTTTTCATCCTCCGACCCCAGGAAATAATTGTACACCAAGACCCCTACTACCAGCAGTAAGGCCAACTTTATGAGTGTTCTCATTCTTGCAATTTAACTGGTTACCATGGTAAATCGGCTGGGATCCATTAAAATTTGACCATCCCAATCCTTCAGACAATTAACATCCGGAAGTTCCGGAATATTTTACCATCTACCGTCAAAACCGCTGTTTGCCAGAAAATCAGCCGATCTGTCAGATGAACTTCACTGCTCAGTCCCTAAGTTTTAATAATTTTGCCCTCTCTCATTGAAAAGCAACAAGATGCAGGAATACAATCACCTCGAAACGGAAGAAAAATGGCGGCAATACTGGGAAACAGAAAAGATATACCAGGTAACGGAAGACGAATCGAAACCCAAGTATTACGTTTTGGATATGTTTCCTTATCCTTCTGGGGCCGGGCTTCATGTAGGCCATCCCCTGGGTTACATTGCCTCCGACATCTATTCCCGGTATAAACGACTTCAGGGATTCAATGTCCTGCACCCGATGGGATTTGATGCATTTGGCCTTCCAGCCGAGCAATATGCGTTGCAAACCGGCATTCATCCCGCGGTGTCGACCAATAACAACATGGCGCGCTACCGGGAACAGCTCAAGAAGCTCGGTTTTTCCTTTGACTGGAGCAGGGAGATCGCTACCTGCGATCCGAAATATTACAAATGGACCCAATGGATTTTCACACTGCTATTCGACCATTATTATGATGAAAACACCCAACAGGCCCGGCCTGTTGCAGAACTGATCCGGCACTTTGAGACACATGGCACAAGGGATCTACAGGCCGCTTCCTCCTTTAAAGACCAGTTTACAGCGGAAGAATGGAACGGTTATACCCGCAAAGAGAAGCGCGAGGTACTGATGGATTTCCGGTTGGCTTACCGCAAGGTGGGTTATGTAAATTGGTGCGAGGCTTTGGGTACGGTGCTGGCCAATGATCAGATTAAAGACGGAGTCTCCGAACGGGGAGGCCATCCGGTCGAAAAAAGAGCTATGACCCAGTGGTATCTGCGTATTACCGCCTATGCCGAAAGATTGCTCAAGGATCTGGAAACGATCGAATGGTCGGATGCCCTCAAGACCATGCAATCCAACTGGATTGGCAGGTCGGAAGGCGCCTCGGTCTATTTTCTCATCCGCGACCATGACCTTGAAATCGAGATTTATACCACCCGTCCCGACACGATTTTTGGCGCCACTTTCATGGTGCTGGCCCCTGAACATCCGATGGTCAAAAAGATCACCACCGATGGTCAGCGGAGCGATATCGAGGACTATCTGGACTATGTAAAATCGCGTTCTGAAGTGGACAGGCAAGCCGATGTAAAATCCGTGACCGGGGCAAACACCGGGGCTTTTGCCTATAATCCCTTTACAAAAGAACATATACCCATCTGGATCGCGGAATACGTGCTCATGGATTATGGCACCGGGGCGATCATGGCCGTTCCCAGCGATGATGAGCGGGATATGCGCTTTGCCGAAAAATTCGGGATCGATATTGTTGATGTCGTCGATAAATCAGCCTATCCTGGCGCCACCCTCCATGACAAGGTGGGTCGCATGATCAACAGCGGATTTATCACCGGAATGGAAGTGCCCGATGCCATTGAAGCCGTGACCCGTAAGATCGAAGAGATGGGCATCGGGAGACGCAAGATCAACTATAAAATGCGCGATGCAAATTTCAGCCGCCAACGGTATTGGGGCGAACCCTTTCCCATCACCTATGATGCGGAAGACATTGCCCATCCAATCCCACTGGAAGAACTTCCGCTGGAACTCCCTCCCTCGGATGATTTCAAACCTACCAGGGAGGGTGATTCGCCACTGGCCCGGCTCACCAGTTGGGTCAATCTGCCCAATGGGCACAAGCGTGAAACAGATACTATGCCGGCAGTAGCCGGATCATCCTGGTATTTCCTCCGTTATATGGATCCGCACAACAATGAGGCATTTGCCGGTGCCAAAGCGATCAACTACTGGCGGGATGTGGACCTTTACATTGGCGGTGCCGAACATGCTGTTTCCCACCTCATGTATGCCCGGTTCTGGCACAAATTCCTGTATGACAAGGGAATGGTACCTACGAATGAGCCCTTTAAAAAACTAATTAATCAGGGAATGATCCAGGGAGTGATCGAATCCATCTTTTTACAGAAAGAAAAGGAAAACGGCTATCACCGCTTTGTCTGTGCAACCCTGGCAGCCAGGGAGCCGGATACCGACTTTGCCCGGATACCGGTACCAATCGAATTTGTCCAAAATTACGGATCCGAGACCAGTTATCTGAACAAGAGCAGTATCGACCAGTTTATCGTATGGAGTCCTGATTACAAAGATGCAATATTTGATAGTCCGGAAGGTCGCTACCACCAGGGTTTATTAACACCAACCAGCGCATCCGACTTCCGGTTAGTAACCCATTCGGAGGTTGGTAAAATGTCGAAGTCAAAATACAATGTCATCAATCCGGATGAGGTAGTCAGTAAATACGGGACCGATTGCTTCCGGATGTATGAAATGTTTCTGGGACCACTAGAGTATAGCAAGCCCTGGGATACCAAGGGAATTGACGGGGTGTACAAATTCATTAAGAAGCTCTGGCGGTTATTCTTTGATGAAAACGGAAAACTGCAGATTTCGAATGAAATCCCTTCCAGTGATGAATTGAAAATCCTGCATCAGACCATCAAAAAAGTACAGGAAGATATCGAACGGTATTCATTTAATACCTGTGTGAGTCATTTTATGGTGGCAGTCAACGATTTAAGAAGTTTTAAGATCCAAAAAAGAGCGATTGCAGAATCGCTGTTGACACTACTGGCACCCTTTGCCCCTCACCTGGCAGAGGAGCTCTGGCACCAGCTTGGACATCAGACCAGCATACACCTGGCCACTTTTCCGAAACTGAATGCCGATTACCTGATCGATGCCGAAATCACGTACCCTATTTCCATTAATGGTAAGCGGCGGGGAGAATATGCCTTCCCCTCCGATGCCACTCCGGTAGAAATCGAAGCCACTGCCTTATCGCTTGAGGTGGTAAAAAAGTGGACCGAAGGTCGTACCATCCAAAAAGTCATCGTAGTGCCTAAACGGATGGTCAATATTGTGGTTTGATACCAAAAGCGCGAAATTTTTCTCCCGCTCATGAACAAGCTCGTAATACCGATGGTTGCAAGTGTACACCCGTAACACCGGACATTTCAGGGAAAAGATCCTTCCCTTAAGTTTTTAGTTATTTTGGAGTATCGTGCGTGCTCTGTCTTCATGATTTTACATCACGGATTAAAAATCAATATCCAATGGAAGTGACTACTACCCTTGCGATGCAGGTACTTTTTTCAACTTTTATGGCCATCCTCTTTATTCAGTCCGGCTTGGATAAAGTATTTAACTGGCAGTCGGAAAAATCATTCTACAAAAAACATTTCAGCCAGACGATCCTCAATGGCACGGTCGGTCTCTTAATGCCTGTCATCACCCTTTCCGAACTATCCGCCGGATTTATGTCGGGAATCGGGGTCATCTATTACCTGGTGACCGGTGACAAAATCCTTGCATGGGCTGGAATGCTGATGGCCAACGTCTCATTGTTGATGCTTTTTTTCGGTCAGAGAGTCGCCAAGGACTACAACGGAGCGGTTACCATCGTCACCTATTTTTTGACCTCTGCCGCAGGTCTCTACTTTTACTGGGAGTAACGACAGGTCATCGTTGCAAAAGGAATATGCCTGCCAAAATTAAAAATGTGTACTTTGTACCATACCCAGGATCAATGTTGGTATCAAATAATTAAATAACCATCGAACAGTATGCAGGGTATTTGCAGGTTTTTCCTGATCGTCGTCGCGTTGGGGTATGGTTGTACCAGTGAGCCAGCACCGGAATCCGAAGTTGATAAGGTGGCGGCCGATGACGAAGTAGCCCGGTTTATCCAGTCTTTCGAAGGGAGGGGCGACCTCTCAGACGAATCTCAGCCAACTCCGGCCAGCCATGCTGTCCAACAATTCAGCCTCCCCAATGACCTGCAGATCGAACTGGTTCTGGCGGAACCGGAAATCCATCAACCGGTTGAAATCAACTTTGATCACCAGGGCAGGCTCTGGGTGGTTCAGTACAATCAGTACCCATATCCTAAAGACCTGAAAGTAACCAGCATCGACAACCATCTCCGGGTGAAGTTTGATAAAGTACCGGATCCTCCCCCGGCAGGTGCAGTCGGGGCCGATAAGATCTCCTTCTTTGAAGATAAAGATGGCGACGGCATTTATGAAAAGGCTACCGATGCCATCACCGGATTGAACATAGCCACCAGCGTCATCGTGGGCAGGGGTAAGATCTGGGTTCTCAATCCTCCCTATCTCCTGGCTTACCCCGATCCGGATGATGATGGATTGCCCAATGGCGATCCGGAAGTACATCTCCGGGGTTTTGGTCTGGAAGACACCCATGCGGTAGCCAATAGTCTCACCTGGGGCCCGGATGGGTGGATCTACGGGGCCCAGGGAAGCACTACCACTGCCCATATCAGTTCGGAAGTCTCCAAGAACATCGACTTTTTGGGCCAGGCGATCTGGAGATATCATCCGGAAACCAAAGTCTTTGAAATTTTTGCGGAAGGCGGCGGCAATACCTTTGATGTTGAACTGGATGCCAAGGGTAGGATTTATTCGGGAGACAACGGTACCGACCGTGGTCAGTATTACAAACAGGGTGCTTATTACATAAAAAACTGGGGCAAGCATGGCCCGCACACCAATCCATTTAGCCTGGGGCATCTGCCCAACATGGCCCTGGAAGGTGACCGCAAACGATTTACCCACGCCTGGATCAAATACGAAGGGGCTACCTTACCCCAGCGCTACCGGGGTAAAATGATCGCTATCAATCCATTGCAGAGTTACCTTCAACTGACCCGGTTTGAACCGAATGGTTCGACTTTTAAGAATTATGACGAAGAACGGATCCTGGAAACGCCCGACCATTGGTTTCGGCCGGTTGATATCAAAGCTGGACCGGATGGCAATATTTACCTGGCCGACTGGTACGACAGCCGGCTTTCGCATGTCGACCCGAGGGATACCTGGCATAAAAGCAGTGGCCGGATTTACCGGTTAAAACCCAATTCGGGACCAGCCAGAGCAAGAATCAACAATCTGGCGCAATATCCGGTCGACAGTCTGATCATCCGGCTCTCACATCCGGATAAGTGGGTGAGACAGCAAACGCTTAGGGTACTGGGTGACCGAAAAGACCTCTCCATCATTCCCAGACTCCTTCCATTATTCCGTGCACCCGATGGCCAGACCGCACTGGAGGCTCTTTGGGCCATCCATCTCAGCGGTGGACTTAATGAAGACCTGGCGTTGGAAGCATTGAACCATGCCGATGTATATGTACGGATGTGGACGGTACGTCTGCTGGGTGACCGGAAGGATGTAACCCCTGGGGTAGCCCGGGCCTTGACCCACCTGGCACAGACCGAACCCCATCCGGAGGTACGAAGCCAGTTGGCAGCTACAGCCAAAAGGCTGCCAGCTGACGCCGCCATACCGGTAATTCAGGGCTTGCTAATGCAGGAAAAAGATGTAAACGACCCTGATATCCCCTTGCAGATCTGGTGGGCGGTCGAATCGAAAGCCCAAACAGATGGGCCAGCCATCATCGGGATGTTTAAGGAGCGTAAAGTCTGGACATCGGGTATCATGCAAAAAACAGTCTTGGCCAGGCTCAGTCAACGGTCTATCATGTCGGGAAGGGAAGAAGACCTCGCGATGTGTACTCAACTCATTCAACTGGCACCGGGTAATGATCTGATCAAACCACTGCTGACCGGCATACAGGAAGGTCTTCGCGGAAGGGACCTGGCCTCCTTACCCCAAGATTTGGTGCAGGTGCTGCAACCCTATGCCGCCCTTTTTGGTGAAGGTCCTTTGGCCCTTGGAATCCGTCAAGGCGACCCGGAGAGCATAGAGAAGGCCCTGGTTTTTATTAAAAACCCGGATGAAAGTTTAAACCAACGGTTATCTTATATCCGGTTATTTGGCGAATCAACGCAACCTTCAGCGGTCATACCGTTGCTGGAGGTTGTTGAAAAACAACAATCATCCGGAGCTTTGAGGCAGGCAGCATTGTTAGCACTGATGAGCTATGCTGACGATGTGATCGGCGAAAGGATTTCGCGTGCCTATCCGGACCGGCTGCGAGCTGACCCGGATACCCGTTTGGCCGCTTTATCCCTGATGTCAAGCCGAAAGGCCTGGACCTCCCAATTACTTAACATGATCGTCGGGACCAGGCAGATCGCAAAAAGCGACTTACCTGAAGATCTGGTCATGCGGCTGGTGATGTCTGAAGACCCGGAGATCATCGAAAGAACCAGTCAAATCTGGCCGGAAACCCGTTTGTCGTCACCGGAAGAAAAAGAACAGACAGTGGCCCGGGTAAGAAAGCTTCTGTCATCAGGTAAGGGTGATCCCGGGACTGGTAAGCGACTGTTTCAGATACAATGCGGTGCCTGCCACAAAATGCTTGGAGAAGGTGGAGAACTGGCACCGGACCTCACCGGTTATGACCGGACCAACCTGAATGATCTACTGGTGAATATCGTGGATCCTCATGCAGACATCCGTGAAGGATATGTGAATTACCTGGTACGAACCAACGACAACCGGACTGTCATCGGCACCATTGCCTCCAGGCAGGGAGAAAACGTAACGATCCAGACTTCGACCGGTGAAAAGATCCATCTACGGGATGACCAGGTTAAAGAGATGAAAGCCCGTCAACGTTCACTCATGCCCGAAAAAATCCTCGACCGGCTTTCCGATCAGCAGATTCGCGATCTTTTTGCCTACCTCCGGGAAAAATCCTGAACTTCGGGAAGAAGCCAATCCTATCGGCCGCTAAGTTGAAGAAGGAGGTTCAGGTGGTGATTAAATTCATCAGCTTTCAGCAGGTCTTCCAGATACAGATGCAGCCGGTATTGCCAGTAATGATCGGATTTGGCAGGGATATTGATCCGTTCTTCCAGCGGATTTTTCCGCTTGAGCGTATCGCTTAAAGCCAGGATATCCTGAATTGGAAAAATGGCCCACATGGATGGCCAGCGAAGATGTCCGGCAATGATTTGCTCGGCAATAAAACTGTGACATTCCTTCGGTGGAGCATCTTTAAAATGCAACTCCTGTTGATAGAAACGGGTGATGTAATCTTCCGGACTTTCCACCCACCAGGCCCGGATGGGTGACATATCATGGGTGGATGTACTGCATACGGATAGATAGGGTATGTCTTCTTCCCGGAGAAATTCCGTTTTCGGATTCTTTGACATCCGTTGAATTTCCAAAGAAAGGATGTCGAGATCCTTCATCACCTCCGGCACACAGGCAGGGATCATACCCAGATCTTCACCGCAGATCAGCATATCGGTAGCCTTTTTGATGACCGGCAACCTGGTGAGCCCCTGTTTCTTCCAGAAATCTTCCTGACGGCTGTAGAAGTAATCGATATATAAAACCTGCAATTTCTGCTGGACAGCAAGATCCAGCGATTTAAACGAATATGTCTTTTGAAAATCGATTCGCGGATGATAAGCATCCGGTTTAACGCAATCGGGAATGAACAAAACCTCTGTATGTAATTGCATCAGTCTATCTTCCCATTCCAGACAATCCGGATTTTTCTCCAGATACCGGGCTATCTTCCGCTGACTGTTAAAATCCTCTTTAAACAAAAACCGGTCATCCTTGCCTTCATCCAGAAAAAGAGTTTTAATCCGGTCGATATCGTCGTCAAATAAAGTCACCAATAAATCATTGGTAATATAAGGCCGGCAGAACCGCTCCTGATCAAAGGAAATACCCCGGGCTCTTAGCTCATCCAAGGTCACTGGCAGAGCGGGATTAAAATATCCGAGCAGTCCCTGGATCTGCTCATATGGTATTTGCCAGATCCGGAAAAAACCGAGAATATGGTCAATCCGGAAAGCATCAAAATATCGCGAAAAATGCTGCAACCGGTTCTGCCACCAGCCATAATGATCCCGCGCCATCTCCTCCCATCTGTACGTCGGGAAACCCCAGTTTTGCCCCAGGTCGGAAAAGGGATCAGGGGGTGCACCGGCCTGGCTTGCCATGTCAAATAAATGAGGTGACGCCCAGGCATCAGCACTGTCCCGATAAATACCAATGGCGATATCTCCTTTTAAAACAATACCTTTTGACCGAGCATATGCCGACACCTCAATAAGCTGACGGTCCAGTTGAAACTGTAAATAATAATAAAATAAAATTTCCGGATAATACGGAGAAGATGATGAGGTTAAATCATCCATTAATTCTTCGGAAAAAACTGCCTCTTTCTTCCACAGACTAAAATCCGGCGTGCCATATTTATCTCTAAGCACGGAGAATAATGCATAAGGTTTTAACCATTGCTGATGAATCTCCAGATATTCCTTGAAAGCTTTGGTGCGGAAAAAACTTTTCTTTCGAAGATGGAAAATGTCTTTGGCGTATTTTACTTTCCATCGCATTACCTCTTCGTAGTCAATCAGAGGGAGGTCATTTAACTGCTTTTGTTTTTTCCGGAAATCCGTCTGATCAACGGCATCCGTAAATCCTTCGATGGCCTCCAGATCCAGATATAACGGATGAAGGGCAAAAACCGAAATCGATGAATAGGGGTATGAGTCGAGCCAGGTGCCGGTAGCCCAGGTGTCGTTGATGGGAAGTATCTGAACGAGATTCAATCCCACCTTGCAGGCCCACTCAATTAAAAGCCGAAGATCGGAAAAAGCCCCCACTCCAAAACTTTTATGGCTACGGAGTGAGAAAACCGGAATCGAAACACCGCTGCCTTTCCACGGTGATTCACGGTGACGAAAATAGACATCGCGTACTACTGCCAGCTCCAGATGCTGGGTTTCATGCGTGGAAAATCGCCGGTTTTCGCCTTCTTCCAGGTAGGCTACCCGGCCGGTAACCGGGTTATAAAGTCCATATTTATATTGGATCTCAGTCTTATCCGGCATGGCGATGGTACTGCTCCATATGGGAAAATTATTGTTGTCGAGAAGCAGTGGTTTCTGAAAATGCCAGTTTCCCAACTCCGGAATATTGCCCAGTACACATACTTGCAATTGCCGAAAACTGCGGGGAACAGCAATCTCGAATCGCATCCGGGACCGCGCCGTGATTTCTTTTTGATCAGGAAAATTGACCGGTTTAAACAGGACCTCGAGAAAAGCCGAATTAAAAAAGGCATTTTCCGGATGCCTCCGGCTTCGCCAGCCTTCTTTCAGAAGTACCTGACCACCCTTTTTGATCACTGGCAGCAGACGTTCATCTCCCCATTCTTCATCCAACACTTCCCCTGTGTCACTCACAACGATGTACCGGTAAGTTACCCGGTCAGCAGGATTTTCGAGAAAAAGCGTACCGCTCCATAAACCGTCGACTAAGTAGGACAAGTGGAAAGCCCGGCTGACATCTCCGTTTCCCAGAGAAGGAATGTTGCCAACCACGGCCAGATGCGAGCCCCATTCGGTATGGTAAATGGTTTGAAAAGTGATTCCAGGCATCGATGCACAACTGTTTTAAGATTACAATCGCCTGGTAAGATAAAAAACAAATCTTCACCGCCATTGTCTCGAGAGCTACTCCACTTCTGATGGCAGCACTTGAAATCAGAGACAGGAAAGCGCCTGACAACTACGGATGTTCTTTACCTATCCCGTTAATTCTTTAACCAGCCGGTCAATTCATTTTCCCTTCCTGCGACCGATGCAATAACGCCTATACCAGTGCCTTCTGACAATATTGCAGGCATTTTGCCACTTCCTTCACGGCATCCGAACCTTCCGGAATTTCATATTCCAGCTCAATGGTGGCCGGAAACTTGTATTTGTTATCCCGCATTAGTTGCAACACCTCGGTGATCGGCGTGTCGCCCTCACCCCAGGGCAGATTTTTCTTTCCATTGGCAGGCGTCTGCCGGTCTTTCACATGCATCGACATGATCCGGTCATGCTTGGCTTTCAGGATACCGATCGCATCAGAATTACCAGCAGCTACATAGTGGCCGATATCGATGTTGAGCGCATTGTAGGGCGATTGCTGCAAAGCGGTATCCCAGAAAGTGGGCGTCTGCTGTTCGTGACCGTGATATCCCACATAAACCTTATGCTTGGCGGCCATTTTGCCCAGTTTCATAGTATGGGCATCATCGCTGGGGTGCTCGAGGGTGACGTGACTGGCTCCCAGGACCTTGGCTGCCCGCAGTCCGTAGTCGATCTCAGCATCGGTGTTGTTCTTACCGAAGGCGCTGGGTTTAAACCCATAAATTTTCACTCCGGCGGCCTGGTACATTTTCTTCAGCTCTTTAAACTTTTCCATTCCGACACCGGTCCTCCATTTGACGACTTCCATGTTAAATGCTTCCATGGCTGCTTGCATCTCCGCCATTTCCTTTTGCTCATTGTCGGTCAGCATCGATCCATCCCGTTGCTTTCGTCTCAATTGAAAATAGGCGTTTCGATCTACCGGATTGTCCGGTCTGCCGGCAAACGATTCGGCCGGATCCCCCATCAACTCGACTGCACCCAAACCACTGTCCAAAATGTATTGAAGTGTAGCTTCGGCACTTTGATCCGGCAAGCTCCGGAATGAATAAGTGATGGTACCAATCTGGACTCCATTCACATATGAATCCGGTCTGCCATAGTACCGGAGGATCGCCGGTGCGCCAATAGCAGCCGAAGATCCCGCGGCGGCTCCCCCAACAAGGGTGGCTGCCGTACTTAAAAAATGCCTCCGGGTGATGGAATTGATCAATTTCTTCTCCATGATTCAAAAATTAGTTGATTAATCATTAATTCTTTCCGGGTCCCGGAAAGTCAAACAGCAGCAGAAGTGTATCAGTCAGGAGCTCAATATACTATTTTCGATAGTTCCTTTCAATGATGACACTGATTTTTGATTAGGGTACTGCTTTCCAATTTGTGCGAAATAAATCGTATTTTCCCTGAAAACGACATTAAGCATGAAAGGTCTTTATTGGTTTCCAATTTATTGCCTGGTCACAGTCAGCCTGGTGGCCCAGGAAACATACGGCGATGAGGAAATTCTGGAATGGTACAAAGAACTTAGGGTAGCCGATGTATCGGATGGCATGGATATGGCCGGTCTGGCGGATATCGGACTGGTCGACAACAACATTATGGCCCTTTGGAAAGACATTGACAATTTCAATCATGTGATTCGGGGCATTGCTGTCACCGCCCGTTATGTGCCCACCAACCGGCCCCGCCCTTCGTTTGACAACGACGACGATTTCAGAGCCTGGGAAGGCAACTGGTACGGTCAGATTTCATCCGAACCTTTTGTGCAGCATCTCAAAGAAGGTTCGATCCTGGTGATCGATGCCAACGGCGATGGCGATACGGGGTCAATAGGATCGAACAACAGTCTGTTCTGGAAATCGAAAGGCATGGTCGGCATTGTCACTACCGGCAGCCTGCGTGACAGTGATGAAGTGATTAAACAAAAAATTCCGGTGTATATGGATCCGCTGCAGCGGGGACGAGGTATCCGGCCTGGACGTAATGAAATCGAATCCGTACAACAGCCGGTCACATTGGGGGGCGTTCAGGTCAAACCCGGTGATGTCGTCGTAGCCGATGGTGACGGTGTGATTGTGGTACCGCGAGCTTATGCCAAACGGGTAGCCGAAGCCGCCCAGATTATCCTTGATAACGACAAAGGAGGTCGCCGGGCCCTCTATATTCAATTGGGTATGCCACTCGATTTTACCGTGGAAGATAAAAACTGATGCCAGCGTACCAATCGTTTGCTTTCAAACCAATCGATAAACGAATCGATAGTGAATTTGAAGGCTGCCAGAAAATTGATTGTCAAGCTCTAGCCACCTTATACCTCTTAAAAAGCCAATGGGTTCGTTGAGGCTACAGTCAGGCTTGGACGTAAACTTTCACAAGTCTATTTTTTAAAAATAAAATACACTGCCAGAATCAGACAAACAAAGGCTGCCAGGTGATTCCAGCGAAAGGTCTCAGATCTAAAGAACACCAGGGCAAAAACAGTAAAAACCAATAGAGTGATTACTTCCTGAATGATTTTCAGCTGAAACAGATTAAACGGACCACCGAACTGCCGGAAGCCGATGCGGTTGGCGGGTACCTGCATGCAATATTCAAAAAAAGCAATGCCCCAGCTGAAAATAATGATACCAAACAAACCCAGTTTGGCGAGCCATTTAATCTCTCCAAATTTCAGGTGGCCATACCAGGCCAGTGTCATGAAGATGTTAGATAGTAATAACAATAAAACTGCGTAGAACCCCTTCATCTGGTGAATGATTTCAGATTGCTGATTTCAGATTGCTGGTTTCGAACTGGATTTGAGATTCCGAATCCCGGATTTCTACAATTGCTTCCAAAGCTTCTTATTCATTTTCCGGATCTTCCTGTGCCAAATGTCGTAGCTGGGGCATGTCTCCCATCCCTGAAAATCGTAATGCCACCATTCATAAGGATAAACCTCAAATCCGACATCCAGCATGGCGTCTTTCAAGATCTGCCGGTGCTGGAGCGCCGCCGGATCTCCCTCCATGTAGTCATGATGAGACCGGGGGGTCGTTTCATCATAACCGGAAGGCATACTGACTGTTTCTCCTGTTTTCAAATCGTACATCGACAAATCGATAGCCATGCCCCGGTTGTGCCGGGATCCTTTGCGGGGATCAGCCACGTAGGTGGTATCCTTAATCTCCTCATAAAAGAGTACCGTAATTTCATAGGGCCGGTAACCATCGTGGAGAACCAGTCCAAAACCCAACTGCTTCAAATTTTCGTGTACCTGCCGTAAAGCCAGAGCAGCAGGTTTTCTCAGGAAAACATCAGACGAAGGATATAAAGGCCTGCCAATCAGATTGTTGGCGGTAGCATAGCGAACATCAAACCGGGCATCGGGAATGATCTCGCGCAAATCGACCAGCTGGTTTTCAGGATCAGCCAGGACTATCTTCTCATAGACCTTGTTGCCTTTGACCACTGGAAGCCCATACTTGCTGAGCGGCATCTTGAAATCCTGAGCCTGGGCCATCAGCCAGCCCGGTATGAACAGGAAAAAAAACCATAATATCAGGCGATCCATAGATCGGTTTGAATTTGGCCGTAAAGGTATAAATCGTTGGCATTATCCAGGAACTAAAAAGGTGCACAACGTATCACGGTGAGTCCAAGGATCAATATTTGAGTTCATATCCAAATCCGACACATGTCCTATCCCGACATGTCATGATTTACTACCACAATTCCCTTACCAAATCGTGGGTACTATCCGGCAATAAAAGGAGAAAGGCATCCAGATCATCTGGTCGCTCAAAATCGGCTTCATCAAAAGCGGGAGCCATCGTCGTACCCATGAGTGCATAGTCACCCAGCCCGGTGATCCGGCAGGCTTGCCAGGTATTCGCCGGCACGATTATCTGAGGGTGGTATCCTTTCTTCAGATCCATACCCAGTACCGAGGCGTCCATTTCACCATCATTGCCGAAGGTATACAGCGTCACCGAAGCTCCCGAATAAAAGTGATAGATTTCGTCGCCAGGCAACCGGTGGATTCGGGACCATGTATCGGGAGTCAACAAATAATAGATGGCCGAACCAAAAGACCGGGAAGCGCCGCGGTATCTTGCCGGCATGGCCTGTCCGGCAATTTTCTGGTCAGCAAGATAATTGCGCCGGTAATAACCTCCCTCGATCTCTAAAGGCTCCAGTTGAAGAAGATTGATAATTTCAGCAGCGGTTAATTCGATCATTATATATAGAAAAAACAAACTTTCACTGCAAGTTTAGAATATTTAAAGCATCCCTTCTTTCTCCCTTAACAGAGATTCGGTCGCAAAGCTCGTCAAAGCGAACGCTACCTTGGCCGGTAAACGGGTATTAATACCGCAGTCTCGGCAAGCAGGGAGGCGCTCACCCACCGTGCTCCGGCACACGACTGACAGCCCACTTCAGAGCGGGAAATACGCAGATGCCTGCAAGGCCGGGAAGTCGATCCTGCCTGGCATATCAACCTGGCAGTCAGTTTGGATACATCAAGAGCATATTTGCCCTTTGCATTTTTCGGAAGCATTTCTTCAAAGTCTACAAAGCGGCCCTGGTAATCGTCAGGAACCAGAACGAAGGTCTCTGTATCCCGCAACTGAACGAACTTAAATCCTGACTTCGCAACAAGAACATGATCCGTGATAGTTACCATTGGAATAGCTGATGGATCAATTTGCCTGGCGATATTAAGGATATCCAGCCCTTTGAACCCCAGGCAATTCTGTCCGGCCAGGGGAAAACACAGGATCATCAAGATCGTCACATTCATGAGCACCCTGGATATTCTTTTCTGGTACATTCTGCAAAAATCCTTCATCCTCAATAATTGTGGTTCACCCCGAAAGGTGATTTTACCGGCTGGTCAGGATGCCTTCTCCAGTTGGAAAGACCGGAAACTGAAGGTGATTCGCGTTCCCCTGTCTACGGTAATATCATAGGTACCCTTTAGTTTCTGGACAAATGCCGCAATGAGCCGGTAACCCATGGTCTTTTTGGAGTCCAAACTTCCTGCCGGCATTCCAACGCCGTTGTCGGCTACCACCAGTTCGAGAACGTCCGCCTTTCGTGAAAGTGAAATGGATATCTCACCCATCTCTCCCGGTTTAAAGGCATACTTGATGGCATTGGTGATCAACTCATTCAGAATGAGACCCAAAGGTATCACGGTATCAATATCAAGGATCAGCGGTTCTATCTCGGTTTTCAACCGGATCTGATGGCTGCCCAGACTATACGAGGCAAGCAGCGACCGGGACAAGCGATCGATGTAATCCTGGGAGTTGACACCCATCAGATTTTCATCCTGATAGATATTCTGATGGATCAGCGCCATCGAGCGAACCCGGTCCTTTCCTCTTGACAACGCATCGAGGGCTTCCTGACCCTTTAGGGACCGGGCCTGCAGGCTCAGCAGGGATGAGACAACCTGAAGATTGTTCTTCACCCGGTGATGAATCTCTTTGAGCAAGACATCTTTTTCCCGCAGACTTTGGTCGATGATCATATTCTTCTCCCGTAATTGCTTATTGGATCTTGCCTTAGAAATGGCTAGCACAGCCAGCACCAGAATCAGGAGCACAGAGATCAACAGTAGTGCTGCAAACCAGCGCCTCTCCCGCAATTGTTGCCGGATCTTTTCTTCCTGTATGATCAGGCGGACTTCTTTTTGCTGAAGATCAAACCTGGCTTTCATCTCCCGCTCTGTTTCAATCCGGTCTTTGTGGTGCAGGGTATCCAGAATCGCCATCCGCTGTATAGTATATTCCAGTGCCTGCTGATACGCTCCCTGATTGCGGTAGATCTCGGCAAAGAGATCCAGATAGTGAGATTTTAGTTCATTCCGGTTTGAGTTGTCGATCAGCAGGAAACCCTTCTCTAACAGTTCGAGGGACCGCACAAGGTCTTCCTTTTCAAAGTGGATCCGGGCAAGCATCAGGTAACAGGATGCCCGGTAATGAGGCAATAAATGACCCTCCGCATCGGTCAGCAAGCCGGTCAGGATGGATTCCGCCCTGGCTAACGCTCCCAGACGAATGTAAGCGGATGCCAACGACAACTCCGCCTGGTCAGCTTCGGTTTTCCGGTCCAGTAAACGGTATTGGCTGATGGCCTGTTCGAGATAGGTAACCGCTTTGGTACCATCACCCGTTTGGTCGTATGCCAATCCCAGGTATTCCAGGTTCTGGGCAAATCCCAGGCTATCAGACAGGCTATGGCTGATCGGCAATGCCTGTTCGTACATCTGGATCGCCTCCGGATATTGTTGCAGTTCCCGGTAAATACCGGCAATACTGGTCAGAATTCTGGCCTCCGGTTCCCTGAGTTGGTGGAGGCGGGCGTGTTCCAGTGCACGGAGGTACGATTTCAGCGCTACGGCCTGGTTCCCTGCGAAATATTGGGCTATGCCCCGATTGATGAGAATGGCCGAAGCCTGCTGGTGCAGATTGGCATCGGAAAGAGTGCGAAATGTCTTTTCATACATGACCAAAGCCTCATCCAGTTCGCCCAGGATCTCATGGGAAGTAGCCAGTAGATGCTCGCAGCGGGCGCGTCCTTCGGGAAAATGCAGGAGAGCTGCCAATTCGATTCCCCGGGTAGCATATTCCCGGGCTTGACTAGTGGAATCGTAAAGATAGTGACGGGCCAGATCATAGCAGGCGTTCACCTGTGAGGTATCCATGACATGTGGGCGTTTTACCAGAGCTTTCAAACTGTCAATCCAGTTGATACCGCTGGTCAGGCCTGGTTGGAGGCAGGTCAGGAATGTGACCATTGTCAGGACCATCCGGTATAATCTCCCTGTGTTCGGCTCTTGCATACTATTAGTGTATGGATCAGGTAGTTCCTGCTTTCATGTTGGCACTTAGAAACTACCACTTCTACCAGAACAAAAGTATTGCGGATACGACCTGTTTTCCTCACCCGAACAGGTGATTTTAGCCCAGGTGAAAAGCGTTCATCTCCCGCAGTTTGGCAATGGCCTGAGTACGGGTATGCACATCGAGCTTGTCGTAGAGGTTTTTAATATGCGTTTTTATAGTATTCAACGAGACAAAATGCTCTGTAGCCATTTGCCGGTTGGTTTTTCCCTCAAAGATGGAAGTGAGGATCTCAAACTCTTTCTGAGTAAGTTTACCCAGGAGACGATTGTTGAGATTTTCCAGGCTAAGTTCCAGTTTGGGTTGCGAAAGACTGTAATTGTGAAGGGCAATTTCCAGTGTGGTAAAAAGATCCCTTTCGTCAAAGGGTTTGACGATATAGCCCATTGGCCGGGTGTGTTTGGCCCGGTCTACCGTACTTCGGTCGGCGTAAGAAGTCAGAAAAATAAATGGTAATTGATAATCCCGGTTGATGATCCCGGCGATGTCAATTCCATCGAGATTCGAACCCAGATTGACATCCAGTAGTACGATATCGGGCGTATTGGAGGCCAACTCTTCCAGGGCGGCATCACTGTCGTAGGCTACTCCCGATACTTCAAAATCGATGCTATCAAGAGTTTCGCGAATGTCTTCGGCAATGAGGGGTTCGTCTTCGACGACCAGAACACGGATATTGGTCATGATCATTTAGTGTTTAACAGAGGAAACCGGATTTCTGAAATTAGGATTTTCCAAAGGATAATTCACAATTTTTCTGCAAAAGTACCGGTGGGGGTTTTCTGTTTAATCACCCAATAGGGTGATTTTAGCTTAACCAGACAGACGGGTATCACCCGATCCATCCCGGATCCAGGGCACGGCGGCAGCCTGATGGAAACGGATTCGCTCCATGAGCTGGGCGGTATGATGCTGTAAATGTTTCAGATTTACCAGTTGGTGTTCCAGTTTACCGACCTTATACCAATGAAAACCGCTCTCCGGATGGGCGAGGTCCAGATCGTACACAGCCTGTTCCAGCCGGTTAGCCAGGTATCTGAGAAATTCGAGCATTTCACTTTTGGAATAAGGCGTTTTACCCTGCCATTCACCCAGGTTTTGATGGTCCTTACGATGCAGGGACCAGTACTTCCTGCCCTTCAAATTCTGATAAAGATCGAGATCCGTAAAATAAAGGAGGTGATATACCAGCTGCCAGGTGCGGTTACTGTATTGCTCCGAATCCCACAACTCGTCGGAACAGGTGCGGATTGCTTTCTCAAGCATCATCAGCGATGCCCGGTACTGGCTGATCAGGGCACTTTTTATCGCTGTCTGGCAATTTTGGGAAATCGAATTTTCGCTCATTTTGAAAAGGTTGCCTGGAACACGTAAAACTACAAATAAACAGTGACCGGCAATTGGTGGATACTCACCGGGAGCCCCGACCCGGGGAAATTCCGGATCCTGGAGATTAGGTAACCGGTCATCGATTTTTCCTATCTTTTACAGCCCGGGCAGGCTGCCCTGAAAAATCTTTTCACTGTATCCATAAAACACCAATATGAAAACATTGATCCAACAAATCAAGGCTAAAAACAAGATTCTGGAACAATCCTCACTGATCGCATCTGACTCGTCGTTTTATTCCAAAGACCACCGCCGTGACTTTCTGAAAAAAGCCACCCTGGGAGGCCTTTCACTTTCAGCGATCATAGGTTTGTCTATCGAGGATACACTGGCCCACACCACCGCCAATGTTAACCGGGCCTCGGCACCTTCAGAACTGAAAATCACCGATATGCGCTACGTGACCATCGACAACGGCACTTCATATACCAATGCCCGGAATGTCATTATCCGGCTCGATACCAACCAGGGGATTTACGGTTTGGGCGAACTTCGGGACGGGGCCGATCCAAGGTACGGTCTGTTTTTGAAAAGCCGGATTCTTGGCCTCAATCCATGCAATGTAGAGATGATCTTCAAGATCATCAAACAATTTGGTGGACACGGCCGGAAGGGTGCCGGCGTCAGCGGCGTGGAAATGGCCCTCTGGGATCTGGTCGGTAAAGCCTACAATGTACCGGTCTGGCAGTTGCTGGGTGGTCGTTATCGCGACAGAGTCCGGCTTTATGCCTATGTGCCTGCCCACAATGCAAAAAACCTGGATGTCGAAAAGTTTAAAGCCGATTGCAAAATACGCCTGGAAGATCAGGGATTTACCTGGTTGAAAATGCACCCTGGCATCAGCGTTTATGCTGACGTGCCGGGTGCTACGGTCAATACCCGGTTCATACCCGGATTTAAAGACAACAACCTGGACAATTACCTCTCCTACCAGAATACGCGGCACGCCTTCACTTCGGTGATGGTCACCGACAAAGGTCTTGACCTGCTAAAAAATTATGTTGGTACCGTTCGCGATATTGTGGGTTATGATGTGCCGTTGTCGGCCGATCATTTTGGCCATTTTGATGTCAATGAATGCATCCGGGTAGCCAACGCCCTCGAATCTTACCGGCTTGCCTCGATGGAAGATTTCGTACCGTGGGATAGTATCGACCAGCTCAAGATGATCACCGATGCCATCAACTCACCCACCATCACCGGCGAAGACATTTTTGGTAAGGAGGCCTTTCGCAAGCTGTGTGATGTCCATGCCGTCGACATCGTCCATCCCGACATGGGTACCGCCGGAGGCATTCTGGAGACCAAGAAAATCGGTGACTATGCCGAAGAATGTGACATCGCCATGAAAATGCATTTTGCCGGCACACCCGTCTGCTTCATGGCGAACGTGCACGCTGCGGCTGCCACCCAGAATTTCCTGGCACTGGAGATGCCGGTACAATGCGTCGACAATCCCTGGTGGCCAAAACTGGTCAACACTACCGACGGGAGGGAACTTTACACCAAAGGCTTTGCCAACGTGCCCACCGAAGCTCCCGGTCTGGGCGTCGAGCTTAACGAAGAAGAATTAAAACGGCACATTCATACGGAGGACAAAACGTATTTTGCTCCTACCCCCCAGTGGAACGAAAAGAGGTCACATGACCGCTTATGGAGTTGAGAGTCTGTCTGGATTGGCTCTTTTGGAAGAAACCTATCACTGAGTTACTTCGCTTGAAGGTTTACCGGACATCTACTCCAACCCAACAGGATCGAAAGTAGACTATCAGTCCCATCGGGATGGAAGGCCTTATAGAAAAACGAAAGGATTCCCTGCCGCGATATGCATCACCTTCACCCCCGGCACTTTTGGTTGCAGCCACTTCGCAGCGTATTCCATGCCGGCTTCTTCACTCACAGAATGACTCAGCACCATTAGAGCAGTATTCTTCCCCATCAACTGGCCATCCCTCACCCGTTCTACCGTTTCCCATTCCCGGGTTTCACCACTTAGAATCAAATCAGGTTGATACTGCCGGATAGCAGCTATCTGCATCTTGCTGTCCATATAACCAAAAGCCAGGTAAATCCGGCGACAAGGCTGATCCAGCCTGCCGGTTACCCGCACGGTAGAAATCCCCAGTTTCTCCTTGACGAGCATTGCGATGGAGGTCAGCGGTAACGCTTCGGGCAGTTGCAGAAGGCGGGGACTACCGGCATCGTAATGCCTGTCCCAACCAAGCTTTATCAAATTGCCCATGATGATCCCATCCGGCCGGTGAGCATGCCAATAATCGTGAAATCGCCAGATGGCTATACCATGCCTGTTTAACAGCTCTTTTTTATACAAGTACGCCACATCCTCCTGCAACCAATCCGTCTGGTCCTGGTGATTGTAAAAAGGAGTTTCGTGGGCTATGATCATATTGGCACCGGCTTCCGCCGTCTGTTCAATGACCTTCATCGTGGGAAACATGGTAGTCACCACGCCCGTAACCACCTGATCCTTATTACCGGCAATCAATTGATCGACCGTCCTTTCAAATGGTGCATTGGGTATTTCCTTCAGGATGGTATCAATCACCTGCCCTACCGTTAAAGCCTGTCCGGCTTTTTTGGCTATCGATATACCGGGCCAGCCTATGATCATCGTGGTGCCGGCCACACTAACTACCGATGAGATAAAATTTCTTCTGCCGGATGTGTTTTCATCAATATGATTCATTGCGGGATATTTTCAGGTTAATAGTCCATGTCCATGATGAAAGTAAAATAATAAAGTTCCATGCATTTTTCAGGTACATCATTTTGGTCCTATATCGCTGGCTCCGGACTCAGCCGAAGTACTACATCCGGTCGATTGAGCACCACGTAGATGGCTCCGTCCGGTCCGGTGGTGATGTCGCGTACCCGGCCGGCATTTTTCAGCAAGGTCTGGCGGTACATCACCCGGTCTTTTTCAATGTCAAGGAGCTGCACTTCTTCAAACTTGAGGGCACCCACCAGCAGGCGGTTATTCCACTTGGGAAAAAGGTCTCCATGGTAATAATCCAATCCACACACGGCGATCGAAGGTTTCCAATAATAGATGGGCTGCTCCATGCCTTCCTTCCGGAAGAATTCAGTGATGATCTCTCCGTTGTAGTTGATTCCATAGCTGATCACCGGCCAGCCATAGTTCAGACCCGGCCGGATCAGATTAAGCTCGTCACCACCCAGAGGCCCATGTTCGGTGGCCCACACCTGACCGGTCTCAGGATGCACTGCCAACCCTTGGGGATTGCGATGGCCATACGAATAAATAGAGGCGATCACCCCAACCTGTCCATAAAACGGGTTGGTTTGCGGGATGCGTCCATCGGGATAGATGCGATGCACCTTGCCATTGGGACGGGTAAGGTCCTGGGCATGGTCTCCCATGCCGCGTTCTCCAATGCTGAAATAAAGATATCCTTCCGGGTCAAAGACGATGCGACTTCCGAAATGGCCATTGCCACCCGTGTAGGTTTCATGCGGAGCTTCAAAGAGCACCTGCTCTTCCGTCCAGGTATTGTTGACGATCTTACCGCGTACTACCTTGGTCATACCGGGTATGTTGTCATCACCCTCCCGTTTGGGCAGGGCATGGCTAAACGACAGGTATACCCAACCGTTGGTGCTATAGTCCGGATCGATGGCGACATCCAGCAAGCCACCCTGACCACCGGTACGCACCCGAGGAATTCCGGCCACGGTGTCCGGCAGCACCTGCCCGTTTTCCCAAATCCGCAGCTTGCCGCCCTGCTCGGTGATCAGAGCCCGATCCTGATTTAAAAACTGCAGGGCCCAGGGCGATGTCAGTCCTTCGGTGACTACCTCTACATTGATCATATAGTCCTGGGTCTCCAGCTTTGTCGGCAGGGGTGGTCGCATGACGCCCAGCCGCGCTTCTTCCTTGAGTAAAAAACCTACCAGTGTATCGATCTCTTCGTCGGCCAGGACCGCAGCCCAGGAGGGCATGCCGTGATGTGGATGGCCAAATTTGACGGACCGGAAAATATCGTTCCGCCTTGACCCAAACTGCCAGGACCCGTCGAGCAGGCTCTGGGCGATCTCACCCCGCATATCGGCGCCATGGCAGCTGGCGCAATGCCGGGTGTAATGCTCCGGAATCATCGAAGTAACCGCTGTTTCAGCCCCTTCCGGTGCACAGGAATGGGTGGAAAACAGTAAAACAAAGAGGGGCAACAGGATGCAAAGTAATCGGCAGGTATTTATCATTGGACTTCTTTTGTAAGATTTCTGGTGAAAATACCCTTTTTCCTATGCCAGATGTTCAACTGAACCATCATTTTTAATCTTCGCGGTGACCGGTCACTGATCAACAGCTATCTGATACCGTTTTCCACATAAATCCCCAATAAAATATGCCATAACAGATAGTGACCAAGCCGGATAAACAAGGAGGCGAGAAATCCGGATCTCTTATACCAGATGGCCTGGAGAAGATTCATCAAAAAGCCGGTTATCAGTGAATACATGATCAGAGGAAGATTTCCATCGGGAAGTTGTTCGAGGGGTTCACGGAGGGCGGTCAGTATAGCTCCAATCCAAAAAATTACGGTGTAATATTTTCCGGATTTAAACCAGCTTCCCCATAATAATATCAGGGTCAGCGGTATCAGCCGGTAAAGCACTTCGACTTCAAGGGCACCGGAAAAATACAGAAAAACCGAGTACGGAAACGGTTGCAGGAAAGGAGGTAATTCAGTATAGGGTTGGGGATGCAGAATGACCTGGAATACCAGGATATCGAGCAGTCCGAAAACCATACCGATTAAAACAGGATACAGGATCCGGTCTTTCAGTGAAATATCATCCTGCCAGAAATCCGGAAGTCTGGCATTTTGCTGAAGAAAGAGGAATGGCAACCCAACAGACATCATCAGAAGGTTGGTTAATTCCCAGACCCGCAGAGAAGGATAATGCGGTTCAATGGCCTGGCCGTAATAGATTCCTATTCCGGCAATATAGAGGAACCCGATGTAGGTGATGACGTTACGACGAATTTCTCTTGTCATGTTATTTTGCCATTTTATAGAAGGTACCAGGAAACCTGAAATAATGAGTAATGAATTAAAAACAAGAGTAAAGCCATTAAATCCTTTGTTCAACCCCTTAAGCCCTGGAATCAGATCACTGATGACTAAAATTCAATCCTGCAATCCTGGTGAACAATTTTCCGTTTTTCTAGTTTGGATCTAAAAAAAGCCATGCTCATATTATTCATCATAACCAGCTTAATAATCATGCAACCCGGTTCTCTATATGATTTTCAAAAGAAATCGATCGACGGTGAGCTCATCGACTTTTCGAAGTACGAGGGCAAGACACTGCTGATCGTCAATACGGCTTCCCAGTGCGGCTCTACTCCCCAATACGCCCAACTGCAGGAACTGCATGAAAAGTATGGGGATAAACTTACCATCCTGGGTTTTCCAGCCAACAATTTTGGTGGCCAGGAACCGGGAAGCAATTCCGAGATCGCCCAGTTTTGTGAAAAAAATTACGGGGTGACTTTCCAGATGTTTGAAAAAATCTCCGTGAAAGGTAATAACCGGGATCCGCTCTACACCTGGCTGGCTGAAAAAACCGGGAAGGAACCCTCCTGGAATTTTTGTAAATACCTGGTCAAACCGGATGGTACGGTCAAATTTTACGCGACGGCGGTCCAGCCACTGGATAGCCAGATCACAGCCGAACTGTAGCAGGCCGGGTCAACTACCACATCGACCGTACGCTGCCAATCCCACCCCGGTTAATCGATTTTACTTCCGGATTACCGGTATAACGCACACTGCCGATCCCGGTGGCATCAACGTACAACTCTTTCACCGCATGGATTTCAGCCTTGCCGATACCGGCACTTTCAAAACGGAGTTTCTCTACTTTCAGATCAGCAGCATACAGATTTCCAACGCCGGCACACTCGATATCGGCGGTACCAGCCATACCTGACAAATAGGTGCTGCCAATACCATCGAAGGTTGCGACCAGATCATCGGCATGCAGTTCAAATTCGACATTACGAATACCGTTACAGTAAAGCCGGAGATGACCGGTACTAATGGGGGTGCGGCATTCCAGCCGGCTGATCCCGTTGATTTCCAGCTTTTGGATATTCCGGAAGTAGACATTAACGGTGATTTTCTTCAGCCATTTTTGATGGTAAGGTTTATCTCCGACAACCACCCGTGATCCATGCTGCCTTACTTTGATCGACTCAATCAGATCCTCCGGACCTTCGAGAATCACTTCTTCCCGGTCGCCCTGGTGCACAAATACTTCAAAGGCGCCGTTCAGGATTAATTCGTCATACGTTTCCAGAGGATAGGCCTTCCTGTCATTATGGTCTGGAGAAACCGCCGAAAAACCAGCCGTACCTGCTGCCAGCCACAAAGCGATGAGGGGTGTCAATCTGTTTATCATAGTTGAGCAATTTTTAATGAAACAAATAGGACTATCCATATGGACGACGATAGAGGGCATTGGTTGCAGGGATGAATAATTTTTTTTGTGATACACCCATGGAGCGGCGATTTTAATCGCAGGTGAAATTCCAGACCAGACCCGAACTCTGTCCGGTTATTCCAGGGCGCTTCACTGTCGCCGGTCAGGAGACCGGCACTACTGGATCTCAGCTACCAAAATTATTCG